>NZ_JAOS01000001.1:0-399126 GCF_000523975.1 Mycobacterium sp. MAC_080597_8934 | reverse complement strand
ATTCCAGCGAGAACCCGGGCCAGCCATTCCGACCCGGCATAACGTCAGGCAGCGGGTAGATACTGCCATATAAGCCGCGACCGATGTCGTCGAGATCCGTTGGGTCAGTTACATTCCTTCGCCGAAGATCTTCCACCTCGCGCCGCACAACACCGTCATGTTGGCTGGCTATGCGGATGGCGACCGACGTTAGACACTCGCTTAGGTCGCCCGCCAAGATGTTTCGCGCAGCAGCCCACACCCAGTTCCGCGAAGCGGGCATTGCGGCTGTTTCGATAGAGAACCAACGGTTGGTGGATACCTCAACCGATGCGTCAATTAGTGGCGGAAGGGGGTTATCTGGGACCTGATTCGATATGAGCCATGTAGTGCTGACCCTCTCACCGCCGTATTCGAGCCCAAGGGAGAAGTGCTCCAACGAGTCGAGGCCGGTAGTTGCAAAAGGTGTGAAGGCCGCGGACAGTGGCCCTAGACCGTCGAGCATCGCCTCAAGTGCAAACCGCAGGCGGTAACCCATCTGCTGCTGGGAATCTGACGAATCTTCCCTGTATCGGTTTAGTCCTGCGCTTTCAGTCTCGTTGATGATCCATCCAATTGCCCCAGGGTTCCAACGCGCGATGCGCGCCATCACTGGATCTACTCGTGATGGTTCACCAGACGCGAGCACTATTGACAGCACGTACTTCCATCGGTCGAACGACGGCAGGTCCACCAGAATGTCGTCCAGTGAAACAGCCTCTTCGAGCACGGCCCGCGAAGCAAACCACTGCTCGAAGGTTGCCAACGAGAATGACAAACCGTGCGCTGTCGTTGTCAGGAACGGCGAATCTCGAAGCTTGGAAGCCACATCGAAGTCAACAAAGCTCTCGGGGTCGACGGGACGTGCAGTCGTTGTTGTTCGGATGGCCAATTGCCGTAGGTGGGGATAAAGGTCCTTGTCCTCCCTCCCAACGACCTTGCGGACAACACCCTCAATGACTTCCGTCATCGTGGTGAGTTCGCCCGAACTGGCCTGCTGTCCGATCAACAAGGCGAACAGAGGCCGTTCAAGAGCTTCCTCGATTTCAGGTCGCAGGTCGCCGACCTGTGCTGTACCGGCCACCAAGCTCACCAGTTTCCGACCATAAGACTTCGGCATTGGGTCGACTCGGATCACCACGCTGTCGCGAACATTGTGTGTTGCACGGGATGTCAGGACAACGCGCGAACGCGGCCACCGTCGTGTAAGCGAATCCGCGTAGCCAATGGTCCTTTCGGCACGGTCTGCGCGTTGGTCTAGGCCGTCGATGACGATATCTGCGCCGACAGTTTCAAGCGCCAGTACACCGACTTCGCGCTGGAGGTGGACCTCTAGCGAGGACTCGAGGTCGTCTATGGCAACCCAAACCGGTAACGGAGCATCGGGATCGCTCTGCGCCAACTCTGCCGCACTACGAATCCAGCCCTCGGCTCTGTCCGACTTGCCAGTTCCCAATGCGCCTGTCAGAACGATGAATTGACCGCTCGACAACCCTCTCAACTGGTGAGGTACCTGAGGTAGGAGGTGCTGAATCCGCGCAACCTGAGCTTCGTCGAGACCCGCACCAGCCCGTCGCCGTTCGATCCGTGAATCCGAATCTTCTAAAGCCCGAGCAAGGTACGCGTCCCGCCCCATCGTTTCGTAGACCGATGGATTGCCCAGAGTGACGTTGAGATCACGGCCAACAGTGTTACCGCTTAGATGCACTAACGGCGCGGCAGCAGAACCTTCAGATGCTGCCGCGCCCGCTAAGGGGTGGCCGGTGGTCCCGTCTGGCCCGACGACACACCGCTGATATCGATAGCCCCGGCGACCTTTGCATCGCGAACGCGAACTCCCCCACCGGTCGATTGCACATTCTGGATACGAAGCGCTTCCGCTTCGATCCTCTCCAGGTCGACCCCAATTGGTTCTCCCGCCTGGGGATTGTCCGCGCGGACGGCTTCGATGACCGCCTTCGCCGCAGCCAAGAGGTCCGCGTCCTGCTCTGCGCCTGCATCCTTCAGGTCTTCTTCCAGCGAGGCCCGCTTCGCTTCGGAGCTTGGCTTGTTCTCGACGCCGGTGGGGTCGACGCCCTTGTAGCGGTCCGTAATGAGCCGCTTGAGCCCGGCGTAGGTGTCCTTGACGGCAGCCGCCACCGTCTCCCGTACGCCTTCCTGCGCTCCGAGAGCAACAGCTGCAACAACAATTGTGAGCGGGTCCACGCATCGATCGTGCCATAGGCCCATGACAGTGCCTGCCAATTTCAGCGCGGCGCGGCGGACTTGTCAGCAGCGTGTCAGCAGACTTTGCGCGACGTGCCGAACAGGGCGAACGCGCGACACAGCACCTGCTAGACCGTGACTACCCTTTCTGCCCAGTTCAGAAGCGCTTTCTGTGGCCGCTGCGGGATCACTGGCGGACAATGCAGCGACGGCAAGTGCGTTCCACCTAGCGGCTGTTAATCCGCAGGTCCTAGGTTCGAGTCCTAGTGGGGGCACCAGACGTATATGACGTCGGCTGATGCGTGACAGTTGCACGCCGGCGGCCTCGGTATTACCCGCCGAGCACGGCGCTGCTGTAGGTGACGTCGGCGAAGGCCGCGGCGACGTCGTCGGCGGCGTAGGCGAAGCCGTTGGCCGCATGCAGCTCGGCGATCGTCCTCGAGGTGACCTGCCAGCCCCGCCCGCTCAAGTGGTCGACGATGTGGCTGCGCTCGCCGTGGTAGACCAGGTCATTGAAATCGACCTCGAACCCGAGCTCGCTCATCCGGTCGTGGTGGGCGCGCCAGCGCGGGTCGGCGAAAACGGCGGTGTCGGGCACGAAGTCGAAAGCCAGCCGGCTGCCCGGGGCGCTCAACGCGGTGATGTTGTCGAACAGCGCGTCCTGGGCCTGTTCCGGCAGATACACCAGCAGGCCCTCGGCGCTCCACGCGGCGGGAGCCTGCGGGTCGAACCCCTCTTCCCGTAACGCGGCGGCCCAGTCGTCGCGCAGGTCGATCGCGACCGTGCGCCGCTGCGCGGTCGGCTGCGCGCCGAGGTCGGCCAGCGTCAGGGTCTTGAACTCGATCACGTCGGGCATGTCGACCTCGTAGACGACGGTGCCGGCCGGCCAGGGCAGGCGGTAGGCGCGCGCGTCCAGTCCCGAGGCCAGGATCACCGCCTGGCCGACGCCGGCGCGGGCGGCGTCAAGGAAGAAGTCGTCGTAAAACCTTGTCCGGCAAGCCATCCCCTTCGCCATGCGATGCGGGTCGAACTCGGACGTCCCGGGCTGGATCTCCCCGTCCACCAACCGGACGTAGACGTCGATGCCGACCGCCCGCACCAGCGGCGCGGCGTAGGGGTCGTCGATCAAGTTCGCATCCGAGGACAGCGCCCGCTGGGCCGCCACCATGGTCGCGGTCGCCCCGACGCTGGTCGCCAGGTCCCAACGATCACGGTCGGTGCGCGCCATGGTGTTCCTCATCCCGGATTTGAATAGACGATCTAGTCAGTAAAACAGGGCCGATTGCACGAGGCCGCGCGGACTACCCTGCAATTCGTGACCGATTTCGCCCGGCGGACCATCGACCTGGCCCGCCAAAACGTGGCCGAAGGCGGCCGCCCGTTCGCCACGGTGATCGTCCAGGACGGCGAGGTCCTCGCCCAGAGCGCCAACAAGGCGGCCCAGACCAACGACCCCACCGCCCACGCGGAGATCCTGGCCATCCGTGCGGCCTGTCTGAAGCTGGGCACCGAGCATCTCGTCGACGCCACCATCTATGTGCTGGCGCACCCGTGCCCGATGTGCCTGGGCGCGCTGTACTACTGCTCGCCCAGAGAAGTCGTTTTTCTGACCACCCGGGAAAGCTACGAGCCGTATTACGTGGACGACCGCAAGTACTTCGAATTGTCGAATTTCTACGCCGAATTCGCCAAGCCGTTCGACGAGCGCCGGCTTCCGATGCGCTATCGGCCGCACCCGGACGCCGTGGACGTCTACCGGCTGTGGAACGAGCGCAACGGCGGCCGGCGCCGGTCGACGGTGGTGCCGTCGGACTGAGCCGCGCCTTGGCAGGCCGGCCGAGCTTCGCTAGTATTTGCGTATGCATGCAGATAGTAGTGCAGGCCGGCTGCCCGACGACCAGGTACGTCTGGTCGTCGAGGTCTTCCGGATGCTGGCCGATGCCACTCGCGTGCAGGTGCTCTGGTCGTTGACCGACCGCGAGATGTCGGTCAACGAACTCGCCGAGCACGTGGGCAAGCCGGCACCGTCGGTGTCCCAACACCTGGCCAAGCTGCGGATGGCCCGTCTGGTCCGCACCCGCCGGGAGGGCACCACGATCTTTTACAGCCTGGAGAACGAGCATGTTCGCCAGCTGGTGATCGACGCGGTGTTCAACGCCGAGCACGCCGGTCCCGGGGTGCCGGGCCACCACCGCGGCGAGGGCGGGCTCAAGTCGGTGGCCGCATCGTCACGCCACCGGCCGCGCGGCGCCGTGCGCTGAGTCAGCCGGCGGCACAACGTATTTCACGCAAGGTATTTCACGCAACGGAGAACATGATGAGCGAACAGCACACCCACGACGCACCGCACACGCACGAACATCAGCACAGCGGCGTGACGCACGCGCACGCGCACACCACGCACGAGCACGACCACGTCGAGCACGAGCACGCCCACGCGCACACCGACGGCACCGAACACACCCATCGGCACGTGCATCAGGCGGGCCTCGAGGACGTGCACCAGCACGCCCACGCCTAAGCCCGTCGGCGCCCGGCTACGACACCATCGGGCAGTAGTGCTTGGGATTTCCGCGTTCGTCCTCGGGCGGCAGGTTGCGCGCCGGGGTCTGCACCAGCGGGGCGTCGAGCGGGATCCGGCCGCTGGCGCGGTCCAGTCCGGCGCGGGCGCGCGGGTGCTTGCGGAATCTGCTGGGCACCAAGGCGAACACGATACGAACCAGGTCGCCGAAGCGCCGGTGCAACCACTCGTCGCGGGCCGACCACCGGTAGCCCATCAGCTCCCGCACCGGCGGGTCGTACAGGCCGACCGTCACCCAGACGAAGAACGGCGCCAACAGTTTGCGCTGCGCGGCCCACAGGCGGTTCGGAATCCATTGCGCGAACGGCGGTTTGGGCAACTCGGTCAGATCCAGCACGGCCCGGGCCGCCTCGTTGTTCTCCAACACGTTGCGGCACATGTGATCCCAGTACTCCTGGAACTCCTCCCACGACTTGGGCACCGGGCGCATGCTCATGCCGTACATCCGGTACCACTGCACGTGTTCGTCGAACAGCTGCCGCTTCTGCTCCTCGGTGATGCCGCCGCAGAACCGTTCGGCCACATGGATGGTGCCGACGAAGAAGGTGGAGTGCGCCCAGTAGAAGACGTCGGGGTTCAACGCATGATAACGCCGGCCCTGCTCGTCGACGCCCTTGATGTCGGTGTGGTAGTCGCGCACCTCGGCGCCGGTGATCGGAGCGCGATCGCCGTCGAACACGACGCCGCCGATGGGGTACAACGAGCGCAGCAGCCGCGGCCAGCGCTCGCGGAAGAAGGTGGAATGGTCCAGCACGGCCGCGCCCAATTGCGGGTGCATGTTCTGCATCGAACCGGCCCACGGGCCCTGCAGCATGCCCCGCCAGTCCCCGAAGTACTTCCAGGTCAGCGAGTCAGGGCCGAGCGGCGAGGGCGGGGCCTCATAGCCCAGCGGCGAAACCGGGCAGCCGCCGGCGAGCGCGGCGCCGGCATCCGCCGGCCGGGCCGGAATCGACTGCTCAGTGCGACCGGCCGCATCGCTGCCCGTTACGTCGCTGGTCAGGGGGCGCGATGCGGACGTATCTTGAGTCACTATTGGATTCCTGTGGGTATGTGAATTTTTGACTACAACCGTTGTCAAGTTTTCAGCTTAGGAGCGATGTGCAGACGGGTCAACGACGGGGCCGCTGGACCGGCGTGCCCCTGGAGAGTCGCCTCGCGCTTCGCCGCGACAACCTCATCAACGCCGGGGTGCAGTTGCTCGGCGGTTCCGGCGGCCCGGCGCTGACCGTGCGCGCGGTGTGCCGCAAGGCGGCGCTGACCGAGCGCTACTTCTACGAAAGCTTCACCGACCGTGACGAGTTCGTGCGCGCGGTCTACGACGACGTGTGCACCCGCGCGATGAACACCCTGACGTCGGCGACCACCCCGCGGGAGGCGGTCGAACGGTTCGTCGAGCTGATGGTGGACGACCCGGTGCGCGGCCGGGTGTTGTTGCTGGCGCCGGCGGTGGAACCGGTGCTGACCCGCTCCGGCGCGGAGTGGATGCCCAACTTCATCGACCTGCTGCAGCGCAAGCTGTCCCGGATCGGCGACGCGGTGCTGCAGAAGATGATCGCCACCAGCCTGGTGGGCGGGCTGTCCAGCCTGTTCACCGCCTACCTGCACGGTCAGCTCGGAGCCACCCGCAAGCAGTTCATCGACTACTGCACCAACATGCTCTACATCACCGCCGCCCCGTACGTGTCGGCCGGCGAGCTCGGCAAATCGCAGTAGCGGGTTTGCATCTCGGCCGGATCGGCAAGCCGTATCGCTGGGCCCGGCACGGCCGCACGGGGCCGGACTGGCCCGGAAACCGGCACCAAAATCGCCGTTTGCCGCGCCGGACGAGGAACTTGATGCTACTGAGGTACACAGATATATTGAGTGCTACCCATCGACACAGATAACTGGAGGCCTTATGTCAGCCGAGCTGACAAACCTACAGCTGCTGCAGGAGCTCGAGCCGTTCGTCGAGAAATACCTGAACCGGCACGAGAGCATGCACAAGAACTGGAACCCGCACGACTACATCCCGTGGTCGGACGGCAAGAACTTCTACGCGCTCGGTGGGCAGGACTGGGAACCCGGCCAGTCCAAGCTTTCCGACGTCGCCCAGGTGGCGATGGTGCAGAACCTGATGACGGAGGACAACCTGCCGTCGTACCACCGCGAGATCGCGATGAACTTCGGCATGGACGGCCCGTGGGGGCAGTGGGTCAACCGCTGGACCGCCGAGGAGAACCGGCACGGGATCGCGCTGCGCGACTACCTGGTGGTCACCCGCGCGGTCGACCCGGTCGAGCTGGAGAAGCTGCGCATCGAGGTGGTCAACCGTGGCTTCAGCCCGGGCCAGAACCACCAGGTGCGCGAGGACCTGTTCGCCGAGAGCCTGTTCGATTCGGTCATCTACGTCACCTTCCAGGAACTGGCCACCCGGATCTCGCACCGCAACACCGGCAAGGCCTGCAACGAGACGATCGCCGACCAGATGCTGGCCAAGATCTCGGCCGACGAGAACCTGCACATGATCTTCTACCGCGACGTCAGCGAGGCCGGCTTCGCGATCGCGCCCAACCAGGCGATGAAGTCGCTGCACAAGGTGCTGCGCAACTTCCAGATGCCCGGCTACCAGGTGCCCGAGTTCCGGCGCAAGGCCGTGATGATCGCCGTCGGCGGCGTCTACGACCCGCGCATCCACCTCGACGACGTCGTCATGCCGGTGCTCAAGAAGTGGCGCATCTTCGAGCGCGAGGACTTCACCGGCGAGGCCGCCGCGCTGCGCGACGACCTGGCGCTGCTGATCAAGGAGCTCGAGACGACGTGCGACAAGTTCGAGATCTCCAAGCGGCGCCAGCTCGAGCGGGAAGCCCGCACCGGCAAGCGGACCACCGCGCTGGAGCTGCACACCACCGCGGGCACGCTGACAATGAGCCGGCGGTAACCAGCGTTGCGTATCGGCCCCATCGAGCTGGCCAGCCCGGTGGTGCTGGCTCCCATGGCCGGGGTCACCAACGTCGCGTTTCGCACCCTGTGCCGTGAGCTGGAGCGGGAGCTGGTCGGGACGGTCAGCGGACTCTACGTCTGCGAAATGGTGACGGCACGCGCGCTCGTCGAGCGGCACCCGGCCACCATGCACATGACCACGTTCGCCCCCGACGAGTCGCCGCGGTCGCTGCAGCTCTACACCGTCGACCCGGCCACCACCTACGCGGCAGCCAAGATGATCGCCGACGAGGGCCTGGCCGATCACATCGACATGAACTTCGGCTGCCCGGTGCCCAAGGTCACCAAGCGCGGCGGCGGCTCGGCGCTGCCCTACAAACGACGCCTGTTCGGGCAGATCGTGGCCGCGGCGGTGCGCGCCACGCAGGGCACCGAGATACCGGTGACCGTCAAGTTCCGCATCGGTATCGACGACGAGCACCACACGCATCTGGATGCCGGGCGCATCGCCGAGGCCGAGGGTGCCGCGGCGGTCGCGCTGCACGCCCGCACCGCGGCGCAGCGGTATTCCGGCACCGCGGACTGGGAACAGATCGCCCTGCTCAAGCAGCAGGTGCGCACCATTCCGGTGCTGGGCAACGGCGACATCTACGACGCCAGCGACGCGCTGACCATGATGGCCGCCACCGGGTGCGACGGCGTGGTCATCGGCCGCGGCTGTCTGGGCCGGCCGTGGCTGTTCGCCGAGCTGTCGGCCGCGTTCACCGGCAGCCCGCCGCCCACGCCGCCCACCCTGGGGCAGGTGGCCGACATCGTGCGCCGGCACGGGCGGCTGCTGGCCGCCCACTTCGGCGAGGACAAGGGCATGCGCGACATCCGCAAGCACATCGCCTGGTACCTGCACGGCTTCCCGGCCGGTTCCGAGCTGCGGCGCGCGCTGGCGATGGTCAAGACGCTCGACGAGCTGGACCGCCTGCTCGACCGGTTGGACGGCTCGGTGCCGTTCCCGGACGAGGCGACCGGGCCCCGGGGGCGGCAGGGTTCACCCGCCCGGGTGGTGCTGCCGGAGGGCTGGCTCGACGACCCGGACGACTGCACGGTGCCGGCCGGCGCCGACGTCATGCACTCCGGCGGCTGAGTCACCGCGCGGAATCGCGTCCGGACCGAGAACTCAGTACGATGTGGGCTTTGTTGCATGCGCATGGGTGGCGGATGAGGTTGGCACGCACCGGGCGAACGCGACGAAAAGGGTGGCACCAGCGGCGGCACCGGGGATGCGGTGCCGCGCTGAGGGCACGCCAACACGCTGACGTCTGCATCAGAGCTTCGGAGGCCGGTAGGACATGAGTGACGCCGAGAGCGACGGCACTCGTAACGGTCGGCACGGACCGGGCGCGGCTCGCGTTCAACCGATCCCGGTCGGCCCGTCGCCCAGCTTGGCCGCCGCTCCCTGGGAGCGCTTCTTCGAACCCCCGCCCGACGACCGCCTGCACCGATGGCGACCGGACGCCGCCCTCGAGCCCGTCGCCGCACCCGAGGACGACGACGAGCCGGGCGGATGCCACACCGGCGGCGGCGTCACCGTCGCCGATCTGATCGCCAAGGTCGGCGCCCCGAACCGGCCCGTGCACCGTCGCGCGGCTCGGGAGGAGACCGAGCCGTTCGAACCCGAGCCTGTCGAACCCGAGCCCGAGCCGCCCGGGCCCGCGTCGGGGCTGCCGCTCGAGCTGCAGCAGACCCAGGTGATCGACGACCTGGCCTACTCGGTGGACGCGGTCTCCGAGCTTCGCGAGCTGATGGCCACCGACTACCCCAACGACGGGGACTCCGACCAGCAGAGCGCCGACGCCGCCGATACGGCCGCCGGGGAACCCCGGCGCCGGCGCCGTCCGATGCTGATGGCCGGGCGGTCGGTGGCGGCCCTGGCCGCCGTGCTCGCCCTGGCGACGACCGGCGGGGCGTGGCAGTGGAGCGCGTCGAAAAACGCCCGGCTCAACACGATCAACGCGCTCGACCGCAACTCCAGCGACATCCGGGACCCGGGCGGACAGTACGGCGACGAAGACTTTCTGATCGTCGGCCTGGACTCGCGCGCCGGCGACAACGCCAACATGGGTGCCGGCAGCACCGACGACGCCGACGGCGCCCGCTCGGACACCGTGATGCTGGTCAACATCCCGGCCAACCGCAAACGCGTGGTGGCGGTGTCGTTCCCCCGCGACCTGGCGATCACCCCGATGCAGTGCGAGGCGTGGGACCCCAGCACCGGCAAGTACGGGCCCATCTATGACCCGAAGACCAAGAGCTGGGGCCCGAAGATGGTCTACACCGAGACCAAATTGAACTCGGCGTTCGCGTTCGGCGGCCCCAAGTGTCTGGTGAAGGAAATCCAGAAGCTCTCCGGTCTGAGCATCAACCACTTCATCGCCGTCGACTTCGCCGGGTTCGCGAAGATGGTCGACGCCCTGGGTGGTGTCGAGGTGTGCTCGAGCACCCCGCTGCACGACTACGAGCTGGGCACGGTGCTCGAGCACGGCGGGCGCCAGGTCCTCGACGGCGACACGGCCCTGAACTACGTGCGGGCCCGCCAGGTCACCACCGAGGTCAACGGCGACTACGGCCGCATCAAACGCCAGCAGTTGTTCCTGTCCTCGCTGCTGCGGTCACTGATCTCCGCGGACACCCTGCTCGACCTCAACAAGCTCAACAACGTCGTCAACCTCGTGATCAACGACACCGTCGTCGACAACGTGAAGTCCAAGGACCTCGTCCAGCTCGGCCAGTCGTTGCAGGGCATGGCGGCCGGCCACGTCACCTTCGTGACGGTGCCGACCGGCGTCACCGACCAGAACGGCGACGAGCCGCCCCGGATGTCGGACATGCGCGCGCTGTTCGACGCCATCATCAACGACGACCCGCTGCCCGAGGAAAACGACCAGAACGCACAGAATTTGAGCGCTTCCGGTTCGACCACCGGCGCGCCGAAGGCGCCCACCACCCGCAAGTCGCCCACCCCGACGCCGGAGCCGCAGCGCGAGCAGGTCACCACGACCTCGCCGAGCGGTGTGACGGTGCGGGTTTCCAACGCGACCACGCAGAGCGGACTGGCGGCCACGGCGACCAGCCAGCTCAAGCGCGACGGCTTCAACGTGATGACCCCCGATGACTATCCGAGTTCGGTGAACACGACGACGGTGTTGTTCTCGCCGGGCAACGAGGAGGCCGCGGCGACGGTGGCGTCCTCGTTCGCCAACGCGAAGGTGCAGCGGGTGTCCGGCTACGGACAGGTCGTGCAGGTGGTGCTGGGCCCCGATTTCAAGTCGGTCACCGCTCCCTCACCCAGCGGCTCGACGATGAGCCTGCAGATCGAACGTGGCTCGAGCAACGCGCCGGCCAAGCTGCCCGAGGACCTGACGGTCACCAACGCGGCCGACACCACCTGCGAGTAACCGGTTTTGACGGCGTTCCGCCGACTGTTTCGGGCGCGAAGAACGTACGCTGGACCACATGCGAACCGCCTACCACGAGCAGCTCTCGGAGTTGTCCGAGCGGCTCGGCGAGATGTGCGGCTTGGCGGGGGTCGCCATGGAGCGGGCCACCCAGGCGCTGCTGCAGGCCGACCTGGTGCTGGCCGAACAAGTGATCAGCGACCACGAAGCGATCGCCGCGATGAGCGCGCGCGCCGAGGAAACCGCCTTCGTACTGTTGGCATTACAGGCGCCGGTGGCCGGCGATCTGCGGGCCATCGTGAGCGCCATCCAGATGGTGGCGGACATCGACCGGATGGGCGCGCTGGCGCTGCACGTCGCCAAGATCGCCCGTCGACGCCACCCCCAGCACGCGCTGCCCGAAGAGGTGAACGGTTATTTCGCCGAAATGGGAAGCATCGCAGTCGAATTGGGCAACAGCGCCCAAGAGGTGGTGTTGTCCCGCGACCCGGAGAAGGCGGCCCGGATCCGCGAAGAGGACGACGCGATGGACGATCTGCACCGGCATCTGTTCTCGGTGCTGATGGACCGTGAATGGAAGCACGGCGTCGCGGCGGCCGTCGACGTGACGCTGCTGGGCCGGTTCTACGAACGCTTCGCCGACCACGCCGTCGAGGTGGCCAGGCGGGTCATCTTCCAGGCCACCGGCAGACTGCCCGAGGAAGAGACGAAACCCGCCTCGCAGTAAGCGAATCGGGCTGGGTCCGATTGCCCGACTCCTCACACCTCGCTACGCGAGCTGCTTCGTCGCCGGGCTGGGTCCGATTGCCCGACTCCTCACACCTCGCTACGCGAGCTGCTTCGTCGCCGGGCTCAGTTAACCGAAGCGGCCCGAGATGTAGTCCTCCGTCGCCTTCTGGCTGGGGTTGGAGAAGATCTTCTCGGTGTCGTCGACCTCGATCAGTCGTCCCGGCTTTCCGACGGCTTCCAGGTTGAAAAACGCGGTGTAGTCGCTGACCCGGGCGGCCTGCTGCATGTTGTGGGTGACGATGACGATAGTGTAGTCCTGCTTCAGCTCGCTGATCAGCTCTTCGATGGCCATCGTCGAAATCGGGTCCAGCGCCGAGCACGGCTCGTCCATCAGCAGCACATCCGGTTGCACCGCGATGGCCCGCGCGATGCACAACCGCTGCTGCTGCCCGCCCGAGAGTCCGCCGCCGGGCCTGTCCAGCCGGTCCTTGACCTCGTCCCACAGGTTGGCGCCGCGCAGCGAGTACTCGGCCGTCTCGTCGAGCACCTTGCGGTTGCGGACCCCTTGCAGCTTCAGGCCCGCGACCACGTTGTCGCGAATTGACATGGCGGGGAACGGGTTCGGCCGCTGGAACACCATGCCGATGGCCCGGCGCACCCCGACCGGGTCGACACCGGGGCCGTAGATGTCTTCGTCGTCGAGCAGCACGCTTCCCTCGACCCGCCCGCCGGGCACCACCTCGTGCATCCGGTTGAGGGTGCGCAACACCGTCGTCTTGCCGCAACCCGACGGGCCGATGAACGCCGTGACGCTGCGCGGAAGCACCGACAGCGTCACCTCCGCGACGGCGTGAAACGACCCGTAGTAGATGTTGACACCCTTGAGGTCCAACCGTTTGGCCACTCGTGCTCCTGCCTATGACTTTCTGGCGCCAAGGAACTTGGTTATCACCCGGGCCACGATATTGATCGTGGCGATCACCAGGATGAGGGTCAACGCGGCACCCCACAACCGATCCGTGGGGATGGGGTTGATGCCCGCGCCGGCCGACGCCTGGTTGTACATCATGCCGGGCAGCGTCCCCATGAACCCGCTGAAGATGTCGAAGTTCATCGACTGTGCATAGCCGACCAGGATCAGCAGCGGCGCCGTCTCCCCCATCACCCGGGCCATCGCCAGCAAGATGCCGGTGACGATGCCGGACAGCCCGGTGGGCAGGACCACCCGGGCGATGGTCTTCCACTTGGTGATGCCCAGCGCGTAACTGGCCTCGCGCAGATCCACCGGGACGATCCGCAGCATCTCCTCAGTGGCCCGCACGATCACCGGCAGCATCAGCAGGACCAGCGCCAGCGACACCGCGAACTCCGAGCGCGGCAGCCCCAGCGTGGCCACGCACAGCGCATAGACGAACAACGCCGCCACGATCGAGGGCACCCCGCTCAGGATGTCCACCATGAACGAGGCCAGCCGGCCCAGCGGGGTGCCGCCGCCGTACTCGACCAGATAGATGGCCACCATCAGGCCGATCGGGATGGAGATCGCGGCGCACACCAATCCCTGCAGCACGGTGCCGACCAGCGCGTGATAGGCACCGCCCCCCGTCACGAAGGCGGTCATCCCGGCCTGCGAGTGCGACCACCACACGGTCGAGGTGATCGCCCTGAATCCCTTGACGACCACCGAGCACAGCACCATCACCAGCGGGGTCACCGCGACCAGCAACGACAACGAAACCAGCACGGTCGCAACGGAATTCGCGGCTCGACGGCGTCGGGACAGCGGCGAGAACGTCCGCGACTTGAGCGGGCGGTCCAGCATCGAGGTCATGGGCCCGCCCGCCTGCCCACCCCGGCGACGGCGCCGCGCGCCAGGGCGTCGACCACGAAGGTGAGCACGAACAGCGTCAGCCCCGCCGCGATGTAGGCGCCGGCCTTGAAGCGGTCGTCCAATTCCGCCGCGGCGCCCGCGATCTTGGTGGCGAAGGTGGAGCCGCCGTCGAACAGCGACCAGCCGAACGCCGACTGGGTGCCCCGCAGGATGATCAGCAGCGCGACCGTCTCACCCAGGGCGCGGCCCAGCCCCAGCATCCCGCCGCTGATGTAGCCCGACCGGCCGAACGGCAGCGTGACCGTCCGGACCACTTCCCAGCGGGTCGCGCCCAGCGCCAGCGCGGCCTCGATCTGGTCGTGCGGGGTCTGGATGAACACTTCGCGGGTGACGGCGGTGATGATCGGCAGGATCATCACCGCGAGCACGATTCCGCCGGTGAAGATGGTGCCGCCGCCGGCCGCCGAGGTGTTGCCGTCGGCGAACAGGAAACACCAGCCCATCGAGTGGTTGAGCCAAGTGGCGACGGGTCGAAGCTGCGGCGCCAACACGTACAGGCCCCAGGCGCCGTAGATGATCGAGGGCACCGCGGCCAGCAGGTCGACGGCGTAGGCCAGCGGGGTGGCGGCGCGGCGCGGCGCGTAGTGGGTGATGAAGATGGCGACGCCCAGCGCCACCGGCATCGCCAGGATCAACGCGAACAGCGACACGAACACGGTGACCGGCAGCAGGCTGGCGATCCCGAAATGCATCGCCGAGGTGTCGGTGGTGACCCAGTTACCGCCGTAGCCGAAGAAGTTCTCGCGGTTGCGCTGCAGCGCCGGCACCGCGCGGTCGAGCAAAAACACCGCGATCGCGGCGATCACCAGCACGATCAGCACCCCGGAGGCCTGCGCCAGCCGGCGGAAAATCCGGTCCCCCGCATGCGGTCGCCCCTGCCCCCAGGGGCTGATGGGGGTCGCCGACGGCTCCGGGAACGGCGCGGCGACCACCGCGCCCGAGCCCGCGTCGGTGGGATTCGGCCCGGAAAACCCCGTCACGGTGCGCCCACCACAGTCCTGCCGTCGCTCCCTGAAACCCCGGCCCGCGGGCTACTGCAACGCATTGATCGCGGTCACCAGTCGTTGCCTGACCTTATCGGGCAGCGGGATGTAGCCGGCAGTGGAAAGGCCGTCCTGCCCGCTGGTGGCGGCCACGCCGAGAAACGATTTCACGGCCGCCAGCGTCTCGGGGTCGTACCCCTTCGAACACACGATCTCGTACGTCACCAGCAGCAACGGGTAGACGCCCGGCTCCTGGGAGGCGTACATGGCGTGGAGGTCGAGCACCAGGTCGTCGCCCTCGGACAGGAATTTGGCCGCGTTGACGGCGTTTCCGGCGGTCTCGTTGGTCAGCGGGACCACCCCACCGCGGGTGGCGATCTTGGCGTAGGGCATGCCGGCCTGGTCGGCGAAGCCCTTCTCCACGTAGCCGATGGCCCCGGTGGTGGCCCGCACCGCCTGGATGACTCCCGCCGACTTCGCGGCGCCCTCGCCGACGCCGCCCTGGAATTCGGTGCCGACGCCCTTGGCCCAGCTCTGCGGCGCGGCGGCGGTCAGATACTTCTGCACGTTATCGGTGGTTCCCGACGAGTCGGTCCGGTAGATCGGGGTGATCTTGGTGTCGGGAAGTGCCACCCCGGGATTGAGGGCCGCCAGGATCGGGTCGTTCCAGTTGGTGATCTTGCCGGTGAAGATCTTGGCCACCGCGTCACTGCTGACCACCAGGGCCGGGTTGCCGGGCAGGTTGTAGGTGATCGCGATCGGCCCGAACACCAGCGGCAGGTCCCACGCCGGGTTGCCGCCGCAGCGCTGGGCGGCCGGGCCGATCTGGTCGGCGACCAACGGCGAGTCCGCGCCCGCGAAATCCACGTGCCCGGCGATGAACTGCTCGCGGCCGGCGCCCGACCCGGTCGGGTTGTAGGCCAGGCCCTTGCCCGGGCAGTACTGGCCCCACACCTGGTTGAACATCGTGATCGCGTTTTCCTGCGCGGTCGAGCCCTCCGCGGTCAGCTTGTTCTTGCCGCCGCAGCCCGCGGTGCCGGTGGTTCCGCTGATGCTCGGCGCGGCGGTCCCGCGGTGGTTCTCGTCGCTCCCGCAGCCGGTCAGCGCCGCGGCGCCCAGTGCCGTCGCCAACGCCGCGGCGGCCAGCGCCCCGCCCTGCCTGTCCAGCCTCACGATCTCGCTTTCTTGACACGTTCACCGACGCGTGCGGGCGCCGCGGGCATGACTGTCAGGTTGCCAACTCGCGGCGAAAATATGCGCCGACGCGGCGCACAGCAACGTCTGGGTAGTAAGGACCAGATTAACGATCTGGGCGGCCGGGGTTCGTACCCGCGGTCAGTGGGCCGCCGGTGGGACCGCGTATGCGGTGTCGACGCTGTAGGCGGTGAAGCCCAAGCGCTGGTAGGTGCGCACCGCGGCGACGTTGTCCGCCTCCACGTAGAGCATCACGCTGGGGTCGGCCGCGGAGTCGCCGGCACCCAGCCGTCGCGCCAGCCATTCGATCCCCACGGCCGTCAGCGCCTGCCCGAGCCCGCGGCCCTGCGCGCAGGGGTCGACGCCGACGACGTACACCTCCCCCAGGCCGGGCTGGTCGAGGTGCACCTTGGTCCAGTGGAAGCCCAGCAGCCGGCCCGGCCGATCGCTGTCGTCGTCGCCGAACGCGAGGAACAGGCCCGCCGGGTCGAACCACGGTTCCGCGCGCCGCTCGGCCAGCTCGACGTCGGTCCAGCCGCCCTGCTCGGGGTGGTAGGCGAACGCGGCGTTGTTGACCCGCAGCAGCTCGGCGTCGTCGGCCGGGCCCGCGTAGGTGCGGATGCGCACCCCGGGCACCGCGGGCACGCTGTCGGGGAGGTCGCGCAGCGAGCGTCGCATCTGCATCAGTTCGCGCACCGGCGACAGGCCCAGCGCCGCCGCGGTCGCCCGGGCCGGCTCGAGCGTGCCGTGCGCCCAAAACCGGTTGGCCGCACCGGTTTTCGCCAACGCCGCGCGCGCCAAGGCGGATCCGATGCCGCGCCGACGGGCCCGCGGGTGCACCACGAGTTCGGCCATCTGGGGCTGCGCGTCGCGGGGCGGGGTGAGATTGAGGTAGCCGACGACGGCGTCGGCGGCGCCGCCGGACACCGGTCCGCGAATCAGCAGGTGCTCGGTGCGGTCGTGCCCGAGCTCGCGCAGCACCTGCTCGCCGACGGGCGCCACCGCATCGAATTCGGTTGCCGCACCGACGAGTTCGCGCACCTCGAGCTGCTCCTGCGGATTCAGCGTGCGGCGCCAGTCAGCCGCGGTCACTGAGTGTGCAACGGATCGACCAGCGGATCGTGGACGTCCTCGGCGTCGGATTCGGACGCGGAGTCGGACTCGGACTCGGCGTCGTCGTCCTCGGCCACCGGCGGACGGCCGCGGGCCGGGCGCACGGCCTTGTAGCCGACGTTGCGCACGGTGCCGATCAGCGCCTCGTACTCGGGCCCCAGCTTGGCCCGCAGCCGGCGCACGTGCACGTCGACGGTGCGGGTGCCGCCGAAGAAGTCGTATCCCCACACCTCGTGCAGCAGCTGAGCGCGGGTGAACACCCGGCCGGCGTGCTGGGCCAGGTATTTGAGCAACTCGAATTCCTTGTAGGTGAGGTCAAGCGGGCGGCCGCGCAACCGGGCGGTATAGGTGCCCTCGTCGATCACCAACTCGCCCAGGGTGACCTTGCCGGCGCTTTCCTGGTCCGCCAGCCCGCCCCGGCGCCCGACCACCAGCCGCAGCCGCGCATCGACCTCGGCGGGCCCGGTGGTGGGCAGCAGGATCTCGTCCAGACCCCAGTCCGAGTTGACGGCCACCAGCCCGCCCTCGCTGACCACCGCCAACACCGGAACCGACCGGCCGGCCGTGCTCAGCAGCCGGCACAGCCCGCGCGCCGACGACAAATCGGTGCGCGCGTCGACGATGACGGCGTCGGCCGTTCCGGCCTCGAGCAGCGAGGAAGGTTCGGGCGGCGCGGTTCGCACGGTGTGCGCCAGCAGCGACAACGACGGCAGGACCGGATCGGGATGCAGCTCCGGGGTCAGCAGTAGTAGCTCCAACTAGTCCCTCCAGTTCGGGGGAACGGCATCTCCCAATTCTCAACGCCATCATGACCAGGTCATCTAACGATAACGTGTCACCTGGTTTTTTCGCGTGGCACATGAGCCGGTGTGAGCCCTGCCACCGGCGGTCCGCCGGCGACCGTCTCCCGGGGATTACGCCACAATATGCGGGTGCGCAAGGTGCTGATCGGTGTGGCCGCGACGGTGATCCTGGTGGCCGTGGTCGCCCTCGGCGCGATCGGCGTCGACTACGGGACCAGCATCTACGCCGAATACCGGCTGTCGTCCAGCGTGCGCAGGGCCGCCGACCTGGGCACCGACCCGTTCGTGGCGATCGTGGCGTTTCCGTTCCTTCCGCAGGCCCTGCGCGGCAACTACAACCAGCTGGAGATCAAGGCCAACGCCGTCAGCCATGCGATGACCGGCAAGGCCACCCTGGAAGCCACCATGTACTCGGTGGACCTGGCGCAGGCGTCCTGGCTGATCGCACCCGACGCCAAGCTCGCGGTGCGCAAGCTGGAGAGCCGCATCATCATCGACTCCACCCACCTGGGCCGGTATCTGAACATCAGCGACCTGATGGTGGAGGCGCCGCCCAAGGAGACCAACACCGCCACCGGGGGCATCACCGCCTCGGGCATCTCCGGCAGTCACGGGCTGGTGTTCACCGGCACCCCCAAATCGGCCGGCTTCGACCACCGGGTGAGCGTTTCGGTCGACCTGTCCATCGCCCCCGACGACCCCGCGACCCTGGTGTTCACCCCGACCGGTGTCCTGACCGGATCGGACACCGCCGACCAGAGCGTGCCCGCCGACAAGCACGACGCGGTGCTGCACGCCTTCAGCGGCAGGCTGCCCAATCAGCGGCTGCCCTTCGGCGTCGCGCCCACTACCGAGGGGGCCCGCGGCTCCGACGTGATCATCGAGGGCATCACGTACGGAGTAACCGTGACCCTCGAAGGGTTCAAACAATCATGACCACCCTCGTCGTGATCCTCGCGGTGCTTGCCGCGGCAACCCTGGCCGGCTGGCTGTTGACCCGTCGCTCCGGACGCATCCGGGAAATCGACGCGGGGCCGCAGCGCGACACCGGCGACGACGTCGCCGCGCTGGGGCTGTCCCGCGACGGACCGACCGTCGTGCACTTCAGCGCGCCGTGGTGCGGGCCGTGCGATCGGGTGCGCCGGGTGGTCGACCAGGTCTGCGCCGACCTGGGCGGCGTGGCGCACGTCGAGATCGACCTGGACGCCCACCCGGACACCGCCCGCCGCTATGCGGTGCTGTCGCTGCCCACCACGCTGATCTTCGACGCCGACGGCCGGCAGCGCTACCGCAGCTCCGGAGTGCCCGGCGCCGCCGACCTGCGCTCCGCCCTGAAACCGCTGTTGGCCTGACCACGGTGTCATTAGGTAAGCTGACCGACGTGTTAGCCCGCCTCGAGCCCATGCTCACCAAGCGCCGCGTAGTCGACCTGCGCCGCACCGCGGGCTGTTGTTGTTGCTGTTGCTGCTGAGTGGCCGCGCTTTCGCGTAGCACTCGGAGCGGCCCCGGATCCCGACCGTGGCGTCTCTCCCATCATCGTTTCCGTGAGCAACAGGGCATCGAGGAGTAGTACCTTGCCGAGCAGCAACACCACCACGCAGCCCGACCTGGTCGACGTGCGTGGACCGCGATTCGCCGCTTGGGTCACCACCGCAGTGCTGGTGCTGACCCTGGCCGTGTCCGCGGTCAGTCCGCCCGCCGCGGCGGTGATCCTGGCCGGCCAGGCCGTCGTCTTCGCGATCGGCGCGGTCGGCGGACCGCGCAAGCACCCCTACGGGCGAGTATTCGCCGCCGTCGTCGCGCCGCGGCTGGCCCGGTGCGGGAGCGCGAGCCCATCCCGCCGTTGAAGTTCGCCCAACTCGTCGGCCTGATCTTCGCGGTGCTCGGAGCCGCCGGATTCGCCGCGGGCGCTTCGCTGTTCGGCCTCGCCGCCACCGCCGCCGCCTGGCCGCCGCGTTCCTCAACGCCGCCTTCGGCATCTGCCTGGGCTGCCAGCTCTACCCGCTGGTGGCCCGCTTCCGGCGCCCGGCGCGCTCCACCTGACCCGCCGTAACCAAAGCGATCGAAAGGATCCACTCCATGGCACGCTCCGACGTCCTGGTCTCCACCGACTGGGCCGAGAGCAATCTCGACACCCCGGGCGTCGTCTTCGTCGAAGTCGACGAGGACACCAGCGCTTATCACGCCGGGCACATCCCCGGCGCCATCAAGTTGGACTGGCGCTCCGATCTGCAGGACCCGGTCAAACGCGACTTCGTCGACGCGCAGCAGTTCTCCAAGCTGCTCTCGGAGCGGGGCATCGCCAACGACGACACCGTGATCCTCTACGGCGGCAACAACAACTGGTTCGCCGCCTACGCGTACTGGTACTTCAAGCTGTACGGCCACGAGAAGGTCAAGCTGCTCGACGGCGGCCGCAAGAAGTGGGAGCTGGACGGCCGCACCCTGTCCAGCGACCCCGTCAGCAGGCCGGCGACCTCCTACACCGCGGCCGCACCGGACAACAGCATCCGGGCGTTCCGGGACGAGGTGATCGCCGCGATCAACGTCAAGAACCTGGTCGACGTGCGCTCCCCGGACGAGTTCTCCGGCAAGATCCTCGCGCCGGCGCACCTGCCGCAGGAACAAAGCCAGCGGCCCGGCCACATCCCCGGCGCCATCAACGTGCCGTGGAGCAAGGCCGCCAACGAGGACGGCACCTTCAAGTCCGACGAGGAACTGGCCGCGCTGTACGCCGCGGCCGGCCTGGACACCGGCAAGGAGACGATCGCCTACTGCCGGATCGGCGAGCGGTCGTCGCACACCTGGTTCGTTCTTTATGAATTGCTCGGGCATCGGAATGTGAAGAACTACGACGGCAGTTGGACGGAATACGGCTCCCTGGTGGGTGCCCCGATCGAGTTGGGAAGCTGATATGTGCTCTGCACCGAAGCAAGGAGTGACGCTGCCCGCCAGCGTCGACCTGGAGAAGGAAACGGTGATCACCGGCCGCGTGGTGGACAGCGACGGCCAGGCGGTGGGCGGCGCGTTCGTGCGTCTGCTGGACTCGTCCGACGAGTTCACCGCCGAGGTGGTGGCGTCGGCCACCGGCGATTTCCGCTTCTTCGCCGCTCCGGGATCCTGGACGCTGCGCGCACTCTCGGCGGCCGGTAACGGCAACGCCGTGGTCACCCCGTCGGGTGCGGGCATCCACGAGGTCGACGTCAAGATCGCCTGACGCACCGGCTGACCCGATCGGGACAGCGGGGAACGAATAGACTTGTCCCCGTGGTGTTGTTCTTCGAGATCATGCTGGTCGTGGCGGTCGTGGTGATTTCCTGGTTTGCGCTCTACACGCTGTACCGGCTCATCACCGACGAGTCGTGACTCCCGCCGGCGACGATCCGTCGGGGCCGGCGAGCTCCGGCGACCGGGCGGTGGCCGCCGCCGCGGAGCGCGCCAAGCTGACCGCCGGCCGTAACATCCCGTCCTTCGACGACCTGCCCCTGCCCGCTGACACCGCGAACCTGCGCGAGGGCGCCAACCTCAGCGACGCGCTGCTGGCACTGCTGCCGCTGGTCGGAGTGTGGCGCGGCGAGGGCGAGGGCCGGGGCCATGACGGCGACTACCGGTTCGGGCAGCAGATCGTGGTCTCCCACGACGGCGGCGACTACCTGAACTGGGAGGCCAGGTCCTGGCGGCTGAACGAGACGGGTGACTACCAGGAGCGCGGCCTGCGCGAGACCGGTTTCTGGCGGTTTGTCCGCGATCCCGACGATCCCAGCGAATCCCAGGCGATCGAACTGCTGCTGGCGCATTCGGCGGGCTACGTCGAACTGTTCTACGGGCGCCCGCGCACCCAGTCGTCGTGGGAGCTGGTGACCGATGCGCTGGCCCGCAGCCGATCCGGTGTGCTGGTGGGCGGCGCCAAACGGCTCTACGGCATCGTCGAAGGCGGAGATCTGGCCTACGTCGAGGAACGGGTGGATGCCGACGGCGGGCTGGTGCCGCATCTGTCGGCGCGACTGTCCCGGTTCGCCGGGTAGCGGCCGGCCTGTCTGGGCCAGGCACATCCGCCCCGAACATGGAGCGGCCCCCGAGCCGTGTTCCTGGTCGGACAAAAACCGGAAGCTCGGGGGCCGGGTGACTACGGGGAATTCGCCAGCGCACAAATAACGCCGGCTCTTCGAAAGCCGGCGCAGCTAGCGCGCAGCCACCTCACATGTCCATGAAGCTATCAATTTCGCGGACCACCTCCTTCCTTGTGTACGGCCGACCGTACCCGCGGATCGGCGAGCCGACAACAGAATTCAGCGCTCAGCGATCGCTGACGATGGCGGCGTCGACCAACTCGGCGAACTCGGCCGCCATCGGCGCGCGCGGCAGCGGGCGCCCGTCGAGGGTGTGCACCCTTGCGGCCAACGTCATGCTGGAGATCAGCCAAACACCTTGGGCGGCAAACAAATCCGCGACCCGCAGCGCCCGGTAGTCGCAGTCGTAGCCCTTGGCCCGGGCCACCTCGAACAGCGCCTGCTGGGTGGTGCCGCGCAGGATCGGATACCACGGCGGCGGCGTCAGCAGGCACGGGCCGCCGCCGGGCGCCTCGGAGTCGGTGGCGATCACCACGGTCGAGCGCGGGCCTTCCAGGACGTAGCCGTCGGTGCTGACGAAGACGACGTCGCCGGCGTCGTGGCGGGCGGCATGACGCAGGGCCGCCATGTTGATCGCGTACGACAGCGTCTTGGCGCCGGCCAGCAGCCACGGCATTGCGTCGACACCGGTGGCGGGCAGCCCGCGATCGAGGGTGATCGCCGCCAACCCGTCGCGCCGGACCGCGGTGACGCGGTCGGGGACGGCGGTGACCATGACGTAGGCCGTCGGCACCGAACCGCCCTCCCGACCGCGGCTGTAGACCAACCGCATCGCGCCTTCGTCGGCGCCGCCCGCACACCACCGCCGGGTGGCCGCCTCGATCGCGCTCCGCCAGCGCGGCAGATCCGGCTCCGGCAGCTCGGTCAGCGCGGCCGACTGGGTCAGCCGCTGCAGGTGCGATTCGATCAGGCAGGCCCGGCCGTCGCGCACCAACAGCGTCTCGAAGACACCGTCGCCGCGCACCGCCGCCAGGTCGTCGGCGTGCAGCAGCGGCGCGTCCGGCGCATGCACCTCGCCGTCCAGCGTGACGATCACTCCCGTCCGGCCAGCCATGGTCGTGAAGCCTATCGGCTCGCGGTCGCCCGCCGAGTGTGAAGCCGGCCGCACACCCGAGGCGGGCCGCGCGCGGTCCGTAGAGTTGACTCGTGACCCACCCAGTCCCCGCCCCCGACACCGGACCCGACGCGGGCGCCGTCTGGCATTACGGCGACCCCTTGGGCGAGCAGCGCGCGGCCGAGACCGAGGCGCTGGTCATCGACCGGTCACACCGCGGTGTGCTCACCCTGACCGGCGCCGACCGGCAGACCTGGTTGCACAGCATCTCGACGCAATACGTCAGCGACCTGCCCGAGGGGGCCAGCACCCAGAACCTGAGCCTCGACGGCCAGGGCCGAGTCGAGGACCACTGGATCCAGACCGAGCTGGCGGGCACCACCTACCTCGACACCGAGCCGTGGCGGGCCGGGCCGCTGCTGGACTACCTGCGCAAGATGGTGTTCTGGTCCGACGTCACCCCGGCCGCCGCCGATCTGGCGGTGCTCTCGCTGCTCGGCCCGAAGCTGGCGGAGCGGGCCGTGCTCGACGCGCTCGGGGTGGATGCGCTGCCCGCCGAGGCGGCCGCGGTGCCCACCCGCGGCGGCTTCCTGCGCCGGATGCCGGCCGGCCCCGCCGGCCGGCTGGAACTGGACCTCGTGGTTCCGCGCGCCGAGGCCGCCGACTGGCGGAATCGCTTGGCGCAGGCCGGAGTACGGCCCGGCGGCGTATGGGCGTACGAGGCCCACCGGGTGGCCGCCCGGCGGCCGCGGCTCGGCGTGGACACCGACGAGCGCACGATCCCGCACGAAGTGGGTTGGATCGGCGGCCCCGGCCAGGGCGCCGTCCACCTGGACAAGGGCTGTTACCGCGGGCAGGAGACCGTCGCGCGGGTGCACAACCTGGGCCGACCGCCCCGCATGCTGGTGCTGCTGCACCTCGACGGCTCGGTGGATCGGCCCGCGACGGGTGATCCGGTGCAGGCCGGCGGGCGCGCGGTCGGCCGGCTGGGCACCGTGGTCGACCACGTCGATCTCGGGCCGATCGCCCTGGCGCTGCTCAAGCGCGGGCTGCCCGCCGACACCGCGCTGGCAACCGGTCCGCAGGCCGCGGTGGCCGCGGTGATCGACCCCGATTCGCTGCCTGCAGCCGAGCAGATCGGCGCCGGGCGGTTGGCCGTTGAACGGTTGCGGGGCGGTGCGGGATAATGAACGGTAACGTCCGCCACAGCGAGCAGGGGGCGCCGACGCCCAGTGGCGAGGCACGGTAAACTGTCGACAGGACAATACGACACCAGGAGATCGGAGCCGCCTACTCGTTAGGCCGCTCCGTTATTGCGCGAGGGGGTTCCCCCATGGGCCGCGGCCGGGCTAAGGCAAAGCAGACCAAGGTTGCACGAGAACTCAAATACAGTTCTCCGCAGACCGACTTCCAGCGGCTTCAGCGCGAGCTGTCGGGAACGGGTTCGGACGACTCCAACGACCTGGACACCGACGGCTCCGACCAACCCTGGGACGACCAGGACGGCTGGCGAGGCTAACAGCGACAATCCGGCGCCGATGCGTACTGCACCGGCGCCGTGTTGGTTCTACCGCGGCGCGGCCATTGCAAAATCTCGTTCAAAATCTCGGGTGTTGGCCCACGAGTTTGGCCCGCGGTCCCGCCTTGCCGCCTTTGCCCACGGTGCCCAGCACCCAGCAGTCCAGGTGCCGGGCGGTCAGGATGGCCAGGGCCCGGTCGGTGTCCTCGGGGGCGACGACGGCGATCATGCCGACACCCATGTTGAACGTCTTCTCCATCTCCTCGCGGGTCACCCGGCCGCGCTGGGCGATCATGGCGAACACCGGCGCGGGGGTCCAGGTGCCGCGGTCCAACTCGGCG
The DNA here is from genome assembly GCF_000523975.1 of Mycobacterium sp. MAC_080597_8934. Taxonomy (NCBI): domain Bacteria; kingdom Bacillati; phylum Actinomycetota; class Actinomycetes; order Mycobacteriales; family Mycobacteriaceae; genus Mycobacterium; species Mycobacterium sp. MAC_080597_8934. The sequence goes on along the minus strand of NZ_JAOS01000001.1, from coordinate 374,194 downwards.
ACCAGCCCGTGCGGGATGACGCGCGCCAGGTTGCCGGCCAGTCCCCCACCGGTGACGTGGCAGAACGTGCGCACGTGGGTTTCGGCGGCCAGCGCCAGGCAGTCCTTGGCATAGATGCGGGTGGGTTCGAGCAGCTCTTCGCCCAGTGTGCGGCCGAACTCCTCGACATAGCCTTCCAGGTTCATCCGGTCGATCTCGAGCAACACGGTGCGGGCCAACGAGTATCCGTTGGAGTGCAGACCCGACGAGCCCATCGCGATGATGACGTCGCCGGGTTTGACCCGATCCGGCCCCAGCACGTCGTCGGCCTCGACCACGCCGACGCCGGTGGCCGAGATGTCGTAGTGGTCGGGTTCCATCAGGCCCGGGTGTTCGGCCGTCTCCCCGCCCAGCAGCGCGCAGCCGGCCCGCACGCAGCCCTCGGCGATGCCACTGACGATGGCGCTCAACCGTTCCGGCACCGTGCGGCCCACCGCGATGTAGTCCTGCAAGAACAGCGGCTCGGCGCCGCACACCACCAGGTCGTCGACCACCATCGCCACCAGGTCCAGCCCGACGGTGTCGTGCTTGTCCATCGCCTGGGCGACCGCCAGCTTGGTCCCGACGCCGTCGGTGGAGGCCGCCAGCAGCGGCTCGCGGTACTCGCCGCGTAGCGCGAACAAGCCGGCGAATCCGCCCAGGCCGCCCCGCACCTCGGGTCGCGTGGCCTTGGTCGCCAGCGGCTTGAACAATTCGACAGCGCGATCGCCGGCTTCAATGTCCACCCCGGCCGACGCGTAGGTGATGCCCTGACTGCCCGAGTGGCGTCCGGGGCTTTTTCCGGGATCCGTCATCGCGATAAAGGCTACCGGTCGGCGCTGACCGCCGGTATCAAACGTCGGCGAACGAGCCGCTCAGTGGACGACGGGCACTTCGTCGGCCGCCAGGTCGTCGAGCCCGGCGCCCCGGGCCGCGTTGGCGAGCATGTGCTCGATGACGTTCTTGCCCAACGCCGTCTCGCCGGGCAGTTCGATCGGGTACTGGCCGTCGAAGCAGGCGGTGCACAGCCGCGACGCCGGCTGCTCGGAGGCTGCGATCAGGCCACGCAGCGAGATGTAGCCCAGCGAGTCGGCGCCGATGGCGTGCCGCACCGCCTCGAGCATCTCGTGTTTGTCCTCGACCGCGTTGGCGATCAGTTCGGCCGGCGACGGGAAGTCGATGCCGTAGAAGCAGGGCCATTTGACCGGCGGCGAGGCGATGCGCACGTGCACCTCGACGGCGCCGGCCTCGCGCAGCATCCGCAGCAGCGCCCGCTGGGTGTTGCCGCGCACGATGGAGTCGTCGACGACGATGAGCCGTTTGCCGCGGATCACCTCGCGAAGTGGGTTGAGCTTGAGCCGGATACCGAGTTGACGGATGGTCTGCGACGGCTGGATGAAGGTGCGCCCCACGTAGGCGTTCTTCATCAGCCCCTGTCCGTAGGGGATGCCGGATTCCTGGGCGTAGCCGACGGCGGCGGGGGTGCCCGACTCGGGCACCCCGATCACCAGGTCGGCCTCGACGGGGCGTTCCCGGGCCAGCCGCCGGCCGATCTCGACCCGGGTGGCGTGCACGGACCGGCCGGCGATGGTGCTGTCCGGTCGCGCCAAATAGACGTACTCGAAGACGCAGCCCTTCGGGGTGGGATTGGCGAACCGGGTGGAGCGCACTCCGTCGGCGTCGATCGCCAGCAGTTCGCCCGGTTCGATGTCGCGCACGAACGAGGCGCCGACGATGTCGAGCGCGGCGGTCTCGGAGGCCACCACCCAGCCGCGGTCCAGCCGTCCCAGCGAAAGTGGCCGCACCCCATGCGGATCGCGGCACGCATAGAGCGTGTTCTCGTCCATGAAGGTCAGACAGAAGGCGCCGCGCACCGTGGGCAGCAGGTCCAGCGCGGCCTGCTCCAGGGTGGAGTCGGCGGCGCCGTGCGCCAGCAGCGCGCCCAGGATGTCGGAGTCGGTGGTCGCCGGGGCCGGCGCGCGCTTGGCGATCAGCCCGGCGTCGCGGGCCCGCGCGGCCAGCTCGGCGGTGTTGACCAGATTTCCGTTGTGCCCCAAGGCAACTCCGGTGCCGGCCGCAGTATTGCGGAACACCGGCTGCGCGTTCTCCCAGGTGGTGTCGCCGGTGGTGGAGTAGCGGCAGTGCCCGATGGCGACGTGGCCCTGCATCGCGGCCAGCGTCTGCTCGTCGAACACCTGGCTGACCAGGCCCAGGTCCTTGAACACCAGCACTTGGGATCCGTCGGCGACGGCGATGCCGGCGGCCTCCTGCCCGCGATGCTGCAGCGCGTAGAGGCCGTAGTAGGTGAGTTTGGCGACTTCCTCGCCCGGGGCCCAGACCCCGAATACACCGCATTCCTCGCGGGGTGCGTTGAAGTCCTGCTCGGGTTCGGCGACGGTCACGATTGGGCGGCTCCCCGGGGAACGGTTGGTGACGTAACGGAGTCTACGGGCAGCGCGGCCGCGCCGCCGAATCCGCCGGGCGTGTTGACCGGCGAAATCCCGGCCCGCCGGGGTAAACCTGCACTTCAGGGTTATGTTCAGCCCACGTCGAACAGGGGCAGGCAGTGTTCGATCTCACCGGCGCGGGAGCCGGAAAGGCGCAGCGCACCGGTGCGCCTGGCGTCGGCGAACGCCAGCTTGCCGGTGACCAGCAGCAGCCAGGTCCGCGGTTCGGTTTCCACCACGTTGGGCGGCGTGCCGCGGGTGTGGGCGGGCCCGGGGATGCACTGCACCGCGGCGAACGGCGGGATGCGCAGCTCCACGCTGCGGCCGGGCGCCGCCGCGGCCAGGGTGCGGGCGGTGAGCCGAACGGCCGTCGCCACCTCGTCGCGGGCGGGCTCGGGAGCGGACTCGTCCCGCAGCCACTGCGCGACGGCCAGTACCGCATGCCGGGTCTTGGCCGGGTCGGGCTTGTCGCGGGGCGCCATAGACCCAGGGTCTCAGATTCGTGGGGCCGCGTTTCGCCCGGAACGATGCCGCACCGCGAGCACCGCGATCGCCCCGGCCTCGTTGACGGCCAGGTGCGCCAGCATGGGGGCGGCGAGGCTGCCGCAACGGTCGGTGAGCCAGCCGAAGAACCAGCCCCCGACGGCAGTGACCAACACGGTGCCGGCCACCGGCTCGCCGATGGCACGGGCGTCGGCGATGTGTGAGAGCCCAAAGGCTATGGCCTGCAACAACATTGCGCCGCGTCTGCCGAACGCGGCGGAGCCGGCGGCGGTCAGCGCCGCGCGAAAGGCGGCCTCTTCCGACCAGACGGTGCCCACCGGTATGCGCAGCAGCAGCCAGTCCGGCGCCGGGGCCGGCGGCTCGCGCCCGGCCATCGACTCGCGCACCGCGGGCACCAGAGTGGTCGCGGCGACCGCGCCCGCCGCACAGCCGGCGACCGCCGCCCGCACCGCAACCCGGCCACAGCCGCGGCGGGTGCAGGCCCAGCGGCGCCGCGTCAGCGCCACCAGCGCGGCACCCATCCCGGCCTGCAGCACCATGCGAGCCCGGCCGGCAGCCGCGGGCCGGCGAAGCTCCAGCCGACCAGGGCGCCGGCCAACGACAGCGCGGCGGTTCGACGAAAAAGGCTGGGCCGCATCAGGTTTGGCGGCGGGTGTTCATCCGAACAGCCGGGGCAGCACCGACTCGGAGGTCTGCCGCAATTCGGCCAACGGAACCGTGAACAGCCCCTGCACCTCGACCTCGTCGGAGGCCTGGTCGACGACGCCGATGCGCACCGCCGGCAGTCCCCGCGCCTCGCACATGGAACGGAACCGGCTCTCCTCGGTGCGCGGCACCGCCACCAGCACCCGGCCCGCCGACTCGGAGAACAACGTCACGAACGGGTCGGCGTCCTCGGGAAGCACGATGCGACAACCGGTTTCGCCCGCCAGGGCGGCCTCGACGACGGCCTGGGCCAGGCCGCCCTCGGACAGGTCGTGCGCCGCGGACACCAGGCCGTCGCGCGACGCCGCGCGCAGCACCTCGGCGAGCAGCTTCTCGCGGGCCAGGTCGACCTTGGGCGGCAGGCCGCCCAGATGGTCGGCGGTCACCTGTGCCCACACCGAGCCGTCGAACTCGTCGCGGGTCTCGCCGAGCAGCATCAGGGTTTCGCCGGGCTCGGCGCCCAGGGCGGTGGGCAGCCGTCGGCTCACATCGTCGAGGACGCCGAGCACTCCCACCACCGGGGTGGGCAGGATCGCCGCCGACCCGGTTTGGTTGTAGAAGCTGACGTTGCCGCCGGTCACCGGAATCCCCAGGGCCACACAGCCATCCGCCAATCCGCGTACCGCCTGGGCGAACTGCCACATCACCGCGGGGTCTTCGGGCGAGCCGAAATTGAGGCAGTTGGTCACCGCGACCGGGGTGGCGCCGGTGACGGCGACGTTGCGGTAGGCCTCGGCGAGCGCGAGCTGCGCACCGGCGTAGGGGTCGAGCATGGTGTAGCGGCCCGAGGCGTCGGTGGACACGGCGATGCCGCGGCCGGTGGTCTCGTCGACGCGCAGCACGCCGCCGTCGGCGTGTTCGGCCAGCACGGTGTTGCCGCGCACATACCGGTCGTACTGCTCGGTGATGAACGCGCGGCTGCACAGGTGCGGACTGCCAAGCAGCGCAAGCAAAGTGGCCCGCAGCTCGGCGCCGGTGGCCGGGCGGGGCAGCCGTGCCGAGCTGTCGGCGTTCAGGGCGTCCTGGGTGTCGGGGCGGGCGAGCGGTCGCTGGTACACCGGGCCTTCGTGGGCGACGGTGCGCGGCGGCACGTCGACCACCGTCTGCCCGTGCCAGGTGATCCGCAGCCGGTCGCCGTCGGTGACCTCGCCGATGACGGTGGCCAGCACGTCCCACTTGCGGCACACCGCCAGGAAGGCGTCGACGTTCTCCGGTGTGACCACCGCGCACATCCGCTCCTGGGATTCGCTGCACAGCACCTCCGCGGGCGTCATGCCGGCGGTGCGCAGCGGCACGGCCTCCAGCCGGACCTCCATCCCCCCGTCCCCGGCGGACGCCAATTCAGAAGTGGCGCAAGCTAATCCGGCACCGCCCAGGTCTTGGATGCCGACCACCAGCCCACCGGCGTAGAGCTCCAGGCAGCACTCGATGAGCACCTTCTCCATGAACGGGTCGCCCACCTGAACCGAGGGCAGCTTCTTGCGCGAGTTCTCCGCATCGAAGGTGTCCGACGCCAGCACCGATACCCCGCCGATGCCGTCCAGCCCGGTGCGGGCGCCGAACAGGATGATCTTGTTGCCCGCGCCGGAGGCGAAGGCCAGGTGCAGGTCCTCCTGGCGTAACACGCCGACGCACATGGCGTTCACCAGCGGGTTGCCGGCGTAGCAGGCGTCGAAGACGGTCTCGCCGCCGATGTTGGGCAGGCCCAGCGAGTTGCCGTAGCCGCCGATGCCGCGCACCACGCCGTCGAGCACGCGGCGGGTGTCCGGCGCATCGGCGGCGCCGAACCGAAGCTGGTCCATCACTGCCACCGGGCGCGCGCCCATCGCCATGATGTCGCGCACGATGCCGCCGACGCCGGTGGCCGCCCCCTGATAGGGCTCGACGTAGGAGGGGTGGTTGTGCGATTCCACCTTGAAGGTGACCGCCCAGCCGTCGCCGATGTCGACGACGCCGGCGTTCTCGCCGATGCCGGCCAGCATGCCGGCGCGCATCTCGTCGGTGGTGGTCTCCCCGAAGTAGCGCAGGTGCACTTTGGACGACTTGTAGGAGCAGTGCTCGCTCCACATCACCGAGTACATCGCCAGCTCGGTGTCGGTGGGCCGGCGGTCCAGGATTTCGCGGATGCGCTGGTATTCGTCGTCTTTGAGGCCCAACTCGCCGAATGGCTGCGGCTCGTCGGGGGTGGTCGCGGCGCGCTCGACGGTGTCGATCGCCTGGGTGGGCGCACTCGTCGGGGAGACAGTCACGCCCGCCAGTCTATGGCGCACCGGCCCTGCCGGCGCCGCTGCCGGGGCCAGCCCGCGGCGAAGGTTTGTCCGCAGGGTGGGCGGGTAGCCGCCCTGTGTCCGAGGACGAACGCAAAACGGAGGAGACAATGACAGTCGAAACCGGACATGTCACCGGCACCAAAGACAAGAACTACAACCTCATTTGGTTCACCGAGAAGTGTCTCGACAACGCCTTGCGGCTGGAAACCTACATTCAGGACGCCGAGCGCGACGGGGACAACGACGTCGCCGAGCTGTTCCGTAAAGCGCAGTCGGACAGCCGCAAGGGCGCCCAGATGGCCGAGCAGTTGTTGGCCAAGCGCCTCTAGCTACGGGCGCACCAGGCAGAACACATTGCCCTCGGGGTCGGCCAGCACCACCCAGCGAAAGCTCTCACCGAACTGGTGCCGGCCGACCTCGTTCGCTCCAGCCGCCGTCAGCCGCGACACCTCGGTGTCGAGATCGGCGACACCGAGATCGAGGTGCACGCGGTTCTTCCCGGGCGTGGGATCGGGCACCTTCTGAAACCCCAGCCGCAGCCCCTCGGGGAAGCTCACCGCGGTGAACTCGCCGGCGAGGATGTCGTGCGTCGTGCCGCCGAACTGCTCGGCCCACCAGCCGGCCAGCCGCGCGGGGTCCCGGCAGTCGAAGGTCACCATCTCCACGTTGAGCCCCATACCGGCCGAGCCTATGCCGCTAGCCGGGAGAAAGGAACGCGTGCATCGCGGCCGAGTACGCGGCGACGTCGTGCGCGCCCATCAGCTCGCGCGCGGAGTGCATCGCCAGCTGCGCCGCGCCCACGTCGACCGTCGGGATGCCGGTGCGCGCCGCGGCCAGCGGGCCGATCGTCGACCCGCACGGCAGGTCGGCCCGGTGCTCGTAGCGCTGCAGCGTCACCCCGGCCTGCCGGCAGGCCAGCGCGAAGGCCGCGGCGGTGCGGCTGTCGGTGGCGTAGCGCAGGTTCGGGTGCACCTTGAGCACCGGTCCGGCGTTGACGGCGATCGGGTGGCCGGGCTCGTGGCGCTCCGGGTAGTTGGGGTGGGTGGCGTGTGCCATGTCCGCCGAGACGAGCAGCGAGGCCGGCAGCCGGGACAGGTAGTCCTCCCGAGTACCGCCGGCCGCCAACACAATTCGCTCCAGCACGGTGCTCAGCAAGTCGGAGTGCGCGCCGTGGTCCGAGGACGACCCGACCTCCTCGTGGTCGAAGAGGACCAGGACGGGCAGCGGCCCGCTCGGCTCGGTCGCCAGCAGCGCCTCCAGGCCCGCGTAGCAGCTGGCCTGGTTGTCCAGCCGGGGCGCGCTGAGCAGGTCGGCAGTTCCGTTCTCCGAGGCGCCGATCAGCGTCGAGGGCGTCAGGTCGTGGGTCATCAGGTCGGCGGCCAGCACGTCGCCCGGCGCCACCGCGGCCCGTGCCGCGACGTAGTCGACGAACGACCGCGCCGACTCGCCGACGCCCCACACCGCGTTGACGTGCCGCTGCGGATCCAGCGTCACCGACTTGCGGTCCTCGGCCAAATGGATGGCCAGCTGCGGCACCCGCAGGATCGGCTCGTCGATGCGGACCAGCCGGTGGCTGAGCCCGGAACCGTCGCGCACCGACAGGCGTCCGCTGATGCCCAGGTCGCGGTCCAGCCACGAGTTGAGCCAGGCGCCGCCATAGGGCTGCAGCGCCACCACCCGCCACCCGGCGACCGTCCGGTCGGGATGCTGCTTGACCCGCAGGTTCGGGCTGTCGGTGTGCGCGCCGACGATCCGGAACGGGCCGTCGGCGCCGGTTGAATTCCAGGCCACCAGGGAGCCGGCCCGCACGGTGAAGTAGCGGCCGGGCTGCGATGGCCAGTGTTTAGCCTCGTCCAGTTCGGTGTACCCGGCAGCGATCAGCCGAGCGGCCACCGTGGCGCAGACGTGAAACGGCGACGGAGAGGCGTCGATGAACTCGCAGAGCCCTTGCGCACTCGCTGAGGACTTCGTCTGGTTTCGAGGCCCGCCGGACATGGTGAACATCATGGCTGTCCGCCGTCACGGCGTTCACGTTAGGGTCATCCACGTGCCCCCCGTCCAGCCACAGCCCATCCTCGCGCCGCTCACCCCGGCGGCGATCTTCCTCGTGCTGACCGTCGACGACGGCGGCGAGGCGACCGTGCACGAGGCGCTGCAGGACATCTCGGGGCTGGTGCGCGCGATCGGTTTCCGCGAGCCGCAGAAGCGGTTGTCGGCGATCGCCTCGATCGGCTCGGACGTCTGGGACCGTTTGTTCTCCGGGCCGCGCCCCGCCGAGCTGCACCGCTTCGTCGAGCTGCACGGCCGCGGCACACCGCTCCCGCCACACCCGGGGACCTGTTGTTCCACATCCGGGCCGAAAGCCTGGACGTCTGTTTCGAACTGGCCGACCGGATCCTTAAATCGATGGCCGGCGCCGTCACCGTCGTCGACGAGGTGCACGGCTTCCGGTACTTCGACAACCGCGACCTGCTCGGGTTCGTCGACGGCACCGAAAACCCCGACGGCGCACTGGCCGTCAGCTCCACCGCGATCGGCGACGAGGACCCCGACTTCGCCGGCTCCTGCTACGTCCACGTGCAGAAGTACCTGCACGACATGTCGGCGTGGACCGCGCTGTCGGTCACCGAGCAGGAGAACGTGATCGGGCGCACCAAGCTCGATGACATCGAACTCGACGACGACGTCAAACCCGCCGACGCCCACATCGCGCTCAACGTCATCACCGACGACGACGGCACCGAGCTGAAAATCGTCCGGCACAACATGCCCTTCGGCGAACTCGGCAAGAGCGAATACGGCACCTATTTCATCGGCTACTCGCGCACCCCGCGAGTCACCGAACAGATGCTGCGCAACATGTTCCTCGGCGACCCGCCCGGCAACACCGATCGCATCCTCGATTTCTCCACCGCGGTCACCGGTGGACTGTTCTTCTCTCCCAGCGTCGATTTCCTCGACGACCCGCCACCCCTGCCCGCGCCTGCGATGCCGGCGGCACCCCCGGCGCGGAACGGCTCACTGTCGATCGGCAGCTTGAAAGGAACAACTCGATGAACAACCTCTACCGCGATCTGGCACCGGTCACCGAAGCCGCTTGGGGTGAAATCGAATTGGAGGCCAGCCGGACCTTCAAGCGCCATGTCGCCGGCCGGCGGGTGGTCGACGTGAGCGAGCCCGGCGGTCCGGCCGCCGCGGCGGTCAGCACCGGCCGACTGATCGACGTCGAGGCACCCACCAACGGTGTGGTGGCCCACCTGCGGGCCAGCAAACCCCTTGTCCGGCTGCGGGTTCCGTTCACCTTGTCGCGTTACGAGATCGACAACGTCGAGCGCGGCGCCAACGACTCGGACTGGGATCCGGTCAAGGAGGCCGCCAAGAAGTTGGCGTTCGTGGAAGACCGGGCCATCTTCGAGGGCTACGCGGCCGCGTCGATCGACGGCATCCGTTCGGCCAGCTCGAACAAGCCGCTGGCCCTGCCGCCAGACCCCCGCGAGATTCCGGACGTGATCACCCAGGCGATCTCCGAACTCCGGCTGGCCGGTGTCGACGGCCCCTACTCGGTGCTGCTGTCCGCCGACGTCTACACCAAGGTCAGCGAGACCACCGAACACGGCTATCCGATCCTCGAACACATCGACCGGCTGGTTCCCGGCGACATCATCTGGGCGCCGGCCATCGACGGTGCTTTCGTGCTGACCACCCGCGGCGGCGACTTCGACCTGCAACTCGGGACCGACGTGTCGATCGGCTACACCAGTCACGACGCGGACACCGTGCAGCTGTACCTGCAGGAGACGCTGACCTTCTTGTGCTACACCGCCGAGGCCGCCGTCCCGCTCACCTCGTGAGAACCAATGGCCACCGCGGACGGATTTCACCCGGACTTCGACGACGCGACACCGCACGTCGCGCGCAACCGCGTGTATCACGTCAAGGCGTCACAGCTCAGCTCCGATACCGCACAGTCGGAGGGCCTGCGGCGCTTCGCCGCGCTGTCCGGCAACTCGGTCGGGTCGGAAAAGCTGTGGATGGGTGAGACGCACGCGTTCCCCGGATCGGCGTCGGACAACCATCACCACGGCGAATCCGAGACGGCGATCTATGTGCGAACCGGCAACCCGGAGTTCGTCTTTCACGACGGTGTCCATGAAGTCCGCATCGCCACCGCGCCCGGTGACTACGTCTTCATCCCGCCTTACCTGCCGCACCGGGAGGAAAACCCCGACCCGCACACCACCGCCGAGGTGGTAATCGCGCGCAGCACCCAGGAGGCCATCGTGGTCAACCTGCCCGCGCTGTATCCGCTGACCGATCCCGACTGACGCCACGGCGACCCGAAACCCGTTGTACGCCAATATTTTCCGCCTACCCGGTTGGCGACGGCGGTCGTGCTTGCGGTGCTCGCGCTTTACGGCCAGCAAATGAGACGTTTTAATACATCTCGTGGTCCCCGACCAGCTCGACCTCGACGCCGCCGACCTGCGGATCTCCCGGGGCAGCGTGCCGGCCAGCACCCAGCTCGCCGAAGCGCTCAAGGCGGCCATCGTCAAACAGCGGCTGCCTCGCGGTGCGCGGCTGCCCACCGAGCGAGAGCTGGTCGATCGCACCCGGGTGAGCCGGGTCACCGTGCGCGCGGCGGTCGGGCTGCTCGAACGCCAGGGCTGGCTGGTGCGCCGCCAGGGCCTGGGCACCTTCGTGGCCAACCCGGTCAAGCAGGAACTCGGGCCCGGCGTGCGCACCATCACCGAGGTGCTGGCCGCCTCGGGCATCACCCCGAACGTCGACGTGCTGTCGCATCGCGTCGAGGACGCCCCGCAACGCATCGCCGAAACGCTGCACCTGACCAAAGTCCTTTGCGTGCACCGGCGTTTCCGCGACGGCGAGCAGCCGCTGGCCCTGATGATCGCCTACCTGCCGCCGGGGTTGGGCAAGGCCGTCGAACCGTTGCTGAAGAGCGCGACCGACACGCAGACCGGGCGGGCGATGGAAAGCACCTACACCATGTGGGAGCGGCGACTCGACACCCCGATCGCCCGAGCCAGCTACGAGATCCACGCCGCCGGCGCCTCCGTGGAAGTGGCCGGCGCCCTGAATCTGCCGTTGGGGTCGCCGGTGCTGGTGCTCGAACGCACCAGTTACGGCCATGACGACACGCCCCTTGAGGTGGTGGAGTTCCACTATCGCCCGGAGCGGTACCGGTTTTCGGTCACGCTGCCGCGCACGGTGCCCGGACCGGGCGCCGGGATCGTGGAGCGGAGCCGCTGACTCAGCGAATTCTCAACAGATTCTTCGGTGGCGCACCGGTTGGCTCCCAGCGTCCGCAAATTCGCCGGCGGCAGCATGTTCGTCATGACGAACGAGCAGAGCTGCGCGAACCTGGTGGAGCGCTACTTGCGCACGCGCGGCCGGCGGTATTTTCGCGGCCACCACGACGGCGAATACTTCTTCGTGACCGCCGCTCCGCGGCGGCTGCATGTCCACTTCGAGATTTCGCCCGCGCACGACGACGTGTTGATCATCCGGGTCAGTCCGGGGTGCTACTTCCCCGCGTCCGACCGCCCGTGGCTGACCTACTTTTCCGACCGGTGGAACCGTCTGGGCCGGCGCGTCACCGCGATCGTGCACGGTTCGTCGGATCCGCAGCGGATCGGCGTCACGGCGCGCAAGTCGCAATGGATCCGAAACGGCGTCGGCTTCACCGATTTCGCCGCTTTTCTCGACGAGACGATCGCGGACGCGACCCAACTCTTCGAGGAGTTGAACCCCGCCGCACCGTCGGCGCACGCACCGTTGCTGCGCGACGCGGGCTGACGTCCCGGCGCTCAGCCGGCGAGCACGCCGTCCAGCACCGAATAGAACAGGCCCAGGCCGTCGTCGGAAGGCCCGGTCAGCGCCTCGATGGCATGTTCGGGATGCGGCATCAGCCCCACCACGCGGCCGTCGGCGGAGCTGACGCCGGCGATGTCGCGCTGGGAACCGTTGAGGTTCTCGTGGTAGCGGAACACCACCCGTCCCTCGCCCTCGAGTTCGTCGAGCACGTCGGCGGGGGCGACGTAGCGGCCCTCACCGGATTTCAGCGGCACCAGCAGATCCGCGTCGGGTTCGAACCTCGACGTCCACGCCGTCGACGTCGAGGCCACCCGCAGCCACACGTCGCGGCAGATGAAGTGCAGACCCACGTTGCGGGTCAACGCGCCGGGCAGCAGCCCGGCCTCGCAGAGCACCTGAAAACCGTTGCAAATTCCCAACACCGGCATTCCGCGGCGGGCGGCGTCGACGACTTCGGTCATCACCGGGGCGAACCGGGCGATCGCCCCGGCCCGCAGGTAGTCGCCGTAGGAGAAGCCGCCGGGAACCACCACCGCGTCGACGCCCTTGAGGTCGGCGTCGGCATGCCACAGGCTGACCGGCTGCGCACCGACCCGTCGCGCCGCCCGCGCGGCGTCCACGTCGTCGAGCGTCCCGGGGAAGGTGATGATCCCGATGCGTGCGGTCACTGCGTCTCCCGGCTGATCGTCCAGTCCTCGATCACGGTGTTGGCCAACAGCGTTTCGGCGATCTCGGCGAGCGCCGCATCGTCGACGCTGTCATCGACCTCGAGCTCAAATCGCTTGCCCTGCCGCACATCTGAGATCCCGGAATGCCCGAGCCGGCCCAGTGCGCCGACAATCGCCTGACCCTGCGGGTCCAAGATCTCCGCTTTGGGCATCACACTCACGATCACCCGGGCCACCGGCGCTCCTCCTGTGTTGGCGTTTTCCGCGCCAACTCTACCGGCGAAAGCGCAGCTCGGGATCACGGGCACGAGGCGATGTAGGCCTCGCACAACGACGCGTTCATGGCGCCCAGCACCGGGTCGTCCGCCATCGCCGGCCACGGCGTCTGCGGCGGCGCCGACGACCACAGCGTCAGCTCGCTGATCGTGCTGCTGGCCGGGTGCGCCAGCAGATAGGTGTGCATCACCACCGGGCCGCTGATCACGGCGGCCATCCGGGTCGGCTCGTCGCTGGTCAGCGACGGCGATTCCTGCGGCGCGCGCTGCTGGCAGCCGCGCAGCGCGGCGACGGCGTTGCCGAACACCGTGGCCGCGACGGCGCCGCCGTGGGCGGTGTCGCCGCGCCAGTGCAGCACCTGCGCCTGCAGCTGCCACTGCCCGTCGGGATGGGCAACCGTCGAACGCGCCACCACCGCCGAGTCGCGCGGGTCCTGCGGCAGGGCCGGCGCGCCGCACAGCTCCTCGAACCGGAAACGCGGGCCGGGCGCCGCGCCGGTGGTGTGCGCCGCCTGACCGGCGAGCGCGGGCCAGTGGTACACCGCATCCAGCGGCACCGCATGCTGATCGATCCACGCGGTGTTGGGGATCCGGTCGCATATCGCCGGGCAAGTCTCGGGCTCGCCGTACGCAGGAATGACGACGATCAGAGCAACCGCGAAGCTGCCGGCGACCACCATGGTGGCCAGGAAGACGCGCATCGGCAGCTTGTCCATCAAGGCACAATCGTAGATATGCAACTGACGCATTTCGGCCATTCGTGCCTACTTGCCGAGTTCGACCACACCCGAGTGCTCTTTGACCCCGGTACCTTCGCACACGGTTTCGAGGGCATCACCGGCCTCACCGCTATCTTGATCACCCATCAGCACCCCGACCACATCGACGCCACCCGGCTGCCGGCATTGCTCGAGGGTAACCCGGATGCCGCGCTGTACGCCGACCCACAGACCACCGCCCAACTGGGCGCACCCTGCCGGGCGGTGCACGTCGGCGACGAGCTGCAGATCGGCGAGCTGACGGTTCGCGCGGTCGGCGGTAAACATGCGGTGATCCACCCGGAAATCCCTGTGATAGAGAACATTTCGTTTCTGGTGGGCGACGGCGGCCATCGCGCCCGGTTGATGCATCCCGGCGACGCGCTGTTCGTGCCCGACGAGCCGGTGGACGTGCTGGCCACCCCGGCCGCGGCCCCGTGGATGAAGGTGTCCGAGGCGGTGGACTACCTGCGCGCCGTGGCGCCCGCCCGCGCCGTCCCCATCCACCAGGGCATCATCGCCCCGGACGCGCGCGGCATCTACTACGGCCGGCTCTCGGAGATGACCAGCACCGACTTCCAGGTGCTGCCCGAAGAGGACGCCGTCACCTTCTAGCGCTCGGCCTCTTAGGTGATGTCGTCGGCGACGCCGCGACCGGCAGCGCGGCCGGAGAAGATGCACCCGCCGAGGAAGGTGCCTTCCAACGCGCGATAGCCGTGCACCCCGCCGCCGCCGAATCCGGCCGCCTCGCCGGCCGCGTACAGTCCGGTGAGCGGGGTGCCGTCGGCGCCCAGCACCCGCGAGGCGAGGTCGGTTTCGATGCCGCCCAACGTCTTTCGCGTCAGGATATGTAGTTTGACCGCGATCAGCGGTCCGGCCTTCGGGTCGGTCAGCCGGTGTGGCGCCACCACCCGGCCCAGCCGGTCGCCCAGATAACCGCGGGCGGCGCGGATCGCGGTGATCTGGCCGTCCTTGCTGAACCTGTTGGCCACCTCGCGGTCGCGGGCGGTGACCTCGGCCTCCACCGTGGCGTAGTCCAGCGGCGCCACGTCGGGCAGCTTGTTCATCGCGGTCACCAACTCGCGCAACGAATTCGCGCTGACGAAGTCCACCCCCCGGTCGACGAACGCCTGCACCGGTCCGGGCGGCCCGGAGCGCGCCCGGTTGCGCAGCAGTTCACGCACGCTCTGCCCGGTCAGGTCGGGGTTCTGCTCCTGGCCGGAAAGCGCGAATTCCTTCTCGATGATCTTGGCGTTCAACACGAACCAGGTGTAGTCGAAGCCCGATTTGGTGATGTACTCCAACGTGCCGAGGGTGTCGAACCCCGGGTAGAGCGGAACCGGCAGCCGCTTGCCGTTGGCGTCCAGCCACAGCGAGGACGGGCCCGGGATGATGCGGATGCCGTGCCGCGGCCAGATCGGCTCGTAGTTGGTGATGCCCTCGGTGTAGTGCCACATCCGGTCCGGGTTGATCACCCGCGCACCGGCCCGCTGGGTGATCTCGATCATCCGGCCGTCGACATGTGCCGGCACACCGCTGAGCAATTGTTCGGGGACGCGGCCCATCCGCTTCGGCCAATTCTTGCGCACCAACTCGTGATTGCCGCCGATGCCGCCACTGGTCACGATCACCGCGTCGGCGCGAAACTCGAACTGCGCTATGGTGTTTCGTGACGACGCGACACCGCGCGGCGCGGCGGAGGGCTCCAGCACGCTGCCCCGGACGCCGGTCACCGCGCCGCCCTCGACGATCAGTTCGTCGACCCGATGGCGGTGCGCGAAACGCACGGTCGAGCGATCCCGCAATCGGCGGGCGAAGATCTCGACCAGCGCCGGGCCGGTACCCCAGGTGATGTGGAAGCGGGGGACCGAATTGCCGTGTCCCTGTGCGCCATAGCCGCCGCGCTCGGCCCAGCCGACCAACGGGAAAAGCTTCAACCCCCGGGCACGCAACCAACTGCGTTTCTCGCCCGCGGCGAAATCGACATAGGCGTGCGCCCATTGGCGCGGCCAGAAGTCCTCGGGGCGGTCGAACGCCGCGGTGCCCAGCCAATCCTGCAGCGCGAGTTCATGGCTGTCGCGGATGCCCAGCCGGCGCTGCTCGGGGCTGTCGACGAAGAACAGGCCGCCGAACGACCAGAAGGCCTGCCCGCCCAGGTTGGCGCTGTTCTCCTGGTCCAGGACGAGCACCCGCAGGCCGCGGTCCACCAGTTCGCAGGCGGCGACCAGGCCCGCCAATCCGGCCCCGACCACAATGGCATCCGCGCCGAAACCCGCCACCGATGAATCGCTCATGTCGGACCAGGGTAGTGCCCCGGCCGCCGCGCGCGACTCGCTTGGTCAGGCAGCGTCCAGGGCGGCCCGGTCGGAGCGCCAGCGATACACCGTCGGTTCGCAGTTGTGCATCAGGGCCAGGTCGACGGCGTCCAGCATGGCCTGCAACGGGCCGGGTTTGCGGAGATGGCGAGCCGCGACCGCCACCCGCACCACGCCGTGGCGGCGGGCGATCCGCTCGGCGGACAGCACCACCATCCGGCACCACCACGGCTCGCTGAGGAAGCCCTCGCCGATGCCGAGGACCCGGGCGCGCACGGTGCTGTGCCGGACCAGGTCGGTGATCCCGTGCAGGTCGGCCAGCAAGCGAAATCCGTTGCCCGGCAACGCCTTGACGACCCCGGGTGACACCACCCAGCCGGGCGCGGCGAACAGCCGGGTGCGCAGCCCGAGATGTTCGAGCACCCGGTCGGCGGCCATCAGCCTCAGGTTGGCCTCGTGCGCACGCAGAATCGCGAACTCGCCGCGCCGCTTCTTGGTGGCAGCGTCGTCGTAGCCGTGCAGCACGATGGCGTCCCCACCGGCCCGGCGGCCGGTCAGCCATTCGACGGTTCGCGGGTCGTGGTCGAGCCGGTAGTCGCCGGACAGCCGGGGAGCCACCAGCAATGACACCGGCACGTTGCGCGCGTCCATTTGTGCGCAGAACGCCTCCACGTCGGGCAGGGTGCGTTCGCCGATGCCCGAGACGGAGACGATCAATTTTCCAGACACACCAGCAGTTTGACGATCTCAGGTGTCGGAATGGTGAAGGACACGCAGACAGCAGGCGTATATGCGCTCACCCAGCGCGATAACTGAATTGGCGGCCGCCGGGGCCGGCGAATCCGGTCTGTTCGATATGCTAAGCAACGCCATGGATGAGGCCCCGTACGCAGCGGCCAAAACGCCGCCGCATGCCCCGACCGGGCAGCCGGGCGCCACCGAACGGGAATACCCCGACAAGCTGGACGCCGCGCTGCTGCGGATCTCCAGTGTGTGCATCTTGGCCACCGTGATGGCGATCCTGGATGTCACGGTCGTCAGCGTCGCCCAGCGCACCTTCATCGACCAGTTCTCCTCCTCGCAGGCCGTGGTGGCCTGGACGATGACCGGCTACACGCTCGCCCTGGCCACCGTCATCCCGATCACCGGGTGGGCGGCGGACCGGTTCGGCACCAAACGACTGTTCATCGGCTCGGTGCTGGCCTTCATGCTGGGCTCGCTGCTGTGCGCGCTAGCGGCAAACATCTTGCAGCTCATCGTCTTTCGGGTGGTTCAGGGCATCGGCGGCGGCATGTTGCTGCCGTTGGGTTTCATGATCTTGACCCGGGAAGCGGGGCCGCGGCGGCTCGGGCGGCTGATGTCGATCCTGAGCATCCCGATGCTGCTCGCCCCGATCGGCGGCCCGATCCTGGGCGGATGGCTGATCGACACCTCGAGCTGGCGGTGGATCTTCTTGATCAACGTGCCGATCGGGCTGCTCACCGTCGCCCTGGCCGCCGTCGTGTTCCCCCGCGATCACCCGGCCCGCTCGGAGACCTTCGACGCCGTGGGCGTGCTGCTGCTCTCGCCGGGCCTGGCCACGTTCCTGTTCGCGGTGTCCTCCATCCCCGGCCGCGGCACCGTCGCGGACCGGCATGTGCTGATACCGGCGGCGATGGGGCTGACGCTGATCGCCGGGTTCGTCGGGCACGCCTGGCATCGCGCCGATCATCCGCTGATCGACCTGCGGCTGTTCCGCAATCCGGTGCTCACCCACGCCAACGTGACGATGCTGGTCTTCGCCACCGCCTTCTTCGGCGCCGGGCTGCTGCTGCCGAGCTATTTCCAGCAGGTGCTGCACCAAACGCCGATGCAGGCCGGCGTGCACATGATTCCCCAGGGACTCGGCGCCATGCTGACCATGCGGTTGACCGGACCGCTGGTGGACAGGCAGGGGCCGGGCAAGGTGGTGCTGGTCGGCATCGCGCTGATCACCGCCGGCCTGGGCGCCTTCGCCTTCGGGGTCGCCAGGCAGGCCCCTTACCTGCCGACGCTGCTGGCCGGGCTGGCGATCACCGGCCTGGGCATGGGCTGCACCATGATGCCGCTGTCCGTCGCCTCGGTGCAGGCGCTGGCCCCGCACCAAATCGCGCGCGGGACGACGCTGATGAGCGTCAGCCATCAAGTGGGTGGCTCGATGGGCACCGCGCTGATGTCGATGATCCTGACCAACCAGTTCAACCGCAGCCCCAACATCGTCGCCGCCAACAAGCTGGCCGCCCTGCACCAGAAGGCGGCCGCCGGCGGGACGCCGATCGACCAATCCGCAATACCCCGGCAATCGCTTGCTCCCGGTTTTTGGGGCAATGTGTTGCACGACCTTTCGCACGCCTATACCGCGGTATTCGTGATTGCCGTTGTGCTGGTGGTTTGCACCATCATTCCGGCGTCGTTTCTGCCGAAAAAGCCCGCCACCGAAACCGCCGGCAAATGACATAACCGCGCCGCCGGATCAGCACCAGCGCGTTTATCGCTTAACCACAGAAAACGAATTACACGCGTGCGAATAAGCGAATAGGGGTAAAACGCCTCAGCCGGGGCAACCCTGCGGATATGCTCAGCGGCGCCATGGAGAAGACCCGTTCTGCAGCTTTCAGCGTCCCGTTGGCCACCGCCTCGGGACCGTCCCTGCGCGACGACGAGTACCCCGACAAGCTCGATGCCGCGCTGTTCCGGATCGCCGGGGTCTGCGGGCTGGCCTGCATCATGGCCGTGCTGGACAGCACCGTCGTGGCCGTCGCCCAACGAACGTTCATCGCACAGTTCGGCGCCAACCAGGCCATCGTCTCGTGGACGATCGCCGGCTACATGCTGGCCTTCGCCACGGTCATCCCGATCACCGGCTGGGCGGCCGACCGGTTCGGCACCAAACGCCTGTTCATGGGCTCGGTGCTGATTTTCACGCTGGGCTCGCTGCTGTGCGCGGTGGCGCCAAACATATTGCTGCTCATCCTGTTTCGCGTGGTGCAAGGCGTCGGCGGCGGCATGTTGTTGCCGCTCAGCTTCGTCATCCTGACGCGGGAGGCCGGACCCAAGCGGGTCGGCCGGCTGATGGCGGTCGGCGGAATCCCCATCCTGCTCGGCCCGATCGGGGGCCCCATCCTGGGCGGCTGGCTGATCGGGGCCTACGGCTGGAAGTGGATCTTCCTGATTAACCTGCCGATCGGGCTGACCGCCTTCGCGCTGGCGGCGCTCTTGTTCCCCAAGGACCGCTCGGCCCCCTCGGAGGCGCTCGACATCACCGGCGCGCTGCTGCTGTCACCGGGCGTGGCGATCTTTTTGTGCGGGGTGTGTTCCATTCCGGGACGGCACACGGTGGCCGACCGCTATGTGCTGGTGCCGGCGCTGGTCGGCCTGGTCTTGATCGCGGCGTTCATCCTGCACGCCTGGTATCGCACCGAGCACCCCCTGATCGACCTGCGGCTGTTCCGGAACCCGGTGGTGACGCAGGTCAATGTGACGCTGCTGGTGTTCGCGGCCGCCTCGGTGGGCGTCGGGTTGCTGGTCCCGAGCTACTTCCAAATCGTCGGCCATGAGACGCCGATGCAGTCGGGCCTGCACATGCTGCCGATCGGTGTCGGCGCCGTGTTGACCATGCCGCTCGGCGGGGCCGTCATGGACAAACACGGGCCCGGCAAGATCGTGCTGACCGGTCTGCCGCTGATGGCCGTGGGTCTGGCGGTGTTCACCTACGGCGTGGCCAGGCAGGCCGCGTATTCCCCGGTCCTGGTGTGCGGGCTCGCGATCATGGGCCTGGGCATCGGCCTGACCACCACGCCGCTGTCGGCGGCGCTGATGCAGGCGCTGGCGCCGCATCAAGTCGCCCGCGGCACCACGCTGATCAGCGTGAACCAGCAGGTCGGCGGGTCGATCGGGGCCGCGCTCATGGCGGTCATCCTGACCAACCAGTTCAACCGCAACCCGGCCCTGATGGCGGCGAACGAGGCGGCCGGGATGCACCCGGTCACCGGCAAGCGGGGCCTGCCGGTGGATCCGTCGACCGTGCCGCGCCCGGCCATGACCCCCGAGCTGGCCGGCCACGTGTCGCACCACCTGTCGCACGCCTACACGGCCGTCTTCGTGCTGGCCGTCGTGCTGGTGGCCTGCACCATCATTCCGGCGTCCTTCCTCCCCCGGAAGCCGCCGAGCCCGCCCGCCGGCGACTGACCCGGTCAGCCGGCGAACAGCATCGTCGCGATCCGCCGGACCGTGTCCATCGGATCGGCCGCCCGGACCGCGGCGTCGACGGCGTCGTTGAGCCACAGCGTGGCGAAACCGTGCACCAGCGACCACGCCGCCAGTTCGGCGCCGCGCGGGTCGGCCCGGGCGTGCGGGTCGCGCAACGTCGCCACCCCGCGGGAAAGCTCCGCGCCGGCCGCCCCCTCGGCGGCGGCCAGGCCGCCGTCGGACGCATCGAGCAGCGACCTGTTGAACATCACCTGGTAGTGGCCGGGGTGGTCGAGGGCGAACCGCACATACGCCAGGGCGGCATCGGCGAAATCACCCCGCGCGTCGGCCAGCGCCTGGGTCAACAGCTCAAAGCCCTGGGTGGCCAGCGCCGTGAACAGCCCGCGCCGATCGGTGAAGTGATGCGCCGGCGCGGCGTGCGAGACGCCGGCGCAGCGGGCCAGCTCGCGCAGCGAGACGCGCTCGGCGCCGCGCTCGGCCACCAGCCGCGCGGCTTCGGCCAGGATCACCGCCGGCAGGTCACCGTGGTGGTAGCTGTGGCGCGTCATCCGGCCAGCATACCGCGTATCTTGACAATGACTAGATACCGAGAGTAGCTTCGGTGGTCTGAGATCTTGTCAGTGTCTAGATTGCGGGAGGTTGGGATGGCGCCGTTGATCACCCTGGTGGTGGGCAGCCTGGTGGCGTGGGTGGCGGGCCGGCTGGGCGTGGGCTACGTCGACGGTTGGGCCCCGGCGCTGGCCGTCGGACTGGCCGCGATGTTCGTGCTGACCGGGATCGCGCACTTCGCGCCGCCGCTGCGCGCGGACCTGGTCGCCATTGTTCCGCCCCGGCTGCCCGCACCCGGCCTGCTGGTCAGTCTCACCGGGGTGCTCGAGCTGCTGGGCGCGCTCGGCCTGTTGCTGCCGGCAACCCGGGCGGCCGCGGCCGGCTGCCTGCTGGTGTTGATGCTGGCCATGTTCCCGGCCAACATCCACGCCTCGCGGATGCCCGACCCGCCCAAATCGATGACGACCCGGCTACCCCTGCGGATCGGGATGGAGATCGTCTTTCTGGCCGCCGCCGTAGCGGTCGCCCTCGGCGGCCGCTAGCAGCCACGCGTACTGGTAGGCGGTTTCCTCCCATGCCTTGTAGCGGCCGCTGACGCCGCCGTGCCCGGCGTTCATCTGGGTCTTCAACAGGAACGGGCCGCCGGCCGGGTTGGCATGCCGCAGTGCGGCAACCCATTTCGCCGGCTCCACGTAGTACACCCTGGTGTCGTTGAGCGACGTCATCGCCATGATCGCCGGATACCGCCTGGCCTCGACGTTCTCATACGGCGAGTACGACTTCATGTAGAAGTAGACGTCCTTGTCCGCCAGTGGGTTTCCCCATTCGTCCCACTCGGTGACGGTCAGCGGCAGCGACGGATCCAGGATGGTGGTCAGCGGATCGACGAACGGCACCTGCGCGAGTATCCCGGCGAACAGCTCCGGAGCCAGGTTGGCCACCGCCCCCACCAGCAAGCCGCCGGCACTGCCGCCCAGCGCCACCAGCCGATCCGGCCGGGTGACATTCGATTCCACCAAATGCCTTGCCGCCGAGACGAAGTCGGTGAAGGTGTTCTTCTTCTCCAGAAGCTTGCCGTGCTCGTACCACAGCCGGCCCATCTCGCCGCCACCGCGCACGTGTGCGATCGCGAACACCATGCCGCGGTCCAGCAGCGACAGCCGGGCGATGGAGAAGCTCGGATCGATGCAGATCTCGTAGGCGCCGTAGCCGTAAATCAGTGCGGGAGCGGGGAATTCAATGTCGGCACGGTGCACGATGGACACCGGCACGCGGGTGCCGTCGTCGGCGACGGCCCAGTCGCGCCGTTCGACGTAGTCGGCGGGCCGGTAATCCCCCAGCACGGGTTGCTCGCGCAGCAGGCTCCGCTCCCCGGTGACGAAGTCGATGTCGTAGACCCGCGCCGGGATGACCAACGAGCCGGCCCTGATCCGCAGCCGGGGCGCCGACCAGTTCGGGTTGCCGGCCAGCCCGGCCGACATCAGCTCGGAGTCGAACGAAATCTCCTCGGGCCGCGCGTATGTGCCGTCGGCGTCGATGCGCCACAGCTGCAGCCGCGGCAGCGCGGCACGCCGGTAGCTGATGACAAGGTGGCCTTCGAAGGCGTCCACCGCGTCGAGCCGGACGTCGTCGCGGTGCGGGATCAGGGTGCGCTGCCGGGTCGGATCGCTGACCGGGGCCTCGGTGAGGGTGAAGTTCACCGCGCCGTCGTTGTGCAGGATCAAAAACCGGTCCTGCCCGCCGACCACCGCATGCTCGACCGAGTACTCGACACCGTCGCGGCGCGGCAGCACCACGGTGAACTGCGCGTGCGGGTCGGCGGCGTCGGCGTAGCGGAATTCGGAGGTGATCGAGGAGCCCGAGGCGATCATGACGTAGGCCTCGCTCCGGGTGAGACCCACGCCGAGCCAGAACTTCTCGTCAGCTTCGTGATACACCAGTTCGGGCGCCTCGCCGGAGCCCGCTTGGTACCGCCACACCTTGTCGGGACGGTGTGCCGCATCCAGGGTGAGGTAGTACACGGTGCGGTTGTCGGCGGCCCAGGTGGCTCCCGCCGCTATGTCGGCGATCTCGTCCGGATACAGTTCACCGGTCCGTAAGTCCTTGAACCGCAACGTATAACGTTCGTCGCCGACGGTGTCGACGGAATACGCCAGCAGGTTCCCGTCCAGGCTGACGGTGGCGGCGCCGAGCGCGAAGAACTCGTGACCCTCGGCTTCGACGTTCGAATCGAGCATGATCTGCTCGCCCGGGATCTCGGTGTCCTCGTCCAGGTTCGGCGGATTCCAGTCATCGGGATCGGCTACGGGACAACGGCATTGGACGCGATACTGCTTGCCTTCATAGGTGCGGGCGTAGTACCACCACCGGCCCTGCCGGGTCGGCACGGACAGGTCGGTCTCTTTGGTGCGCGCCTTGATCTCGTCGAAGATCTGCTGGCGCAGCGGCGCCAGGTGGGCGGTCATCCGGTCCGCGTAGTCGTTCTCCGCCTCGAGGTGGGCGATGACGTCGGGGTCGGTCTTCTCCCGCAACCACTCGTAGGGGTCAACGAAGACGTCGCCGTGATGCTCGCGGCGGGTGTCCACCCGCTTGGCGACGGGCGGCACGGAGGTGGCCAGGTGGGTCTCGGTCACGCGCGCGGACCGATCCAGTCGTCGAAACGCAGCCCGGAAATGCGTTCGTAGGCTTCGATATAGCGGTTGCGGGTGGCCTCGATGATGTGGTCGGGCAGCGGTGGGGGCGGTTCGGTGCCGTGCCGGTCCCAGCCGGATTCGGGGCTGGTGAGCCAGTTGCGGACGAACTGTTTGTCGAAGCTGGTCTGCGGCACGCCGACCCGGTATTCGTCGGCCGGCCAGTACCGCGAGGAGTCCGGGGTGAAGATCTCGTCGGCCAGCAGAAGATTGCCATCCGGGTCGGCGCCGAACTCGAACTTGGTGTCCGCGATGATGATTCCCTTCCGTAGCGCGTGGTCGGCGGCCTGGACGTAGATCTGCAACGTGCGGTCGCGCAGCTGGTTGGCCCGCACCCCGCCGACCATCTCGATCACCCGGGCAAAGGAGATGTTCTCGTCGTGGTCGCCCAGGGCGGCCTTGGTCGCCGGGGTGAACAGCGGCTCGGCGAACTTGCTCGCCTCGACCAGTCCGGGCGGCAACGCGATGCCGCAGACCTTGCCGGTCGCCTGGTAGTCCAGTAGCCCCGAGCCTGTCAGGTAGCCGCGCGCCACGCATTCCACCGGGAGCATCTCGAGCTGGCGCACCACCAGCGCGCGGCCCAACACCTCGTCGGGAATGCGCGGGTCGTCGGGCGGTCCGGCCAGGTGGTTGGGGGCATCGACGAGGCCGAAGAAAAAGACGCTCATCGCCGTCAGGATGCGGCCCTTGTCCGGGATGGTGCTGTCCAGCACGAAGTCGTACGCCGAGATCCGGTCGGTGGCGACCAACAGCAGGTGCTCGTCGTCGACGCGATACAGCTCACGGACCTTGCCGCTGGCCAGATGCTGGTAGTCCGACAGTGCAGGCATCCGGTCAGCCTATCGGGCACCGGGACGCCGGCCGTGTGCTGGGATCGAGGCTATGACACCGCGGTTTCTGCCCTACTCCACCAGGCCCGGGCGGCTGGCCGCCCAGCTGTTCAGCGACCTCGCCGTCGTCATCTGGACCGGACTGTGGATCCTGGTCGGGCTGGCGGTTTACGACGCCATCGCCACCATCGCCGACGCCGGCCGGCAGGTCGAGAGCGGCGCGCACGGCGTCGCCGGCAACCTTGCCTCCGCCGGTCACGGCGCCCAGCACATTCCGGTGGTGGGCGACACGGTCAGCAAGCCGCTCAACTCCGCCAGCCAGGCCGCGCTGGACATGGCCGGCGCCGGTCACGACCTGGACGTGGCGGCGAGCTGGCTGGCGGTGCTGCTGGCGATGGCAGTGGTGGCGCTGCCGATCCTGGTCGCGGTGGGGCCGTGGTTGTTCCTGCGGCTTCGCTTCTTTCGGCGCAAGCTGACGGTCACCGCGTTGGCTGCCACCCCGGCCGGCGCCCAATTGCTGGCGCTGCGCGCGCTGGCGAACCGCCCGCCACGCAAGTTGACCGCCGTCAGCGCGGACCCGGTCGGCGGTTGGCGACGCGAGGATCCCGCCACCATCCGGGCGCTGGCCGCGCTGGAATTACAGTCGGCCGGTATCGCGATCCGCGGGATGTAGCGGCAGCGCCCGCGCCTCGACGTCGGCGAACCGGCCCGTCACTGTTCTGCGCGGAGTTCCACGACCAGGTGCCGGATGCCGGTGTGCCGATTGCTGCGGGCCCATTCGACCGGCCGGACCACCCGCACCGCGCCGAACCGGGACAGCAACTCCTCGAACAGCACCCGCAGCTCCAGCCGGGCCAGGTTGGCGCCCAGGCAGTAGTGCACACCCTGACCAAAACCCAAGTGCGGGTTTGGTTTTCGGGTGACGTCGAATTCGTCGGCGCGGTCGAACACGCTGGCGTCGCGATTCGCCGAGCCCTCCCAGATCTGCACCTTCTGCCCGGCCTTGATCGATTGGCCGCCGAGCGTGGCATCGCGGGTGGCGGTGCGCCGCTTGGACGGCGAGGGCGAGGTCCAGCGCACCATCTCCTCGACGGCCGTCGGCAGCGCCCCCAGATCGTCACGCAGCCAACGCAATTGCTCCGGATGCTCGGCCAGCGCCAGCAGCCCGCCCGCAACCGCGTTGCGGGTGGTTTCCGCCCCGGCGCTGAACAACAGGCTGAAGAACAGGTACAGCTCGAGGTCGGAAAGGGCCGGCGCCGCAGCGTCATCCAGCGTCGCGTTGGCGACCACCGACAACATGTCGTCGGTCGGCTCGGCGCGCTTGGCGGCGATCAACTGCTGGCCGTACTCGTACATCCGCGAACCGGCTTCTGCCTCGGACAGCTGCGACAACGCCGCCTTGCGGGAGCCGCCGAAATCGAACTGCGGCTCGATCGCCTGAAACAACCAATGCCGTTCGGACTCAGGCACTCCCAGCAGGATGCAGATCATCTGCATCGGCAGCTCGGCGGCGATGTCGACCAGAAAGTCGAACGGCTCGCCCGGCACCACCGCGTCCAGCAGCCGGCGCGCCCTGGCCCGCAGGTCGTCTTCGACCAGGCGGATCATCCGCGGCGTCAAGCCGGAGCTGACCAGCCGCCGGATCTGGGAATGCCGCGGATCGTCCATCATGTTGAGCACCTGGCCGGCGATCGCCAGGTCCTGCAGCAGCGTGCCGCCGTACGGGCGTTCACCACCGGTCACCGACGAGTAGGTCGCCGGATCCTTGAGCACCTCAAGGGTTTCCGCATAGGAGGCCACCGACCAGAAGCCCTCGCCGTCCGGGGTGTTGTCCGTCGGCTCATGCCAGTACACCGGCGCCTCGCGCCGATGCACTGCGAACAGGTGGTGCGGAAATCCGTTGGCGAAGTTGTCCAGATCGGTGAAGTCGATCTGCGAAAGCGCGCCGGCGAGAGTCACAGGATGGCCCCCGGGGTGTACTTGGCCGCGTCCGGGTAGCGGCTCACCAGCGCGTCCACCTGGGCGGCCACCTCATCCACCTGGTCGGCGGCGGCGCCGGTGAACGCCCGCCTGTCGGCCAGCGCGGCGTCCAGGGCCGCCCGGTCCAGCGGCAGCCGCTCGTCGGCGGCCAGCCGCTCCAACAGGTCGGGCTCGGCGCCGTGTTCCCGCATCGCCAGTGCCGTGGCCACCGCGTGCTCGCGGATCACGTGATGCGCGGCCTCGCGGCCCATCCCGGCGCGCACCGCGGCGATCAACACCTTGGTGGTGGCCAAGAACGGCAGGTAGCGGTCCAGCTCGCGACCGATCACCGCCGGGTAGGCGCCGAACTCGTCGAGCACCGTCAGAAACGTCTCGATCTGCCCGTCGATGGCAAAGAAGCTGTCCGGCAATGCAACTCGGCGCACCACCGAGCAGAACACGTCGCCCTCGTTCCACTGCGCGCCGGCCAGTTCGGCGGCCATCGAGGCGTAGCCGCGCAGCACCACCTGTAGGCCGTTGACCCGTTCGCAGCTGCGGGTGTTCATCTTGTGCGGCATCGCCGACGACCCGACCTGACCCGGCGCGAATCCCTCGGTGACCAGTTCGTGCCCGGCCATCAGCCGGATGGTGTGCGCCATCGACGAGGGGCCGGCGCCCAGCTGCACCAGCGCGGAGACCACGTCGTGGTCCAGCGACCGCGGGTACACCTGCCCGACGCTGGTCAAAACCGTTGAGAAACCCAGGAATTCGGCGACCCGCCGCTCGAGTTCGGCGAGCTTGGCCGGGTCGCCGCCGAGCAGGTCGAGCATGTCCTGCGACGTGCCCATCGGGCCCTTGATGCCGCGCAACGGGTAACGGTCGATCAACTCGCGCAGCCGGGCCAACGCGATCAGCGTCTCCTGGGCGGCCGAGGCGAATCGCTTGCCCAAGGTGGTGGCCTGGGCGGCGACGTTGTGGCTGCGCCCGGCCATCACCAGGTCGCGGTAGGCCACCGCCCGTTCGGCCAGCCGCGCGGCGACCGCGACGCCGTGGGCGAAGACCAGTTCCAGGGAGCGCCGGATCTGCAGCTGCTCGACGTTCTCGGTCAGATCCCGGCTGGTCATGCCCTTGTGCACGTGCTCGTGGCCGGCCAGCGCGTTGAATTCCTCGATGCGGGCCTTGACGTCGTGGCGCAGCAGGCGTTCGCGGTCCGCGATCGAGGCCAGATCGACGTCCTCGAGTACCCGCTCGTAGTCCGCGATCGCCTCGGCGGGAACCGCGACACCCAACTGTTGCTGCGCGCGCAGCACCGCGAGCCACAGCCGCCGCTCGGCGACCACCTTGGCTTCCGGCGACCAGATCGCAACCATCTCGGCACTGGCGTACCGGGCAGCCAGCACATTCGGAATGCTCACAGACATAGAGCTTACGGTTCGTCGAGCACCGCGAGACCGCGGCGGGCAACGGATTCACCGGGTAACGGCGTCCGCGGTCGCGGTTTGGCGGCAGTCTGGACCCATGTACTTCGCCGGCGTCGACCTCGCCTGGGCGGGGCGGAACCCGACGGGCGTCGCCGTCATCGACTCCGGCGGCGAGCTGGTGAGCGTGGGCGCGGTCCGCGACGACGACGAGATCCTGGCCGCGCTCGACCCGTACGTGCGCGGGGAGTGCCTGGTCGCCTTCGACGCGCCGCTGGTGGTGAACAACCCGACCGGCCAGCGTCCCGCCGAGACCGCGCTCAACCGCGACTTCCGCAGGTTCCAGGCCGGCACCCACCCGTGCAACACCGGGAAACCCGAATTCGCCGACGGCCCGCGGGCGGCCCGGCTGGCCGCGGCGCTGGGCCTCGCGCTGGACCCGCGTTCGCCGCGGCCCCGGCGCGCCATCGAGGTCTACCCGCACGCCGCGACCGTCGCCCTGTTCGGGTTGCAGCAAACCCTGAAATACAAGGCCAAGCCCGGCCGCAGCCTGGAGCGGCTCAAGTCCGAGCTGCTGCTGCTGATGGCGGGCGTGGAGCGGCTGGCGCACGCCCCGGTCCCGGTGCGGGCCGGCCGCCACGCCGGTTGGCGCGCGCTGCGCCGGGCCGTCGAATGCGCGCAGCGCAAGAGCGAGCTGCGCCGCGCCGAGGATCCCGTCGACGCCGTCGTCTGCGCCTATGTGGCGCTGTTCGCCCAGCGCCGCCCGGACGCGGTGACCCGCTACGGCGACCCCGGCACCGGCTGCATCGTGACGCCGTCGCTGCCGGCGGCCCGCCGGCAATCGCTCAGATCTGCACCGGCCGCTGATCGATCGGGGCCAGCACCTCGATGAGGTCGACCACCGCACCCTGGGCCGCCGCCCGCGGATCCCGGCCCTCCACCAGGGCCGACACCACCGAGCCGTCCACGGCGCAGATCAGGGTGCACACCAAGTCGATGTGCACCGAGCGGCCCGAGCGTTCGATGGCCTCCGCCACCGCCTCGGCGCGCTGGCGCAGGCTGCGGCGCATGGTCTCGCGCAGCGCGGGCAGCCGGGTACAGGCGATGTGCCGTTCGTAGCGCGAGATCAGCTGCTCGGTCAGGCCCGGGCCGGAGACGTCGCCGACCAGCAGGTCGGCCAGCACCTCGGCGATGGTCTCCGGTCCGCGGCGGCGCCGCGACAAGGCGCTGACCCGGGACCGCAGCTGGGCCACCTCGATCATGGCGATGTGCTCGACCGCGCGGGCGATCAGATCGTCCAGGGAGGAGAAGTAATAGGTGGTGGATGCCAGCGGCAATCCGGCCCGCCGGGCGACCGCCCGGTGCCGCACCGCCTCGAACCCACCCTCGGCCAGCAGCTCGGCGGCGGCGCTCACGAGCGCGTACCGCCGGCGTTCTCCTTTTGGAGTAACCGCTGCAGTCACGAGTAGCCATCGTGCCAGCCAAAGTGGTACTGCATTGCCATTTCGACCAAACGACCCGCCGAACGGACATGGCATGATGACCCGCATGCCCGACATGAGCCGACGCGCCGTGCTCCGTCTCGGCGCCGGTGCCGCCGTGGGCGCGGTGGGCGCCTACGGGCTCGACATCCTGTTACAACCCCGGGCATCTCAGGCCATGCCGGCGGCCGGCACCGGGACGCCACTGGCGCCCCCACCGCCCGCCCCGGGCCCGCCCCGCGATCCGGCTCCGCCGGCGGCGGCCGCCCCCACCATGGTCACCGGCTCGTTCGTGTCGGCCGCGCGCGGCGGGGTCAACACCAACTGGGCCATCGCGCGTCCGCCGGGTCAGACCAAACCGCTGCGGCCCGTGATCGCGCTGCACGGCAAGGGCAGTGACGCCGCGACCGTGATGGCCGGCGGCGTCGAGCAGGGGCTGGCCCAGGCCGTCAATGCCGGGCTGCCGCCGTTCGCGGTGGTCGCGGTCGACGGCGGCGGCAGTTACTGGCACAAGCGGTCTTCCGGCGAGGACAGCGGCGCGATGGTGCTCGACGAGCTCATCCCGCTGCTGGGCAACCAGGGCTTGGACACCTCGCGGGTGGCGTTCCTGGGTTGGTCGATGGGAGGTTACGGCGCGCTGCTGCTCGGCGGCCGGCTCGGGCCGGCGCGGACGGCGGCGATCTGCGCGGTGAGCCCGGCGCTGTGGCTGTCCTCGGGTGCGGCCGCGCCGGGGGCCTTCGACGGACCCGACGACTTCGCGGCCAACTCGGTGTTCGGGATGCCCGCGCTGGGATCGATCCCGATCCGGGTGGATTGCGGCGACAGCGACCCGTTTTACGCTGCGACAAAGCAATTCATTGCACAGCTGCCCAATCCGCCCGCCGGCGGGTTCTCGCCCGGCGGCCATAACCCGGAATTCTGGAGTTCGCAGTTGCCGGCCGAGCTGAGCTGGATGGCCCCGCTGCTGACGGCCTGATCGCACGGGACCCGCGAGCGTCACGCCAGCGCGGCGCTGGGCCCCGGGCGTCACGCCGGCGTTACGCTCGCGAAGGTGAACGAACCGTTCGGATGGGACTTCCCGTACGCCTGGCCCCGCAAGCCGGTCCTGGCCGACAACGTGGTGTGCACATCGCAACCGCTTGCCGCCCAAGCGGGTCTGCGGATGCTCGCCGAGGGCGGCAGCGCGGTCGACGCGGCCATCGCCACCGCCATCACGCTGACCATCGTGGAACCGGTTTCCAACGGAATCGGCTCCGACGCGTTCGCCATCGTCTGGGACGGCGAGAAGGTGCACGGCCTCAACGCCTCCGGCCGCTCACCGGCGGCGTGGACCCCGGAATACTTCGGCGGCAACGCCGTTCCCGTCCTCGGCTGGAATTCCGTCACCGTGCCCGGTGCGGTGTCGGCGTGGACCGAACTGCACGCCCGCTTCGGCAAGCTGGCGTTCGAGCGGCTGTTCGAACCGGCAATATCCTACGGCCGCAACGGCTTTCCGGTATCGCCCGTGGTCGCGGAGCAATGGGCGGCGCAGGTGCCGCTGTTCGCCGGACAGCCGGGTTTCGCTGAGGCGTTCGCGCCTGAGGGTCGGGCCCCCAGGCCCGGGGAGCGGTTCCGGCTGCCCGCGCACGCGGACACGCTCGAGGCCATCGCGGCAAGCCGCGGCGAGGCGTTCTACCGCGGCGCATTGGCCGCCCGCGTCGCGGAGCACGCGGCGGCCAACGGCGGCGCCATGACGGCCGACGACCTGGCCGCCCACCGCGCCGACTGGGTGGAGACGATCACCGGCGACTACCGCGGCTACACCGTGCACGAGATTCCGCCCAACGGCCACGGCATCGTCGCGCTGATCGCGCTGGGCATCCTCGAGCGATTCGACATGGCTTCGCTGCCAGTCGATTCCGCCGACAGCGTGCATTTGCAGATCGAGGCGGTGAAGCTGGCCTTCGCCGACGCCCAGGCCTACGTCGCCGATATCGAGCACATGCCGTTGCGGCCGGAACGCCTGCTGGACACCGAATACCTCGAGCGACGGGCGGCGCTGATCGACCCTGCCCGGGCCAAGCCGGTGTCGGCGGGGGCGCCGGCGGGCGGAACGGTGTATCTGACCGCGGCCGACGCCGCGGGGATGATGGTGTCGATGATCCAGTCGAACTACATGGGCTTCGGGTCGGGTGTGGTGGTGCCGGGAACCGGGATTTCGCTGCAGAACCGAGGCGCGAATTTCACTGCGGGGCTTGGTCATCCGAACAGTGTCGGCCCGAACAAGCGGCCCTACCACACCATCATCCCGGGCTTCGTGACCAAGGACGGCGCGCCGGTGATGAGCTTCGGGGTGATGGGCGGCATGATGCAGCCGCAGGGACACGTGCAGGTGATCGTGCGCATCGCCGACCACGGCCAGAACCCGCAGGCGGCCTGTGACGGCCCCCGGTTCCGCTGGGTGCAGGGCATGCAGGTGAGCTGTGAAAACGGTTTCCCGGCCGCGACGCTGGACGAGTTGCGCCGGCGCGGACACGATCTGGTGGCGGTCGACGACTACAACCAGTTCGGCAGCTGCCAGGCGATCTGGCGGACGGATACCGGCTACGTCGCGGCCAGCGACCCGCGCCGCGACGGCCAGGCCGCCGCGTTTTAGACCCGGATCTTGCCGTCGGCCGCCGACTGTGCGATGTCGGTGCGAAAATGGCTTCCCGGCAACCGAATCGAGCCGAGGATCTGGTATGCCTTGGCCCGCGCGGCCGCCAGGTCGGGGCCCGTCCCCACCACCGACAGCACCCGGCCCCCCGAGGAGACGATCTCGCCGTCCTCGCGTCGCGCGGTTCCGGCGTGCAGCACGCCCTCGGCTTCCGAGCCGGTGATGACGTCGCCCACCCGGGGCCGTCCGGGATAGTTCTCCGCCGCCAGCACCACCGTCACCGCCGCACCGTCGTGCCAGCGCAGTTCACCGAAGTCCGCCAGGGTGCCGCTGCCCGCCGCGTACAGCAGCTGCCCGAGCGGCGACTCCAGCAGCGCCAGCACCGCCTGGGTCTCGGGATCGCCGAAGCGGCAATTGAATTCGACCACGGCCGGTCCGTGGGAGGTGATCGCCAGCCCGGCGTACAGCAATCCGCTGAACGGGCAGCCACGCGCAACCATCTCGGCCGCAACGGGTTCGACGATGCGGTGCACGATGTCGCGATACACCCGATCGGGCAGCCACGGCACGGGGGCGTAGGCGCCCATCCCGCCGGTGTTGGGTCCGCTGTCGGCGTCGCCGACCCGCTTGAAATCCTGCGCCGGCAGCAGCGGCACCACGGTCTCGCCGTCGACGACGCAGAACAGCGACACCTCCGGGCCGTCCAGAAAAGACTCCAGCAGCACCGGGTGGCCGGCCTCCAGCAGCGAGGCGGCGTGGGCGCGCGCCACCTCGCGGTCGGCTGTCACCACCACGCCCTTGCCCGCGGCCAGCCGGTCGTCTTTCACCACCCAGGCCGCCTCGCCCGCCGGCGGGCCGAACCGGTCCAGCGCGGCATCCAAATGCGCGGGGGTATCGACGATTTCACTGGTTGCGGTGCGGACCCCGGCCGCGGCCATCACCTCTTTGGCGAACGCCTTGGAGCCTTCGATGCGGGCGGCGTCCTTGCCCGGTCCGAAGCACACGATGCCGGCCGCCCGCAGCGCGTCGGCCACTCCGAGGACCAGCGGCACCTCGGGGCCGATGACCACCAGGTCGGCGCGCACCGCGCGGGCCAGGGCCACGACGTCGGGCGCCGAGGTGATGTCGACGTCGTGCTGCTCGGCCAGCCGGGCGGTGCCGGCGTTGCCGGGGGCGATGGCCAGCCCGGTGACTTGCGGGTCTTTGCGCAGCGCCAGCAGCAGCGCATGCTCACGGGCACCGGAGCCGATCACCAGGACGCGCACGACACGCCACTCTAGCGGGCGATCAGCCCCGCTCACCGCCCGAGTGCATCTTCAACGCGGCGTCCACGTTGGCCTTCTTGTCCTCGCCGGCGCCCTTGGCCGCGGCCTTCCTGCGCTTGGCCACCACGGCGTCGACCGCGCCGTTGAGCGCCGAGCCCAGCGGGAAACCGAGGTAATGGGTGAGGAAGACGGCCATCTCCTTGAGCTCGGTCTCGGTGAGCTCGCCGTTGAGCAGCGCGGCGTTGATCTGGATCTCGGCCAGATCGCGGTTGCCGATCGCGGTCACCGCCGTCAGCGTCATGATGCGCTTGTCGCGCATCGACAAGCCCGGCCGCGTCCAGATGCTGCCGAACAGGTGGTCGACGGTCAGGTCGAAATACGCGTCGCCCTCGACGTTGGGCATCTCCCAGCCGTAGACCTCGTTCATCTTCTCGAGGCCCTTGCGCCGCCGTTCGTCCATCACGCCTCTTTCTCCGTGTGTGGCACGCCGAGCCCGGCCGCCAGTCCCTCGTACGCCAGCCGGGCCAGCGGCAGGTCGACCGAG
This sequence comes from Mycobacterium sp. MAC_080597_8934, assembly GCF_000523975.1. Lineage (NCBI taxonomy): Bacteria > Bacillati > Actinomycetota > Actinomycetes > Mycobacteriales > Mycobacteriaceae > Mycobacterium > Mycobacterium sp. MAC_080597_8934. The sequence goes on along the minus strand of NZ_JAOS01000001.1, from coordinate 340,804 downwards.
ACCGCCTCACCCAACGCCAGCGCCAGGCTCAGATCCTTCTCCCCCAGGCCGCGGGTGTGCAAGAACGGCTGGTAGAGGAAGTTGTCCGGCTCGAGGTCTTTCATGTTGTCGCGCACCATGATCGCGCCCGGACCGCCGGTGAGCGCGTCGGTATGACGCACCACCCGGCCCAGCGCCTGCAGGTCCAGCCCGGCCGCCTCGGCCAACTTCATCGCCTCGCACGCTGCGGCATACGAGGTGAACGTCAACATGTTGCGGGCCAACTTCATTCGGGTTCCCGCACCCGGTTCACCGGCGTGGATGACGAGCGCCGCCCAGTGTTTGAACGCCGGCTTGATCCGCTCGTAGACCTCGCGGTCGGCGCCCACCATGGTGGCGAGCTCACCCCGGGCGGCGGCGGCCGCGCCGCCGCTGACCGGGGCGTCGACGATGTGGATGTCCCGCGCCTTGAGATCCCGGGCCAGTTCGACGGCGGTGGTGTCGCTGATGGTCGAGTGGATCGCGATCACCGTGCCGGGCTTGGCGTGCCCGGCCAGCTCGCCGACCACCTCACGCACCTGGGCGTCGTCGAGCACGGTGATGTGGATCAGGTCGGCGGCGGCGACGTCGGCCACGCTGTCGGCAAGGGTGGCGCCCGCCTCGGCCAGCGGCGTCATCGCCTCGATCCGGATGTCGTAAACCGTTACCCCGCCCGGCCATTCGGTCATCCTGGTGGCCATCGGCGCGCCCATATTGCCCAGCCCGATGTAGCCGAGCTTCAGCTGCTCGGTCGTGTGCGCCGCGTTCGTCGTCATGATCGGATTATCTGCCCGCCGTCGACGTTGAAGATCTGCCCGGTGATCCACGACGCCTCGTCGGACAGCAGGAACAGGCACATGCCGACCAGGTCGTCGGGAGTTCCCATGCGCGACAAGGGAAGTCCCTTGACGATGTCGTCGACCATCTCTTTGGGTGTGGTGGTCCGGTTGGCCTCGGTGTCGATGGGCCCGGGCGCGATCGCGTTGATCCGGATGTTGCGCCCGCCCAGTTCGCGGGACAGCTGCTGGGTCAGGCCGTTGATGCCGACCTTGGCCAGGCCGTAGTAGTTCGAATACAGCCAGGCCGCGGTGGACGACTGGTTGACGATCGCCCCGCCGCCGCGCTTGGTCATCTTCTTGTACACCGCGCGGGTGCACCACAGCGCGCCGTCGAGGTTCACGCTCATGAATTTCTTGTAGTACTCCGGGTCGATGGTGAGCAAAAAGTCCAGCTTCATGCCCCCGAAGATCGCGGCGTTGTTGACCAGGTAGTCGATGCCGCCGAATTCGGCCAGGGTGCGGTCGGCCATCGCCTTGGCCGACTCGGGGTCGGACACGTCGACCGCGACGCTGATGGCCGTACCGCCGTCGGCGACAATCTGTTTGGCGACGGCCTCGGCTGCCTCGGCGTTGATGTCGGCGACCACCACCGCCGCACCCTCGCGGGCCAGCGCCTCGGCGTACGCCTGCCCGATGCCGCCCCCGGATCCGGTGACGATGCCGACTTTGTTCTCGAATCGCATGTTTTCCTCTCGGTCAGCCGCGCGGCGCGGTCACTGCACGGCCGTGGCGATGGTCTTGATTTCCAGGTATTCCTCGAAGCCGGCCAGGCCCATTTCGCGCCCGTTGCCGGATTGCTTGTAGCCGCCGAACGGCGCATCCGCGGAGTACCAGACACCGCCGTTGACGTTGACGGTGCCCACCCGCATCCGGGACGCGAAGTTGGCGGCGCGTTCCGGGTCGGCGCTGAACACCGTGCCGGACAAGCCATATGGCGAGTCGTTGGCGATCCGCAGGGCGTCCTCCTCCCCGTCGTAGGCGATCACGGTGAGCACCGGGCCGAAGATCTCCTCACGGGCCGGCCGGGCATCGTTGGTCAGGCCCGCGATGACGGTGGGCTCGATGAAGAAGCCGACGTCCTTGTCGGCCGGGCGGCCGCCGCCGCAGGCGAACGTGCCGCCCTCGGCGATCGCCAGATCGAGATAGCCCTGCACCCGGTCGCGTTGCCGCGCCGAAATCACCGGGCCGCAAACGGTTCCGGGGTCGTTGGGATCGCCAGGCTTGATCGATCCCATGGTGCCGGCCGCGGCGGCGACGGCCTCGTCGTAGCGGTCGCGGGGCACCAGCAGCCTGGTGGTGATGGCGCAGCCCTGCCCGGCGTGCATGGCCGCGGTGAACGCCGACATCGAGCACGCGCCGCCCAGGTCGGCGTCGTCGAGCACCACGAACGCCGACTTGCCGCCCAGCTCCAAAAACACCCGCTTGATGGTGGCGGCGGCATCGCTCATCACGCTGCGCCCGGTGACCGTCGACCCGGTGAACGAAACCATGTCCACCCGAGGGTCTTTCGACAGCAGCGCTCCCACGCCGTGGTCGTCGGAGGTGACGATGTTGACGACGCCGGGCGGGAAGTCGGTGTGCTCGGCGATCAGTTGACCGAGCACGGCAGCGCACCACGGGGTGTCCGGCGCGGGCTTGAGGACGACGGTGTTTCCGGCGGCCAGGGCGGGCCCCAGTTTGGCGAGGTTGATCTGGTGCGGGAAGTTCCACGGCGTGATCGCCCCGACCACACCGACGGCTTCCCGCGCGATGGTGCGCCGGGTGGGGATGCCCATCGGCGATGCCTGACCGAGATCCTGATTCCACTCGTAGGACTCGGCGGTGTCGGCGGCGAAGCTCAAATCGCCGACCGGACCCTCCAGCTGGGCGGCCGAGGTGAGCATCCGCGGGGCGCCGACCTCGGCGATGGTGATGTCGCGGAGTTCCTCGATGTGTTCGCGCATGGCGTCGCGCAGCTGGCGCACGCAGCGCACCCGCAACTCGGTGTTGCGCGACCAGTCCGTCTCGTCGAACGCCCGCCGCGCGGCGTCGATCGCGCGGTCCATGTCGGCGGCGTCGGCGTTGGCGGCCACACCGAGCACTTCCTCGGTCGCCGGATTGACCGTCGGGAAGGTGCCGGCGTTGCCGGCCGACATCTTGCCGTCGATGAACAGTTCACTCACGCCGTCGGCCAGCAAGGCCATCTCGTGCTCCCGTCTGCGCGACCGTCGAAGCCGGCCCGCCAAGCTAGTGGACAGTTGTCCGATATTGTCCGATCGAACCATAGTCTCCCGCCCACAGGCGGTGCAAGGGGCGATCGCGGCAAGCCACCCGAAACGGCGCGAAAACAGCTGATTAACCGGTGTCTTTCCGGATCGGGCTTGCTTCGTGGCGAACCCGTCCGCTAGCTTGGACATGTGTCCAGCGACGCCCTGGTGACTATCACATCCGACGCCGGCGGTGAGACCGGTCAGCCGCCGCGCAACCGGCGCCAGGAGGAGACCTTCCGCAAGGTGCTGGCCGCCGGGATCGAAACGCTGCGGGAGAAGTCCTACTCCGACCTGACGGTGCGTGCGGTGGCGGCCCGCGCCAAGGTCGCCCCCGCCACCGCCTACACCTACTTCTCGTCGAAGAACCACCTGATCGCCGAGGTCTACCTGGACCTGGTGCGCCAGGTCCCCTACTTCACCGACGTCAACGACCCGATGCCGACCCGGGTCGAACAGGTGCTGCGGCACCTGGCCCTGGTGGTCGCCGACGAGCCGGAGGTGAGCGCGGCCTGCACGACGGCGTTGCTCAGCGGCGGCGCCGATCCCGCGGTGCGCGCGGCGCGCGACCGGATCGGGGTGGAGATCCACCGCCGGATCACCTCGGCGATGGGCCCCGACGCCGACCCGACCACGGTGTCGGCGCTGGAGATGTCGTTCTTCGGCGCGCTGGTCCAGGCCGGCAGCGGCGAGTTCAGCTACCGCGAGATCGCCGATCGGCTGGCCTACGTGGTGCGGCTCATCCTGACCGGCACCACACAGGCAAGCCCAGAGACAGAGGCTGGAGACACACGATGACCGTCCATGTGGGCGACCACGAGTTGGTGCTCGATCCCTACGATTACGACTTCCACGAAGACCCCTACCCGTACTACAAGCGGCTTCGCGATGAGGCCCCCCTGTACCGCAACGACGAACTGAAGTTCTGGGCGCTGTCCCGGCATCAAGACGTGCTGCAGGGATTCCGCAACAGCACAACGCTTTCCAACAAGTACGGCGTCTCGCTGGACCCGGCGTCCCGCGGCCCGCACGCGTCCAAGACGATGTCGTTCCTGGCGATGGACGACCCCGCCCATCTGCGGCTGCGCACGCTGGTCTCGAAGGGCTTCACGCCCAGGCGGATTCGCGAACTGGAGCCCCGGGTCACCGAGATCGCCACCCAGCACCTCGACACCATGCTGGACAAGGCGGGCTCTGCGGCCGGCGGCGCCGTCGACTATGTCGACGAATTCGCCGGCAAGCTGCCCATGGACGTCATCTCCGAGCTGATGGGTGTGCCCCAGGCCGATCGAGTTCAGGTGCGGGCCTGGGCCGACGGCGTGATGCACCGCGAGGAGGGGGTCACCGACGTGCCGCCGGAGGCGGTCGAAGCCTCGCTCAACCTCATCGTCTACTACCAGGGGATGGTCGAGGAGCGGCGCAAGAAGCCCACCGGGGACCTGACGTCGGCGCTGCTGGAGGCCGAGATCGACGGCGACCGGCTCACCGACGACGAGGTGCTCGGGTTCATGTTCCTGATGGTAATCGCCGGTAACGAGACCACCACCAAACTGCTTGCCAATGCCGCGTTTTGGGGCCACAAGAACCCCGACCAGCTGACGCCCGTCTACGACGACCTGTCCCGGGTGCCGTTGTGGGTCGAGGAGACGTTGCGCTACGACACCTCCAGCCAGATCCTGGCCCGCACCGTCTCCGGGCCGCTGACCCTGTACGACACCACCATTCCCGAGGGCGACGTCCTGCTGCTGTTGCCCGGGTCCGGGCACCGCGACGAGCGGGTCTTCGACAACCCCGACGATTATCTGATCGGGCGCGAAATCGGGCCCAAACTGTTGAGTTTCGGTAGTGGCGCACACTTCTGCCTGGGCGCGCATCTGGCGCGGATGGAGGCCCGGGTTGCGCTCACCGAGTTGTTCAAGCGAATCCGCGGATATGAGGTGGACGAGGCCAACGCCGTCCGCGTCCACTCCAGCAATGTCCGCGGATTCGCTCACCTACCCATGAGCGTGGAGGTCCGCTGAATGCCCCGGTTTGATCCGTTGCCCGAACGTCGCCCGGCCATCGTGGCCGGGGCCTCCTCCGGGATCGGCGAGGCCACCGCGATCGAGCTCGCGGCGCACGGCTTCCCGGTCGCGCTGGGCGCCCGGCGGGTGGAGAAGCTCAACGACATCGTCGGCAAGATCAACGCCGACGGCGGCGAAGCGGTGGGATTCCACCTGGACGTCACCGACCCGAACTCGGTGAAATCCTTTGTCGCACAGGCGGTGGACGCGCTGGGCGACATTGAGGTGCTGGTCGCCGGCGCGGGCGACACCTACTTCGGCAAGCTCGCCGAGATCGCGGGCGACGAATTCGAGTCGCAACTGCAGATACATCTGGTCGGCGCCTTCCGGTTGGCCTCGGCCGTGCTGCCGGGCATGCTCGAGCGGCAACGCGGCGACCTGATCTTCGTCGGCTCCGACGTGGCCCTGCGCCAGCGGCCGCACATGGGCGCCTACGGCGCGGCCAAGGCCGCGCTGGTGGCGATGGTCAACAACTTCCAGATGGAGCTCGAGGGCACCGGGGTGCGGGCCTCGGTCGTGCACCCGGGCCCGACGAAGACGGCGATGGGATGGAGCCTGCCGGCCGAGAAGATCGGCCCGGCCCTGGAGGACTGGGCCAAATGGGGCCAGGCACGCCACGACTACTTCCTGCGCGCGGCGGACCTGGCGCGAGCCATCACGTTCGTCGCCGAGACACCGCGCGGCGGCTTCATCGCGAACATGGAGCTTCAGCCCGAAGCGCCGTTGGCGGACAACAAGGATCGCCAGAAGCTCGCACTCGGCGAAGAGGGGATGCCAGGACAATGACGACCAGCACCGTGGTGCCCCGGGTTTCCGGCGGCGAGGAAGAACACGGCCACCTCGAGGAATTCCGCACCGACCCAATCGGTTTGATGCAGCGCGTGCGCGACGAGTGCGGCGACGTCGGCTGGTTCCAGCTGGTGGACAAGCACGTCATCCTGCTCTCGGGCGCCCAGGCCAACGAGTTCTTCTTCCGCTCCGCCGACGAGGATCTCGACCAGGCCGAGGCGTATCCGTTCATGACGCCGATCTTCGGCAAGGGCGTGGTGTTCGACGCCAGCCCCGAGCGGCGCAAGGAGATGCTGCACAACTCGGCGCTGCGCGGCGAGCAGATGAAGGGCCACGCCAGCACCATCGAGGGCGAGGTCAAGAAGATGATCGCCGACTGGGGGGACGAGGGCGAGATCGAGCTGCTCGACTTCTTCGCCGAGCTGACCATCTACACCTCGACGGCGTGCCTGATCGGGCTGAAGTTCCGCGAGCAGCTCGACCACCGGTTCGCCGAGTACTACCACGACCTGGAACGCGGCACCGACCCGCTGTGCTACGTCGATCCCTACCTGCCGATCGAGAGCTTCAAACGACGCGACGAGGCGCGGGTGAAACTCGTTGCGCTGGTGCAGGAGATCATGGACCAGCGGCTGGCCAACCCGCCCAAGGACAAGGCCGACCGCGACATGCTCGACGTGCTGGTGTCGATCAAGGACGAGGACGGCAAGCCGCGGTTCTCCGCCGACGAGATCACCGGGATGTTCATCTCGCTGATGTTCGCCGGGCACCACACCAGTTCCGGGACCTCGGCGTGGACGCTGATCGAGTTGATCCGCCATCCCGACGTGTACGCCGAGGTGCTGGCCGAGCTCGAGGAGCTCTACGCCGACGGCCAGGAGGTGAGTTTCCATGCGCTGCGGTCGATTCCGAAGCTCGACAACGTGGTCAAGGAGACGCTGCGGCTGCACCCGCCGCTGATCATCCTGATGCGGGTGGCCAAGGGCGAGTTCGAGGTCGAGGGCTTCCCCATCCACGAGGGCGACTACGTCGCGGCCTCCCCGGCGATCAGCAACCGCATCCCGGAGGACTTTCCCGACCCGGACGCGTTCAAGCCCGACCGCTACAACAAGCCCGAGCAGGCCGACATCGTCAACCGGTGGACCTGGATTCCGTTCGGCGCGGGCCGGCACCGTTGTGTGGGTGCGGCGTTCGCGCAGATGCAGATCAAGGCGATCTTCTCGGTCCTGTTGCGCGAGTACGACTTCGAGATGGCGCAACCCGCGGACAGCTACCGCAACGACCACTCCAAGATGGTGGTGCAGCTCGCCCGGCCGGCGAAGGTCCGCTACCGCAAGCGCAATGCGTAAGGAGTACGTCCGATGAGCGGATTCAGAATCGAAGCGGATCTGGATTTGTGTCAGGGCCACGCCATGTGCGAACTCGAGGCCCCGGACTACTTCCGGGTTCCCAAGCGGGGCAAGGTCGAGATCGTCGACCCCGAGCCGCCCGAAGACGCGCGCGATGAGGTCGAGCGCGCGGTCGAAATGTGCCCAACCCAAGCACTGTTCATCAAAGAGAAAGAAGACTGACCCATGACAGCAACGGCGTCACGCGAAGAACTCGAGGCCTGGGTCGACCGCTGGTTGCAGGCCAACAAGGACTGTGAGAAGGCCGGAGACTGGCGGCCGCTGGCGGACTTCTACGCCAAGGACGCCACCTACGGCTGGAACATCGGCCCCAAGGAAGACGTGATGTGCGTCGGGGTCGACGAAATCCGGGATATCGCACTGGGTTTGGAGATGGAAGGCCTGGAGAACTGGGTCTACGAATACCAGAAGGTGCTCATCGACGAGAAGCAGGGCGAGATCGTCGGCTTCTGGAAGCAGATCGTCAACAAGGCCGACGGCACCCAGGACGAGATCTACGGCATCGGCGGCAGCTGGTTTCGGCTCAACAGCGACAACCTCATCGAATGGCAGCGCGACTTCTTCGACTTCGGTCACGTCGCGAAGATGTTCGGCAAGCTCATCGAATCCGGCGATCTGTCCGCGGGCATGCAGAAGCGGATCGAGCGCAGCGTCGCCGGCGAGAAGCTGCCGGGCTACTACCCGCTCGGCCAGGCGCCCGTTCCGATCTGGTGAACACCGATCGCCCCGCCGCGCTTGCGATCGCCGCGGGTACCAACCAAGCATTTGATTCGTTGCACGCGCTATGCTGACGCGACAAGGGTGCCTGTGGCACCCGTCACCTAGCTGGCCGGCATGAAGGGGCCGGTCGGTCTCAATTCAAAGGCGAAATGGGGTCAGGACCATCGTGAAGACAAAAGGCGCACTGATCTGGGAGTTCAACCAGCCCTGGTCCATCGAGGAAATCGAGATCGGCGACCCGCAAGCGCATGAGGTCAAGATCCAGATGGAAGCGGCGGGCATGTGCCACTCCGACCATCACCTCGTCACCGGCGGCATCCCGATGGCCGGCTTCCCGGTGCTCGGCGGGCACGAGGGCGCGGGCATCGTCACCGAGGTCGGCCCCGGCGTCGAGGACATCGCCCCGGGCGACCACGTGGTGCTGTCGTTCATCCCGTCCTGCGGCTCTTGTCCGACCTGCCAGGCGGGCATGCGCAACCTGTGTGACCTGGGTGCGGGTCTGCTGGGCGGCGAAGCGGTGTCCGACGGGACCTTCCGCATCCAGGCCCGCGGCCAGAACGTCTACCCCATGACACTGCTGGGCACGTTTTCTCCGTACATGGTGGTGCACCGCAGCTCGGTGGTGAAGATCGACCCGTCGATCCCGTTCGAGGTGGCCGCGCTGGTCGGCTGCGGCGTCACCACCGGTTACGGGTCGGCGGTCCGCACCGCCGACATCCGGCCGGGCCAGGACGTCGCCATCGTCGGCGTCGGCGGCGTGGGCATGGCGGCGCTGCAGGGCGCGGTCAACGCCGGCGCCCGCTACATCTTCGCGATCGACCCGGTGGAGTGGAAGCGCGACCAGGCACTGAAGTTCGGCGCCACCCACGTCTACCCCGACATCATGGCCGCCATGGCCGGCATGGCCGAGGTGACCTACGGCCTGATGGCCCACAAGGTCGTGGTCACCGTGGGCGAACTGCAGGGCGCCGACGTCGACAACTACCTCAACATCACCCAGAAGGGCGGCACCTGCGTGCTGACCGCCATCGGCAGCCTGCTGGACACCAACGTGACGCTGAACCTGGCGATGCTGACCCTGATGCAGAAGAACTTGCAGGGCACCATCTTTGGTGGCGGCAACCCGCAGTACGACATCCCGCAGCTGCTGTCGATGTACAAGGCCGGCAAGCTCAACCTGGACGACATGATCACCCGCCAGTACCGGCTCGAGCAGATCAACGACGGCTACCAGGACATGTTGGACGGCAAGAACATTCGCGGCGTCATCCGCTACACCGACGCCGACCGGTAACCCGTTTTCGGCCACCCCGTGGCGCCGGGACGAATCGGCGCCATGGGGTGCGCAACATCAGGAGTACAGATGACCGAAACCGCAGCGGCATCCCCGGCGCTGGCCGCGTCGCAGGCCTCGTGGCGGTGCGTGCAGGCGCACGACCGGGCGGGCTGGCTGGCGTTGATGTCCGACGACGTCGTCATCGAGGACCCGATCGGCAAGTCCGTCACCAACCCGGACGGCACCGGGGTCCGCGGCAAGGAGGCCGTCGGCGCGTTCTTCGACGCCAACATCGCGGCCAACCAGCTCTCCATCACCTGCGAGGAGACCTTCCCGTCGTCGTCGCCCGACGAGATCGCCCACATCCTGGTGCTCAACAGCAGGTTCGACGGCGGCGTCACCAGCTCGGTACGCGGGGTGTTCACCTACAAGGTCGACGAGGCGGGGCTGATCACCAACATGCGCGGGTACTGGAACCTGGACATGATGCAGTTCGGCCAGGAGTCGTGAGCCGCGCCGAATCCGGCGCACCTATGCTGGGCCCATGGCGTCGATCTTCACCAAGATCATCAACCGCGAACTCCCCGGCCGCTTCGTCTACGAGGACGACGACGTCGTCGCATTCCTGACGATCGAGCCGATGACGCAGGGCCACACGCTGGTGGCGCCGCGCGAGGAGATCGACAACTGGCAGGACGTGGACAGCGCGGCCTTCAACCGGGTCATGGGTGTCAGCCAGCTGATCGGCAAGGCCGTGTGCAAGGCGTTCCGGACCGAACGGTCCGGCCTGATCATCGCCGGGCTGGAGGTGCCGCACCTGCACGTGCACGTCTTCCCCACCCGCAGCCTCAGCGACTTCGGCTTCGCCAACGTGGACCGCAATCCGTCCCCGGAGTCCCTGGACGAGGCCCAGGCCAAGATCAAGGCGGCCCTGGCTCAGCTGGCCTGAACCGCGGGCACGTCGCTGATCCGCGGCAACGTCACCCGGAAGCAGCAGCCCTGGCCGGGCGCGGTCGTCACGCCGACGGTACCGCCGTGCGCGCGCACCAGCGACTCGACGATGGACAGCCCCAGCCCGGTGCCGCCGCTGGCCCGCGCCCTTGACGAGTCGGTGCGGTAGAACCGCTCGAACACCCGCGACGCGTCCTGCTCGTTCATTCCGGGACCCCGGTCGGCGACTTCGAGGACCGCGTCGTCGCCGTCGGTGCCCACCCGCACCGTGACGTCGGCGCTTTCCGGGGTGTGCTGCAGGGCGTTGGCGATCAGGTTGCCCAGCACCTGCCGGATGCGGGGCTCGTCGCCGAACACCTCCGGGGTGCCGGGGCCGTCGAGGACCTCCAGGGTGATGGTGCGCTTGGGGTCCATCGCCTGCGCGTCGTGCACGGCGTCGCTGGCCAGCGCCAGCAGGTCCACCCGGTGGTGTTCCAGCGGCCGCTGTACGTCCAGCCGGGCCAGCAGCAGCAGGTCGTCGACCAGCAGGCCCATCCGCGAGGCCTCACTTTCGATGCGCGACAACAACATCGCGACGTCGCGGGCCGCGCCCTGGCGATACAGTTCGGCGAATCCCCGGATGGTGGTCAGCGGGGTGCGCAGCTCGTGGCTGGCGTCGGTGATGAAGCGCCGCATCCGGTCCTCGGAGCCGCGGGCCTTTTCGGCCGAGGACTCCGAGGACGCCAGCGCCTGCTGGATCTGCGCGAGCATGCCGTTGAGCGCGAGCGACAGCCGGCCCACCTCGGTGCGCGGATCACGTTCCGGCACACGGCGATCCAGCTGGCCGGCGGCGATCGCCGCGGCGGTCTGTTCGACTTCGACCAGCGGCCGCAGGCTGCGCTGCACCACCGCGAAGCTGGCGATGCCCACCACGGCCAGCACCGCGACCCCGATGCCGATCTGCAGCCAGACCAGCGAGCTGACGGTGTGCTGGACGTCGGACAGGTCGATGGCCACCGTGGTCAGCCCGTGCGGGCCGCGCACCGACACGGCGCGCCACTGGATGTCCGAACCGTTCACCGAGGGCAACGTCGTCGGGTTGGGTCCGACGTCGTTGTCGGCGGGCAGCGCCGGTTCGGCGTTGCGGTCGTTGATGGCGGTGAACGGCGTCCCGTCGGTGCTGACGCCGCGCACGTAGAACTTCGACGGCGGGCGGCCCGGATCCGGGCCCTCGTAGGCCGAGGACGACTGGCGCCGCGGTGCCTGCGCCCAGCCGCGGGAGGCGTCGAGCAGGGTGGAGTCGATGCGGCTGACCAGGCTGTGCCGCAGGATCGACGTCACCGCGATGCCGGAGACGGCCAGACCGCAGGCGACCAGGGCCAGGGTGGCGGCGACCAGCCCCACCCGCAGGGGTAGTCCGCGTCGAGGCCTTGTCACCACCATCTGACCGATTCCTCGCTACCGCCGGTGGCCGAGCGCGCGCTCAGCGCGGTTCCCGCAGCACATAGCCGACGCCGCGCAGCGTGTGCAGCAGCCGCTTCTCGCCGGTGTCGATCTTGCGGCGCAGGTACGACACGTAGGACTCGACGACATTGACGTCACCTCCGAAGTCGTAGCGCCACACGTGGTCGAGGATCTTCGGCTTGCTCAACACCGTGCCCGCGTTGATGACAAAGTAGCGCAGCAGCGTGAATTCGGTCGGCGACAGCGAGACCGGTTGACCGGCCTTCCACACTTCGTGGGTTTCCTCGTCGAGTTCGATGTCGGCGAAAGTCAGTCGGGCGCTGCGTGGTTCGGCCCCGCCCTTACCGGCGCGCCGCAGGATGACCCGCAGCCGGGCGACCACCTCTTCCAAGCTGAACGGTTTGGTCACGTAGTCGTCGCCGCCCAGGGTCAGCCCGGCGATCTTGTCCTGCAAGGAATCTCGCGCCGTCAGGAACAACGCGGGCGCGTCGATGCCGTCGGCGCGCAGCCGGCGCAGCACCCCGAACCCGTCCATGCCGGGCATCATCACGTCCAGGATCACCGCGTCGGGACGGGCCTCGCGCGCCCGGTCCAGGGCTTGGGCGCCGTTGGTGGCGGTGTGGACCTCGAACCCCTGGAATTTCAGGCTCACCGAGAGCAGTTCGACGATGTTGGCCTCGTCGTCGACGACGAGAACGCGGGCCTCCGGTTTGGCGTCAGTGGGGGTGGCCGATGTCATGAGGTGCTGGTGTCCCTTGCTTGAACGTTTGCTATGGAAAGATTGTGTGGTTCCTGCGAGCTCAGTGCCAACAGACTGATAGTAGTCTGCCAGGAATCATCGCATTGCCTTGGGACGGATCGGGGTTTTCCGGGCCTCATCGTGCATAGACTCGGGGAATGAACCTCGCCAAGAACATCGTGTCGGCCGCGACCGCTCCGGCCCGGGCGGGGCTGGCCGCGGCGGACGCGGGTCTGAGCGTGGCCAGCGCGGCCGTCGGCGTGGCGAAGCGGGCGCTGGGCGACAGCGGCACCGCCGGCACCAACGCGATGACGTCGATGCTGGGCATCGACGACGCGATCGTGCGGGCCAACCGGCTGGCCCGGCTGCTCGACGACGACGCGCCGCTGGGCCGGGCGGTGGCGCCGGACGGGCCGCTCGACCGTTTGCTGCGCCCGGGCGGGGTGGTCGACATGCTGACCAGCGAGGGCGGCCTGCTGGACCGGTTGACCGCCGAGGGCGGCGCCCTGCAACGCACCCTGCAGCCCGGCGGGCTGGCCGACCAGCTGGTCGCCGAGGACGGGCTGATCGAGCGGCTGCTGGCCGAGGACGGGCTGGCCGACCGGCTGCTGGCCGAGGGCGGGCTGATCGACAAGCTGACCGCCAAGCACGGGCCGCTGGACCAGCTCGCCGACGTCGCCGACACCCTGGCGCGGTTGACGCCCGGGATGGAGGCGCTCGAGCCCGCGATCGCCACGTTGCAGGACGCCGTCGTCGCGCTGACCATGGTGGTCAACCCGCTGAGCAACATCGCCGACCGGATCCCGTTGCCGGGCCGGCGGCGCCCGTCGTCGCGCGCGGTGCGATCGGCACGCGTGATCGACACCGACGAGTGAGCGATTAGGCTGGGGTCCGGTTTTACCCCGCCTCCTTAGCTCAGTGGTAGAGCACTCGCCTTGTAAGCGAGCGGTCGTCAGTTCAATCCTGACAGGGGGCTCGCAGCATCGGTCGCCTTCGGGCGGCCTTCGATTGCCTTGCCCGGCAACGGCTTCGGGTTCGCACGCCCTTCAGGCGCGGCCTAGAGGCGATCGAGGTTTCGGTAGCCGGTACCGCCGAACCAGTGCCGGGCCAGTTCGGCGTCGGCCGCCTTGACGACCTCCGGTCGGGAGCCGTCCCGCGTCGCGATCTCCAGCAGCCCGTAGTACGCCCAGCCGTTGCCGGGGTAGGTCCCGATCGGGGTCTGCTCGGGGTCGTCGCCCTTGCCCTTGTTGAGGCTCTTCAGCAGCAGCTCCTTGGCCGCCGCCAGGTGCAGGACCCGCTCCATCGGGTTGCCGGCGGCGATCGCCCGGCGGATCAGGATCGACGCCAGCGTCTGGCGCACGGGGTAGGGCCACAGGGGCGGCTCGTCGTAGGGCAGCTTGTCCTGGATGTCGACGGCTTCGTTGGCAACATCGGCCGCGGCGCCCCAATCGGCCTTGGCCGCCGACGCCCGCGCATGCCCCAGGTCACGCAGGATCGCGGCCAGGCACAGCTCGGGTTTCGGGAGCTCCAGCTTCGGATCGCAGTCCGCGTTCGGTTTGCCGCTGGCGGTTGCGTGTTGGCGGTATCTGGCGACGTCGCCGTCCAGCGTGTCCAGCCAGTGCGGGGAATTGTTTTTGTCCCAGATATCGGCCATCAGCCGCGCGAAGTCGTAGGCGATGGTGGCCAGCGGCTGCTGATTGAACGGGCTCGGCGGATCGACGCCACGGATGTCGGCCGTGCTGGAGAAATTGATCTTGGCCAAATAGTAGGCGGACCGGTAGACGTCGGCGCGGAAACCGCTGGCGTTGTCGGGCAGCCACTGCAGCAACTTATCCGCGTAACGGTTGACGTCGTGTTCGTCGTCGTCTCCGCTCAACGCGGCGGCGGCGATCACGAAATGGATGTTGTGCAAATAATATCCGTACCGGTAGCGGTCGCCGTCCGGGCGGTACAGATGCGGTTCGGTCGCGAAATACCTTTCGTCGGCGTCGATCGCCTCTTTGTTGGCCCTGATCGCCTTCGGCATGTCGCCCATCCGGTAGTAGATGTGCGACGGCATATGCACCAGATGACCGGAGTTCGGCGCCAGCGCCGCGAGCCGGTCCGCGTACTTGCCCGCCGCGCCCGGTGTGCGGGACTGCTCCATCAGATGGATGTACCAGTGGATGGGGCCCTCGTTCGGCGGGTATTGGCTTAATTCCAAAGCCTTTTCGAGATACTCCCGCGCCTGCGTGGTCCGCGGGGACACGGGGTTCCCGTCCTTCCAGTACGCCCACGGCGTCATGTTCATCGCCGCGTCGGCGAACAGGGTGATGACGTTGGGGTCGTCGCGGCCGAACTCGTCCACCACCGCCTTCATCCCGTCGTAGTAGGCCTGGTTGCGGCCCGCCTGGCATTTCCTGGGGTCGACGGTTTTCGGGCAGTCCCGATAGCGTCCGGTTAGGGCGGCGATGATTTTGTCGTCTTCCCGGTTCGGCTTTTGCCGGGCGGCGCGGCGCAGCGCGTTGTTCGCGGCGTCGCGGTCGGGCTCCAATTCCCTCGGCATGTTCAGGTCGACGCCCAGGACGAGGGCCTGCGCCCAATAGCACGCCGAGCAGGCGATGTCGTTGTCCTCGGCGTCACGCGCCGCTTTCTTGAATGCGCGATAGGCCTCGCGGTTGTTGAACCCGAAGTAGAAGCGCAAGCCCTGATCGAAATACTCCTGCGCCCAGGGCACGTGCCAATGCGCGCTTCCGAGGTAGGGATACAACGGCGGGTCGGGATCGTTCTCGGTCAGCCGCACCAGCGGACAGGCCTCGGTCGCCATCGCCATGGCATCCATGCCCTGCGACTCGTCTGCCGCGCCGGAGGCGACCATGCAGGGATCCGCCGGTTCGGACGGCGCACAGCATGCGGCGACGGTGACAGCGACGGCCATCGCGCCCGCCGACAAACGCCAGCGGACTGCATCGAACATGATTTCCCCCGTCGCGCGCCGGCAGAATCATCGGGACGAAGGGGACTTTATGCCGCAAACCGGTGGCGCTGCGGCGATATGACCGAACCGCTGCGCGCCGGCTACGGTTACCGGTGGCCCGGGATGTTGTCCGGGTCCCGCTGAATTCCCTGCAGATCGCCCTCGATGCCCTGCAGTTTTCCCTCGATGGCCTGCAGATCCGAGAGGGTGTTCTGATAGGCCGGGCCGGTCAGGTCGGCCGCGGTGGCTTGCGACTGCGGGCAGTAGGCGACGATGGCGCCAGCGGTGACCTCGGCGCTTTGCTCGGCGTTCCAGATCGACGAGCGCTGCACGAACCCGATGGCGTCGGCGAAATTGTGTTGCTGGGCCAGAAAGTCGCACACCGCGTGCCCCTGCTTCATCACGTAGTCCTGGCTGGGCACCGGCACGCCCTCGTGCTTCAGCGCGGCGATGAACGCCATGTCGGCCATCTCGATCCGCGGCGCGGGCGGTTTGGGCACCGCCGCTTTGGGCGGCGCGGCCGACGGCGCGGGTTGGGTCGCCGGTGCCGTCGAATCGCGTTGGTGGACAAAGAAAATCATCACCGCAGCGGCTGCGACGGCGATCAGCGACAGCGGCAACGCCGCGAGTAGGCCAGCGCGGCGCAGCGCTCCGCCGTGCCGGCGGGGCGTGGCGGCCGCCGCGGTTTCCGGCGATGCCGCCTGGTCGGGGACGGCCTGGCCGGCGCTGTGGGCCAGCAGCTCGTCGAGCAGTTCGTCGACCTCGCGCGATGACGGTTGGCCGCCTTGCCGGTGAATCGATCGGCGCGCGAGGGCGATGCGCCGCAATTCCGCGTCGATGGTCTCGCGGTCGCGCATATCAACCAGTTTGAGAGTGTCGCGGCATTGTCACAAGCCCCGGGCGCCGACCAATCCCGATCGATCGCCGCCGCGGCATTGATGTGGCGCGCCCGGATGCGAAAGACTCGCTGTGAACCCGTCGGCCCTAAGGATTCACCGTGAGCAATCGGCGCACCGCACCGCTCGTCGCCGCCGCGGTCCTGGTCGCACTCGCCGGCTGTTCGCCGTCGCACCCGTCGGCCGTGCCGCGCCCAACGGCGACGCGGACCGCCGCGCCCTCGGCGCCGGCGTCGCGAATGGTGCCCGCCGACGCGGACACGCCCGGTGGCGCGCAGCCGCGGCTGGCCTCCGACCCGGCGCAGCTCGGCGACGACCTCGTCGCCGACGAGCGCGCCCTGCGCGACCCGGGTACGCCGAGCCGGCCTGACGGCGGCCGCGCACCGCGAACAGGCGGCCTATCGCGCCATCGCCCGCCATCCGGAGTGGGAGGCAACCGCGCGGGGGCGGATCCCGGCCGAGCTCATCGACGTCTACGACCGCAACGTCGACGCCCGCCGGCAGCTCACCGCGTTGACTCCGGTGCGAAACACCTTGCCGGCGTGGCGAATCGAGCCGCCGGCCCCCGCCGACGAGCTGCTCGGCTACTACCACCAGGCCGAGGCGGAGTCCGGTGTCGGCTGGAACTACCTGGCGGCGATCAACTTCATCGAGACGCGGTTCGGCAGCATCGTCGGCGCGAGCACCGCGGGCGCGCAGGGGCCGATGCAGTTCCTGCCGTCGACCTTCGCCGGCTACGGGCAGGGCGGCGACATCCACTCGCCGCGCGACAGCATCCTGGCCGCGGGCCGCTACCTGGCGGCCAACGGTTTCGCCGCCGATCGGGACCACGCCATCTACGCCTACAACCACGCGAGCGAATACGTGCGCGCGGTCGACCAGTATGCGGCGCTGATGGCCGCCGACCCCGCAACCTTCACCGCCTACTACCGGTGGGACGTCTACTGCTTCACGACGGCGGGCGACGTGTTGCTGCCCATCGGTTACGACGCGTCGTCACCGATCCCGGCCGCCGACTACGTGGCGGCGCACCCGCAGTGACGCGGATCAGTACAGCGGCACCACACACCGAAGAACCAGTAGCCCAACCGCCGTACTGCCAGTTGAAGACCGGGATCACGGTGAAGGTGTTGTAGCTGAAGGGCCGAAGTCGGCCCGCGCCACCGCCACGTCACGCGGCGGTCCGTCCCACGGCCGGTTCCAGCCACCGGAGGCGGCGGACCGTCCAGCCGCCGGGAGGCGGCGGCCCGTACCAGTTCGGCGGCGGGTGGTGCGGCGGCGGGCCGTCGTTCCAGCCGTAGCCGTGCTCGCGCGGCGGCGGGGGCGCGCCGCGACCCACGATGCTGAATTGGACGTCGGCACCGGCCGGCCGCCGATCTGGGCACTGGCGGTGACGACGTCGTGACGCGGCACGTACGGCGGGTGCGGCGGCTGGGTGTTGGCGGTTCAGCGCCGCGTAGCGCTGCCGCTCCGGTGGCGGCGGCGGTTCTGGTGTTCGCCGGCGCATTGGTCGGTCCGCCCGGCGTCGGCGGGTTCTGGTCGTGGTCGTAGGGCGGCTGGTTCTGCCCGTTCTGCGGCGGGTTCTGGCCGTGCTGGTTCGGCGGGTACTGGCCGCCGGGCTCGTTCTGCCGGCCTGTGGCGGGTTGTTCGGGCCGTTCTGCGGCGCGTTGTTGGGCCGCCTGCGGCGGTTGTTCGGCCGTTCTGCGGCGGGTTGTTCTGCCGCCTGTGGCGGTTGTTCTGCCCGCCCTGCGGCGGGTTGTTCGGGCGTTCTGCGGCGGTTGTTCGGGCCGTTCTGCGGCGCGTTGTTCTGCCCGCCCTGCGGCGGGGTGTTGCCGCCGCCATGCTGGCCGCCGGCGCCGCCCCCGGGACCGGCCGGCTGGCCGCCGGACCCACCGCCCGGCCCGCCGGGGTTGCCACCACCACCACCGTGGCAGTTCGGGCACGGCGGCGGGGGGTCAAGCGGAGCCGAGTAGGCCGATCCGGCGTTCAGCGACGCCGCGGAGATGCCTAGGCCGGCCGCCACCGCGGCGGCGCCGACCACACGTTTCATTGACATAGCTGCGTCCCCCTTGGGTGTCCGACGGCCTGCACTACGGGCAGGTGGCGTCCAACTCGAATGACTTGGTTACCTGCTGTGGTTGCTGCGGGTTGCTCATGTCGACGCCGGTCGCGGTGCCCTTGATCGCCCACGTTTTTCCGTTCACCGCGGCCCCGGCGTTGCCGCCCTGATTCGGGGCGGCGTCGGAGAAGCCGAGCGCGACGCCGTTGACGGTGCCTAAGCCGACCGAATGCACCAGGGGCGGATTGCCGTTGCTGACCACGGCGCCCAGGCCGGCGGTCGGGTCGCCGATGCCGATGGTGGTCTTGTCACCGTTGGTGGTGCAGGTGACCTGCCCGCTGACGTTCTGGGTTTGACCGTCGACGATGAGCTGCGGGGCCGCCGCTGCCGGCGCGCCCGACGAACCGGACGCCCCGGTGTTCGACTTGTTGCTCGAACAACCGGCGCTCGCCCCGATCACCAGGGCCACTCCGGCCACCCCCACTACGATCCCACGCTTCACTACTGTTCCCTTCGTGTCGCTGGTTCCGCCCGCCTCTTGACGTTGGCCGCGCCGACAGCCCGTCAACGGTCCCGGGGCCGACGCGTTCGAGGCCGGTGCGGCGGATACCCCATGCCCCAGATGCGCAAACGTCACGGCAGAATCCGCAGGCCCCACCGGTCCAGCAGCGGATTGACCAGCATGAAGTAGGTGGTGTAGTCGTCCCCGTCGGGCGAGGACATCAATAGGCCCACCGCGCTCACGCTGCCGTCGGGATTCATCACGAACCCCGGGCTGCCGCTGTCGCCGTCCAGGCTGAACACGCTGGCCTCGACGACGTCGCCGTCGACGCCCTTGATGGCACCGCACGTCTCCCCGGTGACCGCCCCGATCTTGCAGAACGGCATGCCGACCTGAATCTGCGGGCGGCTCAACACATCCCGCACCTGATACCTGCCACCGACGTCACCGACGGGCATGCCGACGCTCGGCTCGAGCCGGATGATCGCGGCGTCCCGCTTGTCGCCCTCGTGTTCACTGGCCGAGATCCTGCCCAGCGGAGCGTCGTTCCCGTACGTCCACTCCGCGCCGTCGTGCGCGTCGCAGTGCCCACTGGTCATCAGGTAGTAGCTGCCGTCGGAACCCTGGGCGGCGAATCCGGCTGTGCACCTGCCGTTTTCGTGATCGACGCCGATGCCCGGCGACGGCGGCGGGGCCGGCAGGGCCGGAGGCGGTGCCGCGCCCGCGGTTTTCGCCACCGCCGTGGCGGCCACCAACACCGCCCCGACGAGCCCCGACCCCCGCAGCCACGACACGGTCACGCCGCCCTCCTCCGCTTGCGCCCGGCAGATAGTAGCAGCGCCGCCCGGCCGAAAGAGGCCGGCGCCCAGCCCTTCCCACGGTTCATTCGACGTCGAGGCGGCGGGCCAGGAAATCCAGCACGGCGTCGGCGAAAACGTCGTTGCGGTCGCCGGCGACCATGTGCCCCGCCCCGCGCACGTCGGTGAATTCGACCTGGGGGAAGCGCGCCAGGAACTCGTCGGCGCGCTCCTGGCTGACCAGGTCGCTCATCTGGCCGCGGATCAGCAGGATGGGCACGCCGTCGCGCAGGATCGCCTCGACGGCCGCGTGCATCCGATCCGGGTCGGTGACCTCGAACGGCGGGAAAGCCGCTGTGCCGCTGATGAATTGCGGATCCCAGTGCCAATACCAGCGATCGCCGCGGCGACGCAGGTTGGTGGTCAGGCCCTCCAGATCGGTTGGCCGCGGCCGGTGCGGGTTGTATTCGGCGATCGCGTCGGCGACCTCGTCGAGCGAGGCGAATCCCGAGTCCACCCGGTCGGCCATGAAGGCGTGAATCCGGTTGGCCCCGGACTGATCCATGTTCGGCACGATGTCCACCAGCACGACCGCGCTCGCGATGCCAGGGGACAGTTCGCCGGCGAGCAGCATCGAGGTGAAACCGCCGAGAGAGGCGCCGACCAGCACCGGCTTCGGGGCAGCGTGCCCAGCACCGCCTGCACGTCGGCGGCGAAGCTGACGACCCGGTAGTCGCCGTCGCCGGACCAGTCCGATTCGCCGTGCCCGCGCAGGTCGACGGTGACCGCCTGCCACCCGCGCGCGGCGACGGCGGCGGCCGCCTTGCCCCACGACCGCCGCGTCTGCCCGCCACCGTGCAGGAACACCACGGCGCGCGCCCGCGGATCCCCGAGACGGTCGGCGACGATCTGAACGCCGCCGGGGCCGCGGATCGTGAAGGGTTCGGCTGCCATGGGCACCAGGTGATACTAAGGCGGCCCCCGGCCGGGCCCGCGGTGGCTTAACGTCAACGGCATGCGTCTGGACGAGTACATGGCGTTGGATGCGACCGCCCTGGCCGGGCTGGTGGCGGACAAGCAGGTCACGCCGGCCGAACTGCTCGCGCTGGCACGGCAGCGCGCGGACGCGGTGAATCCGCGCCTGAACGCCATCGTGTGCCGGCTCGACGACGTCGCCGACCGGCAAGCCGCCGACCCGAACCTGAGCGGGCCGTTCGCCGGGGTGCCGTTCCTGCTCAAGGACCTCGGCCAGGAGTATCGCGGCTTTCCCACCTCGTGCGGGTCACGGTCGCTGGCCAACGACGTCGCCGACCGGCACGCGCTGGTCACCCAGCGGTTCCTGGACGCGGGGCTGGTGATCTTCGGCAAGACCAATACGCCCGAGTTCGGGGCCAAGGGGGTGACCGAGCCCGATTACTGGGGACCCGCCCGCAATCCGTGGGACACCGAACGCACCCCCGGCGGCTCGTCGGGCGGATCCGGCGCGGCGGTGGCGGCCGGCATTGTCCCGGCCGCGGGCGCCAACGACGGTGGCGGGTCGATCCGCATCCCGGCCGCCTGCAACGGCCTCGTCGGCCTCAAGCCCAGCCGGGGGTTGGCACCCTACGGCCCGCAGACCGGCGAGCTGATGCTGGGCATGGCCACCCAGGGTGTGGTCACCCGCACGGTGCGCGACAGCGCCGCGCTGCTGGACGCGATCATCGGGCACCACCCCGACGCGTCCTACCGAGTTGCGCTGCCGGACAAGCCCTTTGCCGAACAGATCACGCGCTCTCCGGGACCTCTGACAATCGGGTACTCGGCCCGTTCGGCGCTCAACCCGCGCCCGGACCGCGAGGCCCTCGCCGCCGTCGAGAACACTGCGGCCCTGCTGAGCGAGTTAGGCCACCGGGTGCGCGAGGTTGCCCCGCCCTACGACGACGCCGCGCTGGGGCGTGACTTCCTGACCATCTGGTTCGCCCAGCTGCACCAGCAGGTCGCCGACATCAGGAGGCGAACCGGGGCCCGCGACAACGACTTCGAGGCCGACACCTTGGCAATCAGTGAGCTCGGCCGGTCCGGCGGGGTGCTGCCGGTGATGTCCGCCCTGGAGAACAGGAACACCTACATCCAGTCGCTGGCGGCGTTCCACGAGGGCTACGACTTCTTCCTCACGCCCACCCTGGCCACCCCTCCCCTGGTGGTCGGTGCCACCTCGACGTCGGCGGCGCTGCAGCGCGCGGCCCGCCTGGTCAGCAGGGTGCGCGGCGGTAAACTGATGCGGCTCAGCGGGATTCTCGATGACCTCATCCGGGAGAGCCTGGGCTGGGTGCCCTACACGCAGCTGGCCAACCTGACCGGGCGGCCCGCGATCAGCGTGCCGCTGCACTGGACCGACGACGGCCTTCCGCTCGGTGTGCAGTTCGTCGGGAAGCTCGGCGCCGACGGGGATCTGCTGCAACTGGCCGCGCAACTCGAGCAGGCCCGGCCGTGGGCGCAGCGCCACCCGGCGCCGGTCACCCCACCGAATTAACCTGCGGCCCAAGCGCTTACGCGCTCAGCGGGCGGGACCGGCGTCCTCCGGTCCGCGGGGTCCGCGCCACAGCCGCGCGAAGCGGCGGGCGATGGCACCGAGCCGGCCGCCGCCATGTTGGGAGGCCTTGATGCGACCCAGGGTTTCCCGGCTTTCCTTTGCATAGTCCTTGACGGATTCGTCGCCTTCCTCGGCGCGCATGCCTGCCCTCCAATCCTGTTCGCGTCCGCCTCGCGCTCGGGCGGCTCGGAATTTCGCGGCCGCGCCACCGCGAGCGGCCGCAAGCGTGTCTCGGCCCTTCGCTCGGCTCAGGGCCGCGTACCCGCGGGGTCGGCCGCTTACACTCCAGCCGTGAATCTGGCGCGAACGGGGTCACTGGTGCACCGAATCCCGCTGACCATCGGCATCGCCGTGGTCGTGCTGCTCGCCGCCCTCGCGGCGCCCATCAAGCAGCGCTGCGGCGCGCCGGGGCTGTCCTGCGCCTCGACGCTGGACACCGAGGGCAACGCCCACTACTACTACGAGGTCGAACCCGTCGGCGTCTACCTCGCCGAGATCGTCACCGGCAGCAACATCGCGCTCTTCTACCAATCGGGCGAAGACCTGGTCAAGGCCCGCTAGGGCGGCCAGGTGCGGTGTCGGCGCGGTAACGAATGCGAGTCGATCCGGACAGCGCCGTGTTCGGCCCGAGACCTCCCGGAGATCGGCGCGGCCCCACCCGGCCCCAGTCGGGGGTAAACACGCAGGTGGGGCGGCGATCGCCGGCGCAAACCGGCGCCACCCACGCGCCCGGTTGCCCCTGGTGACGGGTGCTCTCGATTGGGGGCTTCACAGCGAGCTAACGCATACTTGTCACCATGCTTGGAGCAACATCGCCGCAAACCGCCGTCACGGCGCCCGGCGATGTGCTGGGTGTGGGCAGAGGTTTGTGATGGCCCGCTCGGGCGGTGCCCATCGCCGTCATCGAGCCGTCCGTCAGCCCTCCCGTTTCCGTAAGGGGCTGACGCGCACCCTGGGTGCACTGGTCTCCGTGGCGGCGATCGGGCTGACCGGCGCCGGATACTACGTCGCGCACGGCGCGCTGGGCGGCATCACGGTGTCCAACGCGCTGCAACCCGACGATCCCCGCTCCAGCGGCGACAACATGAACATCCTGCTGATCGGGCTGGACTCGCGGAAGGACCAGGACGGCAACGACCTACCGTATTCGATCCTGAAGCACCTGCACGCGGGCGATTCCGACGACGGCGGCTACAACACCAACACGCTGATCCTGGTGCACGTCAGCGCCGACAACAAGGTCGTCGCGTTCTCCATCCCCCGCGACGACTGGGTGCCGTTCAGCGGGGTGCCCGGATACAACCACATCAAGATCAAGGAGGCGTACGGGCTGACCAAGCAGTACGTCGCCCAGAAGCTGGCCAACCAGGGCACCAGCAGCCAGAAGGAACTCGAGACCAAAGGCCGCGAAGCCGGTCGGGCGGCGACCCTGCGCGCGGTGCGCAACCTGACCGGGGTGCCCATCGACTACTTCGCCGAGGTCAACCTGGCCGGCTTCTACGACCTGGCGCAGACCCTGGGCGGCGTCGAGGTGTGCCTGAACCATCCCGTCTACGACTCGTATTCCGGCGCCGACTTCCCGGCCGGGCGCCAGCGGCTGGACGCGTCCGAGGCGCTCTCGTTCGTCCGGCAGCGGCACGGCCTGGACAACGGCGATCTGGACCGCACCCACCGCCAGCAGGCGTTCATCTCCTCGGTCATGCAGGAGCTGCAGGCGGCGGGCACCTTCACCAACATCGACAAGCTCAAGAATCTGATGGCGGTGGCGCGCAAGGACGTGGTGCTGTCGGCGGGCTGGACCGACGACATGATCCAGCGGCTGGGCGGGCTGGCCGGCGGCAACATCGAATTCCGCACGCTGCCGGTGGTGCGTTACGACAACATCGACGGTCAGGACGTCAACATCGTCGACCCCGCGGCGATCAAGGCGGAGGTGGCGGCCGCGATCGGCGCCGACGCGCCGACGTCCGCGCCCACCAGCACGTCCGTCGCACCCGATCCGTCCACGGTGGTCGACGTGGTCAACTCCGGCAGCATGAGCGGGCTGGCCAGCGAGGTGTCGCACGCGCTGAAGAAGCGGGGCTACACCACGGGCCAGGTCCGCGACCGCGAGTCCGGCGACCCGGCCGCCACCACCATCGAGTACGGCGCCGGCGCCCAGAACGACGCGCGCAACCTGGCCAACCTGCTCAGCCTGGACGCGCCCAACCAGCCCAGCCCCAGCATCGCGCCCGGCCACATCCGGCTGACGGTGGACACCAACTTCACGATGCCCACCACCGACGACACCCAGCTGGACGACACGACGAGCACCAGCAGCACCACCACGTCGAGCAAGGCCAAGACCTACTACTACAACGGCACCACCACCACGTATCCGACGCCGGATCAGGGGAAACCGATCGACGGCGGCGGCGTGCCGTGCGTGAACTGAACTCTCAGGCGTGGGTTCCGCCGTCGATGCGGATCTCGGTGCCGGTGATGAACGCGCCGTCGTCGGACACCAGCATGGCGATCACCCCGGCGACGGCGGTGGGCTCGGCCATCCCGGTGCCGCTGGATTCCACCGTGGTCGGCAGCACCGGCAGCAACCGCGAAAACAGCGACCAGTCGGCGTCTTCGGGGATGTAGCCGCCGGTGGCGTCGGTGATGCCGGACTTGATGCTGCCCGGCGCCACGCACACCGCACGCAGGCCCCGGCGCGCGTATTCCAGCGCCAACGAGTGGGTGAAGGCCTGGATGCCGCCCTTGCTCGCGGCGTAGGCGGCCATATAGGGATGGGCGAACGAGGCCGACGTGGAGCTGAAGTTCACCACCGCGCTGCGCGCGTTGTCCAGCAGCGCCGGCAGCGCCTCCCGGACCACCAGGAAGGTCCCGGTCAGGTTGACGCCGATGATCTGGTTCCACAGCTGCAGGCTGGTCTGGTGGGTGTGCGCGGCGCGCAGCATGCCGGCGGCGTTGACCAGCGAATCCAGGCCGCCCAGCTGCTCGACGGCGACGCGCACGCCGTCGACCACCGCGTCCTCGCGGCCCACGTCCATGGTCACGGTGACCAGCCGCTCGGCGGTGCCGGCCTGCGCCGCCCGGTCGCGGGTCCGCTCCAGCCCGTCGACGGCGACATCGGAGGCGGCCACCGCGGCGCCCTCGTCCAGCAACCGCAGCGCGGTCGCCTGGCCGATGCCCGACGCGGCGCCGGTCACCAGAATCCGTTTGCCCTCAAGCCTTTTCATGCGATTCTCCCGGCTCAGACCACGCCGCGCAGCGCGTCCTGGCCGAACATCTGCACCATCATCGACGAGTAGTCGGGGCCGCGACGCAACATGTGGCCGCCGTCGACGTTGATGCACTGGCCGGTGATCCAGCCGGCGGCGTCGCTGAGCAGAAACATCGCCAGGTTGGCGACGTCCTCGACCTCGCCCACGCGGGGCAGCGGCGTGCACTGGGCGTAGTCCGCGCTGATCTCCGGCGACTGAATCACACTGGCGTCAACGAGATCCGTGCGGATCAGGCCCGGGCGGATGCTGTTGACCCGCACCCACGACTCCCCGAGTTCGTCGGCGGCCAGCATCATCATGTGGTCGATGGCCGACTTGGTGACGCCGTAGGGCCCGAACCAGCGGTGGGTGTTGCTGGCGGCGATCGAGGAGATCCCGATGAACGAGCCGCCGCCCCCGCGCACCAGTTCGCGCCCGACGTGCTTGAGCACGTACATGGTGCCGTTGACGTTGAGGTCGACGGTGTTTCGCCATGCCTCCGAGTCGGTGTGGGTGATCGGCCCGACCGTCAACGAGCCTCCGGCGCAGTGCACGGCCCCGTGCAGCCGGCCGTGCCATGCCGTCGCGGCGTCGACCGCGCGGGCCACCTCGTCCTCGTTGGTGACGTCCGTGGGCTCGTAGCGGATCGCCCCGCCGTTCCCGGCGCGGTCGGCCAGCGGTGCGATCTCCTCGACGGCGCCGGCCAGCCGGTCCGGGTTGCGGCCGACGATCATCACCGACGCCCCGGCCGAGACCAGGCCCGCGGCCACGCCCTTGCCGATCCCGCTGCCGCCGCCGGTGATGAGATAGGTCCGGTCTTGGAAGGAAAGCTGCACGCGAGGCCCTTTCGAACTGGAACAGGTTCTAGCTATAGAAGCATGTCCCCTCGGGGTGAATATCGCTACCCCCGGTCTCGTTAGGGCTCGCTACGGGGTGTCGCGGCGGGCCAGCCTGGTCGGCTTCGCGTTGCGCCAGTCCTCGACGTCGGGCGGCAGGCCGACCGGATACCTGTTCTCGTTGTGCGCCGCCCAGTGCGCGTGACCCAGCTCGTGGATGTGGAACGCGTGCCGCAGCGCCTCCGTGAAGCCCATCGCGTCCGAGGCGGCGTTGACCGAGTCCTTGATCAGCAGGGCGGCCATAGTCGGCCGCTCGGCGATGCGGCGCGCGAATTCCAGTGTCTTGTCGGCCAATTCGTCGGCCGGGAACACCTTGGACACCATGCCCAGCCGGTAGGCCTCGTCGGCGTCCAGCGCATCACCGGTCAGCAGCAGCTCTTTGGCCTTGCGGGGGCCGAATTCCCAAGGGTGCGCGTAGTATTCGACGCCCGGCATGCCCATGCGGACGCCGACCACATCGCTGAACTTGGCGTTGTCGGCGGCCACGATCAGATCGCACGCCCAGATCAGCATCAGGCCGGCCGAGATCGCGTTGCCCTGCACCTGGGCGATGGTGATCTTGCGCAGATCGCGCCAGCGGCAAGTGTTTTGGAAGAAGTAGTGCCACTCCTGCAGGTAGGTCTTCTCCGCGATGGGATCGCGGGTGGCGCCGTTGAACCGGAAGGTCGGATGCTGGCCGGGCCCGGGCTGGCGTTCGGCGAGCGCCAGCTCCGAGCCCAGGTCGTGACCGGCGGAGAAGTTTTTGCCGCGCGCAGCCAGGATGACCACCCGAACGGCGTCATCGGCCTCGGCCCGCACGAACGCCTCGTCGAGCTGAACGAGCAACCCGCGGCTCTGCGCGTTGTGGGCGTCGGGCCGGTTGAGCCAGATGCGCGCGATGCGGCCCTCGTCGAGGGTTTCGTAGGTCACCAGCTCCTCGGCCGGCCGGGCGCCGGGCTGCGCCCCCGCTTGTTCGGAGAGAGTCATTGCGCCCACCTCGCTTGTCGTCGGCTCAGGATTGTTTACACATTACGGCCAGTGTGTAACCGGAACGCCCCGGGGTTGACGGTCAATCCGGCGGCCGCTGATCCAGCGGCCGCAGCCGATGGTCGCGGGTGAACACCAGCCGGACGATGCCGAGCGCGACGACCACCGTGGTGGCCGCGACCGAACCCAGGATCAAGAACATCACCACGGCCTGCACCAGCACCGCCTGCAGCGGCGGCACGCCGGCCAGGATGAGCCCGGTCATCGCGCCCGGCAGGAACACCAGGCCGGTGGCCTTGGTCGTCTCGATCTGCGGGGATATCGCCGACCGTAACGCGATCCGCAGGTAGGGGGAGGCGGCCTGGCCCGACGGCTGCCCCAGTGCCAGCCTGGCCTCGACCTCGTCGCGCTTGTCGCGCAGCTCGTCGACCAACCGCCGGGCCACCAGCACCATGGCGGTCATCGAATTGCCGATCATCATCCCCGCCACCGGCACCAGGGTGCGCCCCTGCAGCGGGAACACCCGCAGCCCAAAGAGCACCCCGAGCGTCACCACCGCGGCGGCGGCGAACGCCGCCACCGCCAGCGGGGCGAACCGCGGCACCTCGGGCGCCCGCCGCCGGGCCACGTCCCCGGCGTAGCCGACCATCCCCGCGACCCAGGCCCACGACCACCACAGCGACCGGCCCGGCTCGAACAGCAGCGTCAGCGCGCCGCCCACCAGCAGCAGCTGCACCAACGCGCGGGAGGCCGCCCACAGCAGCTGGCGCTCCAGGCCCAACCGCCGCCACAGCGAGATCGCGCCCGCGAACGCCACCAGGATCAGCGACGTCGCCAGGCCCAGCCAGCCGACCTGGCCGTTCATCGCGGCACCGCGCCGTCGTCGGGCCCGCTGCCGACCGGGCTGAGCCCCAGGCTGCGGCCGCGCTCCAGCCGCAGCACCCGGTCGGCCGCCCGCGTCACCTGCGCCGCGTCATGGGTCACCCACAGCGCCGGCGTGCCGTCGGCGGCCAGCTCCCGCACCGCCCGCTCGATGACTTCGGCCGCTTCGGCGTCGACGGCGGAGGTGGGTTCGTCCAGCAGCAACACCTGCGGGCGGGCCATCAGCGTGCGGGCCAGGCACACCCGCTGCGCCTCGCCGCCGGACAGGGCGAGCACGTCGCGGTCCAACCACGCACCGGTCAGCGCCACTCGGTCCAGCGTCTCGCGCATGCGCGCCTCGTCGGCGTCCGGGTCGGCCACCCGCAGGTTGTCCGCGACGGTGCCCGGGAACGGGGTCGGGCGCTGGAAACACATGCCGACCCGGCGCCGCAGCCACAGCGGGTCCAGCCCGGCGATGTCGGAGCCGTAGAAGGACACCCGCCCGCTCGTCGGCAGCTCCAGCCGGTTGCACAACCGCAGCAGGGTCGATTTGCCCGATCCCGACGGCCCGAACACCGCCGTCACCCCGCGCCCGGGAATCGCGGCGGTCAGCCCGTCCAGCGCCCGCAGCCCGCGCCGTTCGACGACGACGTCGACGAACTCGAACACCGGCTCCTCAGCGGTCACCCGCTCATCCTGCAACACCGCGGCGCCGGCCGACCGTGTCTTCGCGCGCGGCGCGGCGAATCCCTGCAAACCGGCGATAAATACGCTCGACGCCCGTTAGCTGGTGAGACACAGCTGCGGCCGCTCGCGCGCGTCGCTTACAGTTAAGTCATGCCTACGAAATCTGATCCGGGCGAAATCGGCGACGTCGAGCCGGTCGCCGACAGCACTGCGAGCCAGGCCAGGCGGGTCGTGGCGGCGTACGCCAACGACGCCGACGAGTGCCGGGTCTTCCTGTCCATGCTCGGTATTGGGCCGGCGAAGCTCGACACGTAAATGGCTCCCGGGGGAGGGCGAGGCTCGAAGACGGCCAGCTACGGCAATTCCGACTTCGTCGTGGTCGCCAACCGGCTGCCGGTGGATCAGGAGCGGCTTCCCGACGGCAGCACGGCCTGGAAGCGCAGCCCCGGCGGCTTGGTCACCGCCCTCGAACCGCTGCTGCGCCGCCAGCGCGGGGCATGGGTGGGCTGGCCCGGGATCGTCGACGAGGACGTCGACCACGAGGACGACCCGATCGTCCAGGACGACCTGGAGCTTCGGCCGGTCAAACTGAGCGCCGACGACGTCGCCGAATACTACGAGGGCTTCTCCAACGCCACGCTGTGGCCGCTGTATCACGACGTCATCGTCAAACCGATCTACCACCGCGAATGGTGGGACCGCTACGTCGCCGTGAACCGCCGCTTCGCCGAGGCCACCTCGCGCGCCGCCGCGCGCGGCGCGACCGTGTGGGTGCAGGACTACCAGCTGCAGCTGGTGCCGGCGATGCTGCGCGAACTGCGACCCGACCTGACCATCGGCTTCTTCCTGCACATCCCGTTCCCGCCGGTGGAGCTGTTCATGCAGCTGCCGTGGCGGACCGAGATCGTCAAGGGCCTGCTCGGCGCCGATTTGGTCGGGTTCCATCTGACCGGCGGCGCCCAGAATTTCCTGTTCCTGTCCCGGCGGTTGATCGGCGCCAACACCTCCCGCGGCGCGGTCGGGGTGCGGTCACGCTACGGCGAAGTGGAGCTGGAGTCCCGCGTGGTCCGGGTGGGCGCCTTCCCCATCTCCATCGACTCCACGGCGCTCGACCAGACGGCCCGGCACCGCGATATCCGGCGCCGCGCCCGCGAGATCCGGGCCGAGCTGGGCAACCCGCGCAAGGTGCTGCTGGGCGTCGACCGGCTGGACTACACCAAGGGCATCGACGTTCGGCTGAAAGCCTTTTCGGAGCTGCTGGCCGAGGGCCGCGCCAAGCGCGACGACACCGTGCTGGTGCAGCTGGCCACCCCGAGCCGGGAGCGGGTGGACAGTTATCAGCAGCTGCGCAACGACATCGAACGCCAGGTCGGCCACATCAACGGCGAGTACGGCGAGGTCGGGCATCCGGTGGTGCACTACCTGCACCGGCCGGTCCCCCGCAACGAACTCATCGCGTTCTTCGTGGCGGCCGACGTCATGCTGGTCACGCCGCTGCGCGACGGGATGAACCTGGTCGCCAAGGAGTACGTGGCCTGTCGCAGCGACCTCGGCGGGGCGCTGGTGCTGTCCGAATTCACCGGCGCCGCAGCCGAACTCCGGCAGGCGTATCTGGTCAACCCGCACGACCTGGAGGGCGTCAAGGACACCGTCGAGGCCGCGCTCAACCAATCGGTCGAGGAGGGCCGGCGCCGGATGCGGTCGTTGCGCCGCCAGGTGCTCGCGCACGACGTCGACCGCTGGGCGCGTTCGTTCCTCGACGCGCTCGCCGAGTCGGGGCCGCGAGACGGCTGATCGGGCGCTCTCGCCGGGGGGACCCATGGTGCCGGCCCGGCAACGCTGTGATACTCAGAGTCAGCGTCGAACGTGAAGGAGAGGCGGTTGCGATGAAGCTCCGTCACGGCCTGGCCGCAGGCGCCGCCGTCGTCATGGCAGTCGGCACCGGAATCGCGGTGCAATCCGGGCAGCCGGCCAAAGCCGTCGGCCCGCCGGCGGACGGCACCTACAACTACAACGAGGCCGGCGTTTCCGGGGTCACCTGGACCATCTCGGCGCTGTGCGATCAGCCGTCCGGGACCCGCAACATGAACGACTACTCCGACCCGATCGTCTTCGCGTTCAACTGCGCGCTGAACATCGTCAGTTCGACGCCCGAGCAGATCAGCGCCGCCGACAAGCTGCAGAACTTCAGCGGCCGCGCCCGGATGTCGAGCATGCTGTGGACGTTCAAGGTGCAAAAGGACAACGGGGTGTCCTGCCCGGGCGGGGGCACCGCGCCCACCACTGAGACCTACGCGTTCAGCGACGAGACCATGAGCGGCACCCACACCACGCTGCACGGCGCGGTGTGCGGGCTGCAGCCGGAGATGAAGAAGCAGCCGTTCTCGCTGCAGATGACCGGTCCGCCGCCCAGCCCGATCGAGCGATACCCGTTGTACTGCAACGGTATTGCGATGTGCTACTGAACCGGGGTTAGATCGGCGTGATGTAGGCGATCAGCCACTGCTTGCCGATCTTTTTGAAGTCCACCCGCAGCCGGCTGCCGTCGTAGAGCGGCTGGCGGGACTTGTCGGTCACCGTCCGGTTCATGTACACCATCACCGACGCCGAATCCCGTTGGGCGGACATGACTCCCACGCCGACGACGTTGGCCTGCACCACCACTTCGCGCTTCTTGGCCTCGGGGATGATCTGGTTGTTGACGCTCTTCTGGAACTCCGCGCGATAGTCCGGCGTCAACAACGGGTACGCGGCCGACAGGCTGCGCTCGACGGTCTGGTAGTCGTAGGCGAAGACCTCGGGGATCTCCTTGGCGGCCAGGCCGGGCAGCACCGCGCGCGCCGCCTGCTCACCGCGGGTCTGGACCCGGTCCCAATACATCGCGCCGGCCACCGCGGACAGCCCGACGAACGCCACGGCCAGCAGGTAACCCGCGACGACGAGCAGCCGGCGCCGCCATCGCATCAATTGCCCCCGTCTGGATACTTCAGGTCGTAGCCGGTCATCCGCCCGGCGTCGTCCTCGTGCACGATCACCCGCAACCGGTACGGCATGGACGGCTTGTTGACCCCGTCGATGTCGGCGACCGTGACCCGCACCGACACCAGCACCGACGCGTTATCGGTAACGGCGTCAACGCCTTCCAGGGCGGCGCCGTTGACGACGGCCTCCGACGTGGCGTTGGTGGAGCGGAACAGCCCCTTGAGGTTCTCGACGTTGTTGTTGGCGCTGAGCATGCCGCGCAGCGGCCCGCTGGTGCCGTTGACGAACCGGTTCACGCTCTCGTCGATGTTGTCCTGCTTGTAGCTGAACATGTTGACCACCGTCTGCGTGGCGGTGTCGACGAAACGCTGGTCGCGGGACTGTTTGGCCTGGGCGTCGCGCTGCTGGACAAACAGCACCGCCACCCCACCGGCCAGCGCCCCCACCGCCAACACGGCCGCCGCGAACGAGATCCACGCCACCAGCGTCCGGTGCGGCTGGCGCCGCGGCGGCGGCTTGAGCGACTTGAGCGTCTTGCCGGATTTGGCCGACGGTTTCGGGGCGGGCGCCGGTGCGGCCACCTCGGTCGCGACGGTCACGGCCTGGCTCGACTCGCTCTTGGCCGGGCCCGCCGCGCGGGAGGCGCGCCGACGAGCACGCGGCCTGCTCGTCGGTTGGTCGGCCGCGGCGGCGTCCGCCCCGGCAGGGTCCATTACCGGCTCCATCACATAGGCCTTGGATCACGCATCAGGTCCACCCAGTTCTCGGCGCCGGAGGTCCCGGTCGCGCCGGCCGCGAAGATACCAGTGCCACCGGCCGGATCGACAAACGCGCCGGTCTTCTCGTCATAGGTGGCGTACGCCGGGCCGCTGGCCTGCGGCTGCCCGGCGGGCGGCGGCCCCCACGGCTTCTCCGGCCCGGACCCGCCGGCGGCGGATTGATGCCCTCCGGCGGCGCCGGCGGCGGCAGCCACTTGGGGTACGGCAGCTGGGGCGGCACCGGCGGTACCCCCGGCGGCTGCCACGAGGTGAACGGCGGCGGCGGCCCGTTGTCGTTGGGGGGCGGCGGGGCGTAGGCCGGCTGCTTGTTGGGCAGCGGCCCCGGCCCGGGCACCACCCCCGGCGGCGGCGGCCCGACGATCGGCGTGCCGGGGTCGGGCTCCGCGTCCGGCGGGATGTACGGGAACTTGTTGGGCGGCAACACGTTCAGCCCGTTGGTGACCGGGGTGTCATAGGGCACCGGCGGGCCGCGCCACGGGTTGCGCCCGATCGGCACATAGCCCTTCGGGTCGCGGCACAGTTGCACCGTGGGGGCGCGTTTGCCGGGGAATTCCTGGCAGGGGTAGTTGCGCGCGCCGCGCACGGTGCTCGGATCGTTCTGCGCGGTCTTGCAGTACATGTCCTTGGGCAGCTCGCGCACCGTCTCGTCGGCGGGGGTGCGCATCAACGGCGGCGGCAGGAACCCGACGGCGCACGGCGGCGGGTCGTTGAGGTCGAGCTTGAAGTCCAGCTTGGCGCCCTCGTCCTGCGGCCCGCCGCCGGCCGCGGTGGTGATCGCGGCGAACAGCGCCGGCAGCACGACCAGCAGCTGCTCGATCGACTTGTGGTAGATGACGCCCACCCGGCCCAGGTTGGCCAGGCTGGCGGCCAGCGCCGGGAAGGAGGGACGGATGCCGGAGAACGCGGTGCTGGCCTCGTCGGTGGCGGCGGGCGCGGTCGCCAGGGTGTCGCGCAGTTGCGGATCGGCTTGCCGCACTTCGGAAGTGAACCGGGCCAGCCCGTCGGACAGCGACTTGATGTCGGCGCCGGCGCGGATCTGGGCCTCCAGGAACGGGCCGGCCTGATCGATCAACTGCGACACCTGCGGATAGTTGGCGTTGGCCTCATCCACCAGCAGCCGGGCCGACTCGAACAGCCGGGCCAGCTCGGGGCCCGAGCCGTTGGCCGCGATGAACGTCTCGTGCAGCAGCTCCCGCAGCCGGGTGTCGCCCAGGCTGTTGACCAGCGTCTCGGACCGCCGCAACAGCTCGGCCACATCCTGGCCGATCCGGGTGTTCTGCCGCTCGATGCGAGATCCGTTGCGCAGCTTGGTCGATGCCGGCGCGCTCGGGGGCACCAGGTCGATGTACTGCTCGCCCACCGCCGACACGCTCTTGACGGTGGCGGTGACGTTCGACGGGATGGCCGTCTCGCTGTTGAGCCGCATCTGCGCGATCACGCCGTTGGGGCTCAGCCCCACCGACTCGACCCGGCCCACGGCCACGCCGCGGTAGGTGACGTTGGCGTTCTTGTACAGGCCGCCGCCGGCCACGAAATCGGCGCTCACACCGTAGGTTCCGATGCCGAACGTGGCGGGCAGCCGCAGGTAGAAGACCGCCATGACGGTCAGCGTGATGACCGTGATGACGGCGAAGATCGCCAGCTGGATCTTGGTCAGTCTGTCATGCATTGCGTCCGCCCCTTACTGTCCCGAAGCCGTGCCGGGCGGGATCTTGAACGGGTCGGCCGCCTGTCCGGACAGGTTGGCCATCTCGCCGACCAGGAAGTCGGGCGGATTGAGGATCTCGTTCATGTGGGCCATGTTCGGGTCGAAATACGCCGTGGTAAAGAAGGTTTCGCCGA
The DNA here is from genome assembly GCF_000523975.1 of Mycobacterium sp. MAC_080597_8934. Taxonomy (NCBI): domain Bacteria; kingdom Bacillati; phylum Actinomycetota; class Actinomycetes; order Mycobacteriales; family Mycobacteriaceae; genus Mycobacterium; species Mycobacterium sp. MAC_080597_8934. Next base: position 306,262 of record NZ_JAOS01000001.1, on the reverse strand, counting down.
GCCGGCGCAAGGTGAGGTCGAAGGTGGTGAACACGTTGAGGTAGTCGCCGCGCACCGCCTGCTTGATGCCGAAGTTGGGGAACGGGAAGGTCAGCAACAACTGCAGCGAGGTGACGAAATTGCGGCGGTTGTCGTTGAGGGCCTTGACGGCGGCGTACAGGTCCTTGAGGTCGGCGGCGAAGTCCACCTTGGTCTTGGCCAGGATGTGCGAGGTGACGTCGGCCAGTTTGTGCAGCGCGCTGAACGCCTCGACGATGTGGTCCCGGTTCTTGTTGAGCACCCGGATCGCCTCGGGCAGCGTGTCCAGCGCCCGCCCCAGGTTGTCCTTGTCGCGGGCCAGGCTCGCCGAGAACCGGTTCAATCCGTCGACCGCGTCGATGATGTCGTTCACCTGACGGTTGAGCCCCGAGGTCAGCTCGGCCAGCCTGGGCACCAGGTCGACGAACTGGTCCTGGCGGCCCGCGACGGCCCGGTAGGTCTCGTCGGTGATCTCTTCCAGCGCACCGACATTGCCCTTGTTCACCACGACACCGAGCGCCGAGAGCACCTCTTCGGTGGTGGGGTAGCGACCGGTGTTGGCCTCGGCGATCTTCGACCCGTCGGTCAGCCGGCCGACGGCCGGCCTGTCCTTGGGGCGGTTCAGGTCGATGTGCATCGAGCCGAGCAGCGAGGTCTGGGCGACCGTCGCGGTCGAGTTGGCCGGCAGCACCACGTTCTTGTCCAGCGCCAATTTCACTGCCGCATAGAACGATCCGTCCGAGCGCTGTTCGGCCGAAATGCCGGCGACGCTGCCGACGGTGACGTCGTCCACCATCACCGGGGAGTTCTGCGGCAGCGTCGCCACGTCCGGCAGTTCGACGGTGATCGAGTAGGCGCCGCTGCCGTGACCGGCGGTGCCGGGCATCGCCAGCGAGTTCAGCCCGCCGAACTGGCAGCCGGCCAGCAGCATGCTGCCCGTCGCCAATCCGCCGGCGCGCAACCACATTCGGCTCATCCGCCACCGCCCAAGTCGGCGCCCAGCCCGCCGGGCGCCTGGCCCGGGGGCGGGCCGGGCCGAGGCCGAACGCGCTGCCCGGGGCGGGCCCCGGGGCGGGGCGGCGCCGGCCGGCGCCGGACCGGATTGCGGGGCCGTCGGCACTAGCAGGGCCTGCAGGTCCGCCGGGTTCTGCGCGGCCGGCGGGGTCTGGGCGCCCTTGGCGGGAATCCAGGTCAGCTGCGGCACCGGGGTCGCCGACTTGGCCTGGGTCTCCGGGGTGTCGTAGATGATCTGCCCCTTGTAGGCGGTGATCGTGTTGAGCGGGTGGAACATCAGCGGCGGATAGTTCACCGTGAGCCGGCGCAGCACCGGCCCCAGCCGCTCGCGGCACAGTTCGGCGCGCTTGTAGTAGTCCGGCGCCCGGGGGCCCCCGGCCGTCTCGAAGGACCCACCGCAGATGAACTGAACCGGGTTGGCGAATTCCGGGATGGACAGCAGCCCGTTGAGCGTGCCCTGCGCGGGGTCGTAGATGTTGTAGAAGTTGGCGATACCCGGACCCGCGACGTGCAGCACCTGCTCGATGTTGTCGCTCTGGTCGCTGAGCGTCTTGGCGAAGTCGTTGAGGTTGTTGACCGTATCGACGATGGTCGAGTTGTTCTCGTGCAGGAACCCGCGGATGTCCGACAGCGCCTTGTTGAGGGTGCCCAGGGTGGTGTCCAGGTGCCGCGAGCTGTCGGCGAGCACCTGCGACACCGAGGCGACGTTGCCGGCGAACTGGACGATCTGTTCGTTGCTGGACGACAGCGCGTTGACCAGTATCTGCAGGTTCTTCACCGTGCCGAAGATGTCGCCGCGCGAATCCCCAAGCCGCCCAGCGGCTTGCGAGAGTTCACGCAGTGCGCTGTGGAACGACTCGCCCTTGCCGTCGAAGGTGTCCGCGGCCTGGTTGATCGCCGCGCCCAACGGTCCCTGCATAGATCCGGCCGTCGGTCCGAGTTGGACGGCCAGCTGAGTCAGCGACTGTTTGACCTCGTCCCACTCCACCGGGACGGCGGTGCGGTCCAGGCCGATGCTGGCGCCGTCGGCCAGCACCGGCCCCCCGGTGTAGGCCGGCGTCAACTGAATGAACCTGGCCGCCACCAGGTTTGGCGACATGATGATGGCCTTGGCGTCCTTGGGCACCTTGACGTCCTGGGACACCGACATGGTGATCTTGACGTCGGTGGGCCGCGGGTCGATCGTGTCGATGGTGCCGACCGGGACGCCGAGGACGCGAACCTGGTCGCCGGGATACAACCCGACCGCCGAGGTGAAGTAGCCGACGATCTTGCGGGTTTTCGCTTGCGACGTCAGCACATACACGCCACCCACCAACACCGCGACCAGCGCGATGATGGTGGTGTAGCGCAGCCCCCTGCTGCCGGCCAACCGCTGCATCATGGTGACTTCGGCCTGATGATCCAGCGTTCCTGAATCAGGCCGCGCAGGTAGTCGGCCAGGCTGGCCGGCATCTTGCCCGGCTGATAGAAGAAGTCGAACATCGTCGCCAGCAGCGGCGCCGGGATGACGCCGTAGACGTTCACGTTGAACCCGGGGCCCGAGCCGACCACCTCGCCCAGCTCGGTGGCGTAGGTGGGCAGCCGCTTGAGGGCCTCGGTGATGTAGTCGCGTCGCTCGTTGAGGTTGGCCAGCACGTCGTTGAGCTTGTTCAGCGCCGGGCCGAATTCCTTGCGGTTGTCGGCGACGAAGCCCGAGATCTGCGCCGACAGGCCCTGAATCCCCGAGATCAGCCGGCCGAGGGCGGCCCGCCGCTCGTCGAGCGCGGCGAACAACTCGTTGCCGTCGTCGACCAGCTTGTTGACCTGTTCGGCGCGCTGGGACAGCACACCGGTGACCGACTTCGCGTGCGCCAGCAGGCTTTGCAGCGCCTCGTCGCGGCGGTCCAGGGTGCGCGACAGCGAGGTCACACCGTCCAGCGCACCGCGCAGCTCCGGGGTGGCGTCGTGCAGGGTGTCGGTCAGCACGTGCAGCGCCTGCTCGAACTGGGGCTTGTTCAGGTTGCTGGCGTTGGATCCCAAGTCCTCGAGCGCACCGGCCAGCGTGTAGGGCGTCGTGGTCCGGCTCAGCGGGATGGTGGTGGCCTTGCCGCCGCCGGCCGGGGTCACCGCGATGGAGCGTTCGCCGAGGATGGTGTCGGTGCGGATGGCGGCCAGCGACTGGTCGCCGACGGCCACGTGCCGGTCGACGCTGAAGCTGATCTTGGCGCTGTCGCCGGCCAGGCCGACGTCGGTCACCTTGCCGACCTTGAGGCCCGAAACGTACACGGCGTTACCGGGATTGATGCCGCCGGCGTCGGTGAAGTAGGCGTCGTAGATCTTGCCCTGCGGCCAGAACGGCAATCCGGCGTAACCGAACGCGATGAGCACGACGCACACCACCAGCACCACACCGAAGATGCCGGTGCGCAGTGGATCGCGCTCACGCGGTGCGTTACTTGACAAAAGCGCACCTCCCCTTGCTGGGATCCACCTGGCCGCCGAGCGGCAGCAGGATGTCGCTACCGGCCGGGCCGTTGATCTTGATCGTCACGGAACAGAAGTAGATGTTGAAGAACGAACCATAGGCGCCGAGTGCGGCCAGCCGCAGATAGTCCTCGCCCAGCTGCTCGACGTCGTTGTTCACCTCGGCCTTGCGGTTGTCCAGCTCGGTGGCCAGCGGGCGGGTGTTCTCCAGTACGCCCTGCAGCGGCCGGCGCGAATTCTGCAGCAGCTCAGTCAGATCCGTCGTCGTCGAGGCCAACGGCGGGATGGCTCCCGCAATGTCGTCCTTGTGCTTGGCCAGCCCGGTGATCAACTGCTGCAACTGGTCGACGCTGGCCGAGAACTGTGCGCTGCGCTGGTCGACGGTGGTCAGCACCGTGTTGAGGTTGTTGATCACGTCACCGATGAGCTGATCGCGCTGACCCAGCGCCGAGGTGAACGCGCTGGTGTCGGCCAGCACGTTGGACAACGCCCCGCCCTGGCCCTGCAGCAGCTGGATGACCGCGCTGCTGATGGTGTTGACCTTGTCGGCGTCCAGGCCCTTGAGCACCGGCCGCAGTCCGCCCAGCAACGCGTCGAGATCCAGTGCGGGCTGGGTGTGCTGGCTGTTGATGGTCCCGCCCGCCGGCAGCTTGCGCAGCTCGCCGGGGCCCGACGTGATCTCCAGATACCGGTCGCCGACCAGGTTTTCGTAGCGGATCACCGCGCGGGTGGACGAATACAGGGTGTAGCGCTTGTCCACCCCGAAGGTCACGTCGATGGTGTTGTCCCGGTTGAGCTTCACGGCCTCCACCGCACCGACCGGTACACCGGCGATGCGCACCTTCTGGCCGGCCTTCAACCGGGACACGTCGACAAACGTTGCGTGGTAAGTGCTTTCGGGGCCGAACCGGAAGTCGCCGAAGACCACCACCAGTCCGGCCGACACCAACAGCATGGCCGCCGCGAAGATGCTGACCTTGATCACCATCGAGCGATGCGAGGGCATTCCGGAGCCGGCCATCAGAAGTCGTCCCGTTCCGCGAAGGCGCCGTGGAACAAGAACTGCAGCGTGGAGGGCGCGTCGACCTGCAGTTCGGTGAACGGCTCGTACGGGATGTTGGCGTTGTCGGTGACCAGGAACGGCGCCCGGTAGAACGAGCCGCCGGTCTGCTTGGTCGGGATGTCCGGCAGCCCACGGCAGTTCGGCCCGCCGGAGGCGTTGACGATCGGCAGCGATTCGGGATAGGTGTACGACGGCGCGCCCAGCACGAAGCTGGACGAGGTGAACAGGCCCGCCTTGCGGACGCCGAGCAGCGGGGCGAATTCCTTGATGCCGCGCTCGATGCCGGCGAACAGGCAGCCGAATTCCGGTGAATAGTCGGCGGCCACCTTCAGCGGGGCGCGCACCCGGTTGATGGTGTCGATGAAGTCCTGCTCGGCCGGGGCCAACGTGTCATAGGCGTTGTTCGCCAGGCCGATGGTGGCCAGCAGCGTGGTGTCGAGGTTCTTCTGCTGGTCCACCACGGTCTTGTTGATCGTGGGCAGGTTGTCGAAGACGGTGTTCAGGTCCGGCGCGGCGTCGGCGTAGACGTTGCTGACGACCGCGGTCTTGCGGAAGTCCTCCTGCAACGCCGGCAGCTTCGGATTCGCTTGGCGGGTCAGCGTATTCAGCCCCGACAGGATGCCGCCCAGGTCGTCACCGTGGCCGCGCAGGCCTTCGGAGAACGCGCTCAGCGTTCCGTTGAGTTCGACCGGGTCGATCTTGTGCAGCAGGTCGATCAGCGACTGGAACAAGGTGTTGACCTCCAGCTGCACCGAGGTGGCCGCGACGTGGGCGTCGGGGCGCAGGGAGGTCGGCGAAGGTGTTTGCGGCGGAATGAATTCCACCGCCTTGGCGCCGAAGATGGTGTTGCCGGCGATGTGCACGGTGGCGTTGGACGGGATGAAATGCATGTCCTTGCTGTTGATGCCCAGCGTCAGCCGCGCCTGGTCGCCGGAGTACTCGATGGCCTCGACCTTGCCGATCTGGATGCCGCGGTATTTGACCTTGGCGCCCTGCTCCATCACCAGCCCGGCGCGGGGCGCGGACACGGTGACGGTGTCGGATCGGCGCGAAGGCCGCCGTGTACGAAAGATAGGTCAGCACAGCGAAAGCCACCATCAGGCCGGCCAGCACTGCTGCGGCCAGCCGGACGGTGGTGCGTCGCGCTCCTGTGTCTGCCATGTCCCTTGTTAAGCGGTTCTCTTATCCGGAGAGGTTGAAGTTACCCGATGCCCCGTAGACGGCGAGCGAGATGAACAAAGTGATGACGACCACGACGATCAGCGAGGTGCGCACGGCCTGGCCGACGGCGATGCCCACGCCGACCGGGCCGCCGTGCGCGTTGTAGCCGTAATAGGTGTGCACCAGCATGACCGCGATGGACATCACGATGGCCTGCAGGAACGACCACAGCAGGTCCGAGGGGATCAGGAAGGTGTTGAAGTAGTGGTCATAGAGGCCCTTTGACTGCCCGTTGATGTAGACGGTGGTGAAGCGGGCGGCGAAGAACGCGGCCAGCACCGACAGCGAGTACAGCGGAACGATCGCGATCAAGCCGGCGATCAGCCGGGTGGAGACCAGGTAGGACACCGAGTGCACCGCCATGCACTCGACGGCGTCGATCTCCTCGGAGACCCGCATCGCCCCCAACTGCGCGGTGGCGCCGGCGCCGATGGTGGCCGCCAGCGCGATGCCGGCGATCACCGGCGCGACCACCCGCACGTTGAGGAAGGCCGACAAGAACCCGGTCAGCGCCTCGATGCCGATGTTGCCCAGCGACGAATACCCCTGCACGGCGATCACCCCGCCCGAGGCCAGGGTCAAAAAGGCCGCCACCCCCACCGTGCCGCCGATCATCACCAAAGCGCCTGCGCCCATGGTCATCTCGGCGATCAGCCGGATCGTCTCCTTGCGGTACCGGGTGAGCGCGTTGGGCACGTAGCGCATGGTCTGCCCGTAGAACAGCGCCTGCTCACCGAAGTCGTCGACCGGTTCCTGCAGCCGCGAGAACCACCGCCGAAATCGCAGCGTGGCGTCATAACTCATGGCGTGCCCACCCGTCCCATCACTTCGCCGAGATTCGCACGCCGATGGCGGTCATCACCACATTGATCACGAACAGACAAATGAACGCATAGACAACGGTCTCGTTGACCGCGTTGCCCACCCCCTTGGGCCCGCCCTTGACGGTCAGCCCGCGATAACAGCCCACCATCCCGGCCATCACCCCGAACAGCAGTGCCTTGACCTCGGCCAGCACCAATTCACGCAGACCGGTCAGCACCGTCAGCCCGTTGATGAACGCACCCGGGTTGACGCCCTGCAGAAAGACCGAGAACACATACCCACCGGAAAGCCCGATGGCACAGACCAATCCGTTGAGCAGCAACGCCACCACCGTCGACGCCAGCACCCGGGGCACCACCAGCCGGTGGATCGGGTCGATGCCCAGCACCCGCATCGCGTCGATCTCCTCGCGGATGGTGCGCGCACCCAGATCCGCGCAGATCGCCGTCGCACCCGCGCCGGCCACCACCAGCACCGTCACCACCGGACCCAGCTGGGTGATGGTGCCGAACGCCGTGCCGGCCCCCGAGAGGTCCGCCGCGCCGATCTCGCGCAGCAGGATGTTCAAGGTGAACGCCACCAACACCGTGAACGGGATCGACACCAACAGCGTGGGCACCAGCGACACCCGGGCGATCATCCACGTCTGATCCAAGAACTCGCCGAACTGGAACGGCCGGCGAAACGCCGCCCGGCCGGTATCGATCATCATTTCGAAGAAACCGCCGACGGCGCGGGCGGGGACCGCAAGTTGTTCGATCAACTTGAGATTCCCCCCTCGATAGGTCTCGGCGAAGTCTATGGCTGGCCTTTGCGTCGTTTAGGTTCGCACCCGGGCCGGTGTGAGCCGGATCATATTAACTCAGAACAAGTTCACCATGTCAATGAACAGCATTTCTTTATCCCAACCGTTAATTCAGCAGGTCAGACGCACTTGTCACGTGTCAAACTGACACACGTTCTACCTGCTGATTTCCCCCCGCCGATTAGCTGCCCCCAGCTATTGCTCCATCAGTGCGCTCGCCGAAAAATTGTGCTCGGGATCACGTCCAGCAAAGTAACCCTGCAACGTCGCGCTGAGTTCGGCGGGGTCCCACGCGGGGCCTTCCGCGCTGAATTTGTGCTCGGCGGTCGGCGCAGCGACAAGTGTCACCTGTGGACCGTAGACGATGAACACCTGCCCGTTCACTTCGGCGGCGGCCGGCGACGACAGGAACGTGACCAGGTTGACCACATGCTCGGGCGACAGCGGGTCGACCCCGCCGGCCGGGACCTCGGGCGCATCGCCGAACACGTCGGCCGTCATCGCGGTGCGCGCCCGGGGGCAGATCGCGTTGGCGCACACGCCGTAGCGGCCCAGCGCGCGGGCGGCCGTCAGGGTCAGCGAGATGATGCCGGCCTTGGCGGCGCCGTAGTTCGCCTGCCCGACCGGGCCGACCAGGCCGGCCTCCGACGCGGTGTTGACGATGCGGCCGAAGATCCGGCCGCCGGCCTCCTTGGCCCTCAAGCGCCAGTAGGCGGCGGCGTTGCGGGTCAGCAGGAAGTGGCCGCGCAGGTGCACGGCGATGACCAGGTCCCACTCCTCGTCGGACATGTTGAACAGCATCCGGTCGCGGGTGATGCCGGCGTTGTTCACCACGATGTCCAGCCCGCCCAGCCCGTCGGCCTGAGCAACCAATTCGTCGGCGGTGGCGCGTTCGCTGATGTCGCCGGCCACCGCGACGGCCTTGGAGCCGGCGGCGTTGATCTCGTCGATGACGTCGGAGGCGTCCAGCGCGGTGGCGATGTCGTTGACGACGACGGTCGCGCCCAGGCGTGCCAGCCCGAGCGCCTCGGCGCGTCCCAGCCCCGCGGCCGCACCGGTGACCACCGCGACCTTTCCGGACAGATCGGTCGCGTTCGTGCTGCTAGTCAATTTATGAATACCTCTAGTTTCTGTGTTCCGCCCGGTTCAGTCGCCGCGCGACAGCGCCGCGCGCGGGCATTCGGCGATCGCCTGCTCGGCCAACTGCTCCTGATCGGCGGGAATCGGGTCCAGCTTCACCACGGCGTAGTCCTCGTCGTCGAGGTCGAAGATATCTGGGGCAATTCCCAAGCACACTGCGTTACCTTCGCACCGGTCACGGTCCACGATCACCCGCACAGCACCCTCCTTGAACCTGGCCTTCGAACTGAGGACACGCCTCGTCAGTATGTAGGTCCACCATAGGACCCCGACACCTCTGGGGAAACGGTCGCTGGATTCCCAGACTAGAACGTGTTACAACCGGGAAGACGAACGGGTAGCCGTTGGTCGAGCCGCACCACGCGACGTGGCTTGTCACTCCGAACGACGTTGACCTCAAGGACGGCCGAAATGCGCATCAGTTATACCCCGGAGCAGGAGGACCTGCGTCGCGAGCTGAGGTCGTACTTCACCAAGCTGATGACGCCCCAGCGCCGCGAGGCGCTGAGCTCGACGCAGGGCGAATACGGGGTCGGCAACGTCTACCGCGAAACCGTCGCCCAGATGGGCAAGGACGGCTGGCTGACCCTGAACTGGCCCAAGGAGTACGGCGGCCAGGACCGCTCCCCGATGGACTCGCTGATCTTCACCGACGAGGCCGCCATCGCCGGCGCGCCGGTGCCGTTCCTGACGATCAACAGCGTGGCGCCGACGATCATGGCGTTCGGCACCGACGAGCAGAAGAAGTACTTCCTGCCCAAGATCGCCGCGGGCGAGCTGCACTTCTCCATCGGCTACTCCGAACCGGGCGCCGGCACCGACCTGGCCAACCTGCGCACCACCGCGGTGCGCGACGGCGACGACTATGTGATCAACGGCCAGAAGATGTGGACCAGCCTGATCGCCTACGCCGACTGGGTGTGGCTGGCGGTGCGCACCAACCCCGAGGCCAAGAAGCACCGCGGCATCTCGATGCTGGTGGTGCCCACCACCGCGGAGGGTTTCTCCTGGACGCCGGTGCACACCATGGCCGGCCCGGACACCAGCGCCACCTATTACTCCGACGTGCGGGTGCCGGTGACCAACCTGGTCGGCGAGGAGAACGGCGGCTGGAAGCTGGTGACCAACCAGCTCAACCACGAGCGCGTCGCGCTGGTCTCGCCGGCGCCGATCTATTTGGCGCTGCGCGAGGTGCGGGAATGGGCGCAGAACACCAAGGACGCCCGCGGCGCCCGGCTCATCGACTCCGAGTGGGTGCAGATCAACCTGGCCCGGGTGCACGCCAAGGCCGAGGTGCTCAAGCTGATCAACTGGGAGCTGGCCTCCTCCGACGGCCACGCCCTGGGGCCGGCCGACGCCTCGGCGGCCAAGGTGTACGGCACCGAGCTGGCCACCGAGGCCTACCGGCTGCTGATGGAGGTGCTGGGCACCGCGGCCACCGTCCGTCAGGACTCGCCCGGCGCCCTGCTGCGCGGCCGGGTGGAGCGGATGCACCGGGCGTGTTTGATCCTGACCTTCGGCGGCGGCACCAACGAGGTGCAGCGCGACATCATCGGCATGGTCGCGCTGGGACTGCCCCGCAACCGCTGAGCCGCATCTGCAGACAAGGACGGACGTTCATGGACTTCACCACCACCGAAGCGGCGCACGATCTCGGCAACCTGGTCGACACCATCGTGTACTCGGTCTGCACACCCGAACACCAACGCGAGCTCGACGGCCTCGAACAGCGCTTCGACCGCGACCTGTGGGCCAAGCTGATCGACGCCGGCATCCTGTCCAGCGCGTCGGCGACATCGCTGGGCGGCGACGGCTTCGGCGCGCTCGAGCAGATCGCGATCCTGGTGGCACTGGGTCACCAGCTGGCCGCGGTGCCCTACCTGGAGTCGGTGGTGCTGGGCGCCGGGGCGCTGGCCCGGTTCGGCACCGAGGAGCTGCAGCAGGGCTGGGGCGTGCCGGCGGTCAGCGGCGAAAAGACGCTGACCGTCGCCCTCGACCCGGAGATGGGCGAGGGACCGGTGCAGGCGGTCAGCGCCGGCGCCGGCTACCGGCTGACCGGCACCCGCACCCAGGTCGGCTTCGGCCCCGTCGCCGACGCCTTCCTGGTTCCCGCCGAAACCGATTCCGGCACAGCGGTTTTCCTGGTTGCCGCCGACGACCCGGGCGTCACGGTGACCGCGCTGGAGACCACCGGCCTGGGCAGCGTCGGGCATCTGGTGCTGGACGGGACCCAGGTGGACGGCACCCGCCAGGTCGGAGGCGCCGAGGTCGCGGCCTGGCTGGGCACGCTGGGCACCTTGGGGCGGGCCGCTTTCCAGCTCGGGGTGCTCGAGCGCGGCCTGCAGATGACGGCCGAATACGCCCGCACCCGTGAGCAATTCGACCGCCCGATCGGCAGCTTCCAGGCGGTGTCGCAGCGGCTGGCCGACGGCTACATCGACGTCAAGGGCTTGCGCCTGACGCTCACCCAGGCCGCCTGGCGGGTCTCGGAGGACCTGCCGGCCGAGGTCGACGTCGCCACCGCGGCGTTCTGGGCCGCCGACGCCGGGCATCGGGTGGCGCACACCATCGTGCACGTACACGGCGGCGTCGGCGTCGACACCGATCACCCGGTGCACCGCTACTTCCTGGCCGCCAAACAGGCCGAGTTCGCGCTGGGCGGCGCCACCGGGCAGCTGCGCCGGATCGGCCGCGAGCTGGCGGAGACGCCCGCCTAGGCGCAATGGAACTCAGCGACGATCTGACGGTCACCGAACTGCTGGTGCCGCTGACCGAGATCGACGATCGGGGTGTCTACTTCGAGGACTCGTTCACCAGCTGGCGCGATCACCTGCAGCACGGTGCCGCGATCGCCGCGGCGTTGCGGGCGCGGCTCGACCCGGCCCGCCCGCCGCACGTCGGCGTGCTCCTGGAGAACACCCCGTTCTTCTCGGCGGTGCTGGTGGCGGCCGGAATGTCGGGGATCGTGCCGGTGGGGCTCAACCCGGTGCGCCGCGGCGATGCGCTGCGGCGCGACATCGCCAGGGCCGACTGCCAACTGGTGCTGGCCGACGCGAATTCGGCTGGGACGCTGGGCGATATCGAGCACCTGAACGTCGACTCCGCCGCATGGGCCGACGAGGTGGCCGCGCACCGCGGCGCCCCGATCGTTTTTCAATCCGCCTCGCCGGCCGACCTGTTCATGCTGATCTTCACCTCGGGCACCAGCGGCGAGCCGAAGGCGGTCAAGTGCAGCCACGGCAAGGTCGCCATCGCCGGCGTGACCATGACGCAGCGCTTCGGCCTGGGCCGCGACGACGTCTGCTACGTGTCGATGCCGCTGTTCCATTCCAACGCGGTGCTGGTCGGCTGGGCGGTGCCCGCGGCCTGCCAGGGCTCAATGGCGTTGCGGCGCAAGTTCAGTGCCTCGGGATTTTTGCCGGACGTGCGCCGCTACGGGGCCACCTACGCGAACTACGTGGGCAAGCCGCTGTCCTACGTGCTGGCCACGCCGGAGCGGCCCGACGACGCCGAGAACCCGCTGCGCGCGGTGTACGGCAACGAGGGCGTGCCCGCCGACATCGAGCGCTTCGCCCGCCGGTTCGGGTGCGTCGTGCAGGACGGGTTCGGCTCCACCGAGGGCGGTGTGGCCATCGCCCGCACCCCCGACACGCCGCCCGGTTCGCTGGGCCCGTTGCCGGCGGGTATCGACATCGTCGATCCCGATACCGGCGCGTCCTGCCCCCCGGGGGTGGTCGGCGAGCTGGTGAACACCGCCGGGCCGGGGCGTTTCGAGGGCTACTACAACGACGAGGCCGCCGAGGCCGAGCGGATGGCCGGCGGGGTGTACCACAGCGGCGATCTCGCCTACCGCGACGAGGCCGGCTACGCGTATTTCGCTGGGCGCCTTGGTGATTGGATGCGGGTCGACGGCGAAAACCTGGGGGCCGCACCGATCGAGCGGGTGCTGCTGCGCCATCCCGACGTCACCGAGGTGGCGGTGTACCCGGTGCCGGACCCGACGGTCGGCGACCAGGTGATGGCCGCGCTGGTGCTCGCACCGGGCGCCGAGTTCGACGACGAGAAGTTCCGCGCCTTCCTGGCCGAACAACCCGACCTGGGGCCCAAGCAGTGGCCGTCGTACGTGCGGATCAGCACCGAACTCCCGCGGACGGTCACCTTCAAGGTGCTCAAGCGGCAGTTGGCCGCCCAGGGCGTCGACTGCGGTGACCCGGTGTGGAAGATCGGCCGCTGACGCGGCGGCGCCGAATACGCTTCGGCCGCAACGAGAAAGGGCTCGGACGGATGACGAAGGTGCACAAGCTCATCGCCGGTTCGCTACTGGTCGGGTCGCTGGCCGGCGGCCTCGGGCCGGGCGCCGGCCGCGCCGCGGCCGACCCGCCCCGCCGCCTCCGATGCCGCCGCCCCGCCGCTGGTATGGGCGCCGCCGACGCCGGAATCCGAACCGCCGGAAGCTCCTCCCGCCGCCGAGCTCCCGCCGCCGCCGTCGGGCTAGCGGTCGCCGGCGGCCGCACTGTGCGACACTGCATGAACGTGCCGCCGACACGAGGAGACGCGATGGTTGCTGCGCCGGCCCCATGCTCCGGCGGCATCGTCACGCGAGCCGACACCGGAAGCGGCGCATGACTTCACGTCCTCTCGAACTGGCGCTCGAGGCCAGCTTCGACCAGCTTGCCGCGACGGTGCCGGCGAAGGTCGGGGTGGCCGTCGCCCGCCCGGACCGCACGTTCTCCCTGGGCAGCTGGTGGTCGGGGGTGGCGTGGTCGACGATCAAGGTGCCGCTGGCGATCGCGGCCCTGCGCAAGGACTGGCTGGGTGCCCGCGAATTGGCCACCAAGGCCGTCACCGAATCCGACAACCGCGCCTCCGAGCAGTTGTGGTCGCAACTGGGCGAACCGGCCGAGGCGGCGCGGCAGGTCCAGGCCGTGGTGGCCGAGGGCGGCGACACCGCGACGGTGGTGGAGTCCCGCCGGCTTCGCCGTGGCTTCACCGCTTTCGGTCAGACCCAGTGGAGCCTGCAGCGCCAGGCGCGGTTCGCCGCGGAGCTGTCGACCATCCCGGACGCGGCCGAGGTGATCGACATGATGCAGCGCCTCAGCCCTACCCAGCGGTGGGGGCTGGCCGCCAAAGGGCTTGCCGCCAAGGGGGGTTGGGGCCCCGGCGGCCGCGGTGAATACCTGGTCCGGCAGTTCGGCGTCGTCCCCACCCCGACGGGAAACTGGGGGGTGGCGCTGGCGGCGGATACCCACGACGGCGTGTTCGAGACCGGGGTCGACGTGCTCGACACGTTGACCGACTGGCTGCTCAGCCGGCTACCCAGCCTAGCCCGCTATTGAGGGCACCACGGCATCGATCAGGTGCGGCCCCGGTTCGGCGAGGGCGGCGCGCAGCGCGTCGGCGAATTCCTCCGCGGTGCTGACCCGCCGGGCCGGCACGCCCATGCCTTCGCTGATCTTCACGAAATCCATTGCGGGATCCGACAAATCGAGCAGGGAAAGCGCTTCGGGCCCGGGGGCCGATCCGGCGCCGACGCGTTGCAGCTCGATGCGCAGGATGTCGTAGGCACTGTTGTCGTACAGCACGGTGGTCACGTTGAGGTTCTCCCGGGCCTGGGTCCACAATCCCGAGATCGTGTACATCGCCGAGCCGTCGGATTCCAGGCAGAGCACCGGACGATCCGGGGCGGCGACGGCGGCACCGACCGCGGCCGGAATGCCGTAGCCGATCGCCCCGCCGGTCAGGGTCAGCCAGTCGTGCGCCGGCGCGCCGGCGGTCGCCTGTGCCAGCAGCACGCCGGAGGTGTTCGACTCGTCGACGACGATCGCCCGTTCCGGCAGCAGCGCCCCGATCACGTCGGCCGCCGATGCCGACGTCAGCGGGCCCGTCGGCAAGGCCGGGCGCGACGCCGCCGCCACCGGCGCCGGCGTCCCGGGCGCGAGCTGATCCGCCAAGGCGCTCAACGCATCCGCCGCGCCGGTGTGCCCGGCGAGCACGTGCACCTCGCAACCGGCGGGCACCAGATCGCTCGGCATGCCCGGGTAGGCGAAGAACGACACCGGCGACTTGGCGCCGGCCAACACCAGATGCTTGGAGCCGTCCAGCTGGGCGGCGGCGGCTTCGGCGAAATAGGCGAGCCGCTCGACGGCGGGGATGCCGGCGCCGCGCTCCATCCGGGTGGGGAAGGTTTCGCACAGCACCCGGGCGCCGGTGGCCGCGGCGATCCGGGCGGCCGCGGCCAGCCCGGCGCGGCGGGTAGCGTCGCCGCCCACCAGGATCACCGTCGGCTCCCCCGAGCGCAGTACCTCGACCACCTCCGGCGCCAGCAGCGGGTCGGCACCCGCCGGCCGCGCGTCCATGGTGGAGAACAGCTGCGCGCCGTCGGACCAGGACACGTCGGCGGGCAGGATCAGCGTGGAGATCTGCGATCCCCACCGGCTGGCGGCGATGCCCTCGACGGCGTCGGCCGAAACCTGGGAGGCGTCGCTGGTCCGGCGCACCCATCCCGAGACGCTGCCGGCGAGCGCGTCGATGTCGGATTCCAGTGGGGCGTCGTACTTTTTGTGGTAGGTGGCGTGATCGCCGACGACCACCACCATCGGCACCCGCGCGCGGCGGGCGTTGTGCAGGTTGGCCAGCCCGTTGCCCAACCCGGGGCCCAGATGCAGCAGCACCGCGGCCGGCCGATCGGCGATGCGGGCGTACCCGTCGGCCGCGCCGGTGGCCACGCCCTCGAACAGCGCCAGCACGCCGCGCATCCGCGGAACGCTGTCCAGCGCCGCGACGAAGTGCATTTCCGACGTGCCCGGGTTGGCGAAACACACGTCGACGCCGCCGTCGACCAGGGTCCGGATCAGCGCCTGAGCACCGTTCACGTGGCTGCCTCCAGTCTGAACACCCGCTCGGCGTTGCCGTGCAGGAAATCCCGCCGGGCCTCGTCGGACAGCCCGAGTCCGTCCAGTCCCGCCAGCGCGTGCTCGGCGGTGATCATCGGATAGTTGGTGCCGAACAACACTTTTCGCTGCCCGGTCCCGGTTTTCATGAACCTGACGAGTTCGTCCGGCAACCGCTCGATGGTGTAGGCCGAGGTGTCGATGTAGACGTTCTCGTGCTTGCGGGCCACCGCGACCATCTCCTCGGTCCACGGGTAGCCGACGTGGCCGCAGACGATCACCAGCTCCGGGAAGTCCAGGGCCACCTGGTCGATGTAGGGAATCGGGCGGCCGGTCTCCGACGGCCGCAGCGGGCCGGTGTGCCCGACCTGGGTGCAGAACGGCACTCCGGCCTCCACGCACGCGGCGAACAGCGGGTAGTAGCGGCGATCGGTGGGCGGGGCGTTCCACAGCCACGGCACCACCCGCAGGCCGACGAATCCGCCGTCGGCGATCCGGCGTCGCAGCTCGCGGACGGCTTCCATCGGGCGGTCCAGGTCGACGGCGGCCAGGCCGGCGAACCGATTCGGGTGCGCGGCGACCCATTGCGCCACCTCGTCGTTGGACACCAGATCCTGCCCGTTGGGACCGCGCCAGGCGCTGAGCAGCCCGTAGCGCACGCCGGCGGCGTCCATCGACGCCAGGGTCGCCTCGATGGGGATGTCGGTGTCGGGGATCGACCCGCCGGTCCAGCGCCGCAGCGAGGCCAGCATGTCGCTGCGCAGGAACCTGACGGTGGGATGCTGCATCCACACATCGATCGTCATGCGACCCGACTCTAGACCGGGGTCATGCGGCCAGCGCGGCGCGGGCCGCGGCGTCCGTCTGGCCCGCGTAGCCGCCGCCGAACAGCACCACGTGCGCCAGCAGCGGATAGAGCTGGTGCAGCCCAATCCGGTTGCGCCAGCCCGGTTTCAGCGCTCGCACCTGTTGGTAGCCGGCCAGCACGGCGTCGTAGTGCGGGCAGCCGAACAGCGCCAGCATCGCCAGGTCGGTTTCGCGGTGCCCGCCGTGCGCGGCCGGGTCGATCAACACCACGCCGTCGGGCGTCCACATCACGTTGCCGCTCCACAGGTCGCCGTGCAGCCGGGCGGGACCGTCGTCGTCGTCGAAGTCACCGGCCCGGCAGCGGGCCGCCACGGCGCCGATCGCGTCGCGGGTGGAGGCCGCCAGCCTCGGCGCGGCGCGCTCGGCCATCGGCACCAGCCGCTCCTCGGCGTAGAAGCTGCCCCAATGCCGGTGCCGCCGCAGCGACATCGGCAACGGCTGCGACAGCGGCCCGAAGTATCCCGGCCCGTCCCATCCGTCGGGGCCCGCCCCGAACGCGGCCGCGCCGGCGTCATGCGTGACGGCCAGCCGGCGGCCGAACTCGTGCGCCGCGTCCCGGCCGGCGGGCACCGACTGCAGCCGGCGCAGGGTCAGGCTGGTCGCGTCGACCGCCACCACCCGGGCGCAGGGCACGCCGCCGTCGACGCTCGACAGCCAGCGCAACCCGGCGGCCTCCCACCCGAAGAAGCCCTCGGGGGGCCGGGGGTGCTGCTTGACGAAATCGGTCACCCAGCCGGATCAGGCGGAGACGTGGGCGGCGTGCACGTCATCGGCCGGGCGGGCCTCGGTCTGCTCCTTGGCCCAGCGGTAGTCGGGCTTGCCCGCCGGCGACCGCTTCACCTCATCGACCAGCCAAAGACTACGCGGCACTTTGTATCCCGCGATCTCCGAACGCACGAAGCGGTCCAACTCGGCCAGCGACGGCCGGGTCCCCGGCCGGGGCTGCACCACGGCGGCCACATGCTGGCCGTACCGGGGATCGGGCACGCCGACCACCAGCGCGTCGAACACGTCGGGATGCCCCTTGAGCGCGCCCTCGACCTCTTCGGGGTAGATCTTCTCGCCGCCGCTGTTGATCGACACCGAGCCGCGGCCCAGCATGGTGACCGTGCCGTCCTCCTCGACCAGTGCGTAGTCGCCGGGGATGGCGTAGCGCACGCCGTTGAACGTCTTGAACGTCTCGGCGGTCTTCTTCTCGTCCTTGTAGTAGCCGACCGGGATGTTGCCCTTCTTGGCGATCAGCCCGCGCACACCGGAGCCCGGCTTG
Source organism: Mycobacterium sp. MAC_080597_8934 (assembly GCF_000523975.1). Lineage (NCBI taxonomy): Bacteria > Bacillati > Actinomycetota > Actinomycetes > Mycobacteriales > Mycobacteriaceae > Mycobacterium > Mycobacterium sp. MAC_080597_8934. The sequence continues at coordinate 288,686 of NZ_JAOS01000001.1, read as the reverse complement.
ACCTCGTTGCCCTCCTCGTCGAGCACCACGGTGCGGTGGTCGATCGTCACCCGCGGCCCGCCGGCGTGCGGCGCGTCCTTGGAGACGATGCTGGTGCCGCCGAACCCGGTCTCCGAGGAGCCGATCGAGTCGGTGATGACCCGGTTGGGCAGCAACTCGAGCAGGCGCTCCTTGATGCTCGGCGAGAACAGGGCCGCGGTGCTGGCCAGCAGGAACAACGACGACAGGTCGTAGTCGTGGTCCTTGTTCAACGCGTCCAGCAGCGGGCGGGCCATCGCGTCGCCGGTGAAGAACAGCAGGTTGACCTTGTGCTCGTGGATGGTGCGCCACACCTCGTCGGCGTTGAATTCCGGTGCCAGCACCGTGGTTTGGCCGGAGAAGATCGACATCCAGGTGGCCGACTGGGTGGCGCCGTGGATCATCGGCGGAATCGGGTAGCGGATCATCGGCGGATTTTCGGCGGCGGCCTTGGCCAAGTCGTACTCGTCCTTGACGAATTCGCCTGTGGCGAAGTCGGTTCCGCCGAACAGCACCCGGTAGATGTCCTCGTGGCGCCACATCACGCCCTTCGGGAACCCGGTGGTGCCGCCGGTGTAGAGCAGGTAGATGTCGTCGGCGCTGCGCGGGCCGAAATCCCGCTCGGGCGAGCCCTTTTCCAGCGCCGAGTAGAACTCGACGCCGCCGTAGCGCTGGTAGTCCTTGTCGCTGCCGTCCTCGACGACCAGGATGGTCTTGACGTTGGGGGTGTCGGGCAGCACGTTGGCCACCCGGTCGGAGTACTGGCGCTCGTGGACCAGCGCCACCATGTCGGAGTTGTCGAACAGGTAGCGCAGCTCGCCCTCGACGTAGCGGTAGTTGACGTTGACCAGGATGGCGCCCGCCTTGACGATGCCGAGCATGGCAATGACGATCTCGTTGCGGTTGCGGCAGTACAGCCCGACCTTGTCGTCCTTCTTCACCCCCTGGTCGAGCAGGTAGTGGGCGAGGCGGTTGGCCTTCTCCTCCAGCTCGGCATAGGTCAGCTTCTCGTCGCCGCAGATCAGGGCGACACGGTCGGGCACAGCGTCGATGGCGTGCTCTGCAAGATCGGCAATATTCAGGGCCACGGCCACCAAATTAGAACGTGTTACATTTCGAGGCAAGCTCATGCCCGATGTCGAGTGAGAGGCGGTACCCGTGGCCGAGGCGTCAGCAAACGAAAAAACCGGTCCCGACGCGCTGGTCGAGCAGCGCGGTCACACCCTCATCGTGACGCTGAACCGGCCGCACGCGCGCAACGCGCTGAGCACCGAAATGATGGAGATCATGGTGCAGGCCTGGGACCGCGTCGACAACGACGACGACATCCGCTGCTGCATCCTGACCGGCGCCGGTGGCTACTTCTGCGCCGGCATGGACCTCAAGGCGGCGACCAAGAAACCGCCGGGCGAATCCTTCAAGGACGGCAGCTACGACCCGTCGCGAATCGATGCCCTGCTGAAGGGCCGGCGGCTGACCAAGCCGTTGATCGCGGCCGTCGAGGGCCCCGCGATCGCCGGCGGCACCGAGATCCTGCAGGGCACCGACATCCGGGTGGCCGGCGAGAGCGCCAAGTTCGGCATCTCGGAGGCCAAGTGGAGCCTGTACCCGATGGGCGGCTCGGCGGTGCGACTGGTGCGCCAGATCCCCTACACGGTGGCCTGCGACCTGCTGCTGACCGGACGGCACATCACCGCCGCCGAGGCCAAGGAGATGGGGCTGATCGGGCACGTCGTCCCCGACGGACAGGCGCTGGCCAAGGCCCTCGAGATCGCCGAGGTGATCGAGAACAACGGGCCGCTGGCCGTGCAGGCGATCCTGCGGGCGATCCGCGAGACCGAGGGCATGCACGAGAACGAGGCGTTCAAGATCGACACGCAGATCGGCATCAAGGTGTTCCTGTCCGAGGACGCCAAGGAAGGCCCGCGCGCATTCGCCGAGAAGCGCAAACCCAACTTCCAAAACCGCTAGCCCGGTCGGGTCGCTCGGCGCGCGGGGCGCCTTCTTGGCGTGCGCCCGGCTTCCTCTTCTCGCCGAGCGTGTACCTACTGCGACTTTCGGGCCCGATTTTCGCGCTCAGTGCACGCTCGGCACGCTTGTCGGGGTTCCCCGGCACACTCCTGCCATGGCGGAGCCTTTCATCGGAAGCGAGGCCGTCGCGTCCGGCCTGGTGACCCCGTACGCGCTGCGGAGCCGGTTCGTCAGGGTCCATCCCGACGTGTACGTCCCGGCCGGCACCGCGCTGTCCGCCGGACTGCGCGCCCGATCGGCCTGGTTGTGGTCTCGTCGGCGCGGCGTCGTCGCGGGCAGATCCGCGGCCGCCCTGTACGGCACGAAATGGATCGACGACCGCGCCCCCGCCCAGCTGCTGTACCCGTACCGCCGCCCGCCGGATGGCATCCAGACGTGGTCGGACCGGCTGGTCGGTGACGAAATCCAGACGATCGGAGGCATGCCGGTGACGACGCCCGCACGGACGGCTCTCGACATCGCCTGCCGCTCCCCCGTCGACAAGGCCGTCGCCGCGATCGACGCGCTGGCGCGCGCAACCGAGCTGAAGGTGTTGGAGATCGAGTTGCTCGCCGATCGCTACCGGGGCCGCCGCGGCATCAGCCGTGCCCGCAGCGTGCTGCCGCTTGTCGACGCGGGCGCGGAGTCTCCCCGGGAAACGTGGCTGCGGCTTCTCCTGCTCCGCGCGGGTTTCCCGCGGCCGCGCACGCAGCTACCGGTTCGCCAATACGGTGCGCTGATCGCCTGTCTCGACATGGGCTGGGAGGACATCAAACTGGCGGTCGAGTACGACGGCGACCAACACCGCACCGACCGAAGACAATTCACCAAGGACATTCGGCGCGCGGAGGTGCTCGCCGAGTTGGGGTGGACGGTCGTCCGGGTCACGGCCGAGGACACGCCCGCCGGCATCATCGCCCGGGTGTCGACGGCCTGGACGCGCCGAACGTGCACTGGCAGCGAAAAACCGGCCCGAAATTCGCGGTGAGTACACGCTCGGGGAGGAGCGGCGCTCGGGAAGCCAGCGGAGCTCGCGGAGCCAGCGGAGCTAGCGGAGCTAGCGCAGCCCACCGAGCCCGCCGAGCCCGCGCAGCCGACCGGGCCCGCTCAGCGCAGCAGCGGCGCACTCGGGGTGAACACCACCGGCATGGCCTCCAGGCCGCTGACGAAGTTCGCCGGGCGCAGCGGCAGATCGCCGTCGTCGGCCAGCCGCAGGTCCGGCAGCCGCTTGAGCACCCGCTCGGTCATCATCGACAGCTCGAGACGGGCCAGCTGGTTGCCCAGGCAGAAGTGAGTGCCGAAGCCGAACGCCATGTGGCTGTTCGGGTTTCGCCGGATGTCGAAGCTGTCCGGGTCGTCGAACACCGACTCGTCGAAGTTGCCCGACTCGAACAGCAGCATGATCTTCTCCCCGGCCCGCAGCTCGGTGCCGTGGAATTCGGTGTCGGCGGTCAGGGTGCGGCACATGTTCTTGACCGGCGACGTCCAGCGCAGCATCTCCTCGATGGCGCCCGGCAGCAGCGACGGGTCGCGCACCAGCGCGTCCCACTGGTCGCGGTGGCGCAGCAGCTGTTCGGTGCCGCCGGACAGCGTGTGCCGCGTGGTCTCGTCGCCACCGATCAGGATCAGCAGCGTCTCCATGACGATCTCGTCGTCGGACATCCGCTGCCCCTCGACCTCGGCGTTCACCAGGATGGAGAACAGGTCGTCGGTGGGCTCGGCCCGCCGCTTGGCGATGATGTCCATGGTGAAGGCGGTGTAGGCGGCGAAAGCGTCCATCACCGTTTGGAATTCGGCCGACGTGGGGTCGATGTGCGAACTCAGGCCGCACACCAGGTCGTCGGACCACTTCAGCAGCATGCCGCGTTCGGTGGGCAGCACGCCCAGCATGTCGCCGATCACCGCCATCGGCAGCGGGGCGGCGATGTCGCGGACGAAGTCACATTCGCCGCGCTCACACACCGCGTCGATCAGGGTGTCGCACAACGTGCCGATGGACGGCTCCTTCTCCTTCACCCGCTTGCGGGTGAACCCGGCGTTGACGAGCTTGCGCCGCAACAGATGTGCGGGATCGTCCATGTCGATCATGTAGGGCATGCCGGGCTGGTCGGGACGGATGCCGCCGGTGGAAGAGAACAGCTCCGGATTGCGCTCGGCGTCCTGGATGGCCTGATAGGTGGTGGCGCCGGCCAACCCGTTGCGATCCCGGAACACCGGCTGGTTGGCGCGCATCCAGCGATACGCCTCGCGCGACGCGCGCCGGTCGGCGTAGAAATTTCCGTCGGCCAGATCGATGTTCGCGATCGCTTCCGGGATGGTCGAAGTCATCTACAGCCTCCAAATGTTGACGAAAGGATTACAGTAACCGGCATGACCGAGTCACAACACATCGTTGCGGGGACAGTCCTCACCATGCCGGTGCGGATCCGAAAAGCGGACGTCCACACCGCGATGTTTTCGGTGGATGCACAAGCGGCACAACGGCTTATCGACTACAGCGGCCTGAAGGTCTGCCAGCACCGGCCCGGCCGGGCGGTGGTCAACCTGATGCTGGCCCGCTACATCGACGGCGACCTGGGCCAGTACCACGAATTCGGCACCTGCGTGATGGTCAACCCGCCCGGCTCGACGGCGCGCGGCTGGCGGGCGCTGGGCGAGGCGGCCGCCTTCATCCATCACCTGCCCGTCGACCAGAGCTTCACCCTGGAGGCCGGACGCTCGATCTGGGGATTCCCGAAGATCATGGCGGACTTCACCGTTCGCGAGCAGGGCCGCTTCAGGTTCGACGTCAGCGCCGACGGCGCGCACATCGCCGGCATCGACTTCGCGCCCGGATTGCCGGTGCCGTCGCTGTTCACGTCGCGGCCGCAGGTGCTCAAGACCTACACCTTCGCCGAAGGCACCACCCGGGAGGTGCCCTGGGAGATGCGGGTGCGCGGGCTGCGCGGCCGGCCCGGCGGGGCCACGTTGCGGCTGGGCACCCACCCCTACGCCCAGGAGCTGGCGTCGCTGGGCCTGCCGACGCGCGCGATGATCTCCGGATCGGTCGGCCACGTCGAGATGACCTTCGGCGACGCCCACCCGCTGGGCTGACTGCATCGTCGTCGGGCCTGCCATCCGGCCAATCTAGAACGTGTTCTAGGCCACTGGCAAGAAAACTAGAACGTGTTCTAGTTGGTGGTGCGCCGGGTTCAGATCAGCGTGGCCAGCTCGCGGACCTGCTCTGTACTGCGCCCGGACACCACCATCATGGTGACGCCGGCGGCCTCCCAGGCCTTGATCTGCTTACGCACGTAGTCGACGTCGCCGACGATCGCGGCGTCGTCGATCACCTCGTCGGGGATGATCTTGGCGGCCTCGTCCTTGCGTCCGCTGCGGAACAGCCTGGTCACGTCGTCGACGACCTCGGCGTAGCCCATCCGACGGTAGACGTCGGCGTGGAAGTTGGTGTCCTCCGCGCCCATCCCGCCCATGTAGAGCGCGATGTAGGGCTTCATCGCGGCGAACGCCGCGCCGCGGTCCTCGGTGATGACGATGTTGGCGGTCGCGCAGATCTCGAAGTCCGCGCGGCTGCGGCGCGCGCCCGGCCGGGCGAATCCCTCGTCCAGCCATTCGTTGTACATGTCGGCCAGCCGCGGGGTGTAGAAGATCGGCAGCCAGCCGTCGCAGATCTCGGCGGCCAGCGCGACGTTCTTCGGCCCCTCGGCACCCAGGAAGATCGGGATGTCGGCGCGCAGCGGGTGCGTGATGGGTTTCAAAGCCTTGCCCAGACCCGTTGTGCCCGTGCCGGTCAACGGCAGCGGATAGTGGGGGCCGTCGCTGGTCACCGGCTTCTCCCGGGCCCACACCTGCCGGATGACGTCGATGTATTCGCGGGTGCGGGCCAGCGGCTTGGGGAACCGCTGTCCGTACCAGCCCTCGACCACCTGCGGGCCGGACACGCCCAGGCCCAGGATGTGCCGGCCGCCGGAGAGGTGGTCCAGCGTCAGCGCCGCCATCGCGCAGGCCGTCGGGGTCCGGGCGGACAGCTGGACCACCGAGGTGCCCAGCCGCACCCGCGACGTCGACGAGCCCCACCAGGCCAGTGGGGTGTAGGCGTCGGATCCCCACGCCTCGGCGGTGAAGATGGCGTCATACCCGGCTTCCTCGGCGGCGGCGACGAGCTCGCCGTGGTTTTCCGGCGGCGCGGCGCCCCAATATCCCAGCTGCAGTCCCAGCTTCATGGTCTTCGCCCTTCGGTAGTAGACCCGATGTTGAATCCGTTCTTAGAACCTGTTCTACTCGATGGCGTGACAGCCAGCTCGAGTAGCCCGACCTTGACGGATCACCCTGAGCCACCGCTCTCCGCGCCGTTGACGTTGTCGTTCGACTACACCCGTTCAGTCGGCCCCACGCTGAGCAAGTTCTTCACCGCACTGCGTGAGCGCCGCGTCCTGGGTGTGCGCGGATCGGATGGCCGGGTACACGTGCCGCCGCCGGAGTATGACCCGGTCACCTACGAACCGCTGGGCGAGATGGTACCGGTGTCGCCGGTCGGCACCGTCGTCTCGTGGGCCTGGCAGCCCGACCCGATCGAAGGTCAGCCGCTGGACCGGCCGTTCGCGTGGGCGCTGATCAAGCTCGACGGCGCGGACACCCCGCTGCTGCACGCGGTCGACGCCGGCGAGCCCAAGGCCATCAAGTCCGGTACCCGGGTGCACGTGCACTGGGCCGACGAGCCGGTGGGCGCCATCACCGACATCGCCTATTTCGCGCTGGGCGAGGACCCCGAACCGGTGGCCGAGCAGCCCGACGCCGACAAGGACCCGGTGAGCATGATCGTCACGCCGATCTCGCTGACCATCCAGCACACCGCCTCGCACGAGGAGAGCGCCTACCTGCGCGCCATCGCCCAGGGCAAGCTGCTGGGCGCGCGGACCGGCAAGAACGGCAAGGTGTATTTCCCGCCGCACGGCGCCGACCCGGCCACCGGCCAGCCGACCACGGAGTTCGTCGAGCTGCCCGACAAGGGCACGGTGACGACGTTCGCGATCATCAACATCCCGTTCCAGGGGCAGCGCATCAAGCCGCCGTACGTGGCGGCCTACGTGCTGCTCGACGGGGCCGACATCCCGTTCTTGCATCTGGTCGCCGACGTCGACGCGCACGAGGTGCGGATGGGCATGCGGGTGGAAGCGGTGTGGAAACCCCGCGAGCAGTGGGGCTTTGGCATCGACAACATCGAGTACTTCCGGCCGACCGGGGAACCCGACGCCGACTACGACACCTACAAGCACCACCTGTAAAGGGCATACCTGTCAAATGAGCGCTCGCAATGTTGCGGTGGTCGGCTTTGCCCACGCGCCGCATGTCCGCCGCACCGACGGCACCACCAACGGCGTCGAGATGTTGATGCCGTGTTTCGCCCAGCTCTACCAGGACCTGGGCATCACCAAGGCCGATATCGGCTTCTGGTGTTCGGGATCATCGGATTACCTTGCCGGACGGGCGTTTTCCTTCATCTCGGCGATCGACTCGATCGGCGCGGTGCCGCCGATCAACGAATCGCACGTCGAGATGGACGCGGCCTGGGCCCTGTATGAGGCCTACATCAAGCTGCTGACCGGCGAGGTCGACACCGCGCTGGTGTACGGCTTTGGCAAGTCCTCGGCCGGGGTGCTGCGCCAGATCTTGTCGCGGCAGACCGACCCCTACACCGTCGCGCCGCTGTGGCCCGATTCGATCTCGATGGCCGGGCTGCAGGCCCGCATGGGGCTCGACACCGGCAAGTGGACCGAGGAGCAGATGGCGCGGGTGGCCTTCGACTCGTTCGCCAATGCGCGCCGGGTGGACAACGTGGAGGGCTCGATCACCGTAGCCGAACTGCTCGAACGGCCGTTCTTCGCCGAGCCGTTGCGCCGTCACGACATCGCGCCGATCACCGACGGCGCCGCGGCGATCGTGCTGGCGGCCGGCGACCGGGCCCGCGAGCTGCGCGAGAACCCCGCCTGGATCACCGGGATCGAGCACCGCATCGAATCCCCGGCGCTGGGCGTGCGTGACCTCACCGAGTCGCCGTCCACCAAGGCCGCCGCCGAAATCGCCACCGGCGGGCGGACCGACAACCTCGACGTGGTCGAGATCTGCGCGCCGTTCACCCACCAGCACCTGATCATCGCCGAAGCCATCCGGATACCGGGGCCGACCAAGGTCAATCCGTCCGGCGGTGCGCTGGCGGCCAACCCGATGTTCGTGGCCGGCCTGGAGCGCATCGGCTTTGCCGCACAACACATCTGGGATGGTTCGGCCGAGCGGGTGCTGGCGCACGCCACCAGCGGGCCCGCGCTGCAGCAGAATCTGGTCGCGGTCATGGAAGGGAAGAACTGATGGCCGGTGCAGGGCCGAACATCGCCGCGGTACTGGGTACCGGACAAACGAAGTATGTGGCCAAGCGCCAAGACGTTTCGATGAACGGCCTGGTGCGCGAGGCTATCGACCGCGCACTGGCCGACTCGGGTTGCACCTTCGACGACATCGACGCCGTGGTGGTCGGCAAGGCACCCGACTTCTTCGAGGGCGTCATGATGCCCGAGCTGTTCATGGCCGACGCCGTGGGCGCCACCGGCAAGCCGCTGATCCGGGTGCACACCGCCGGGTCGGTCGGCGGCTCCACCGGGGTGGTGGCCGCCAGCCTGGTGCAGTCCGGTAAGTACCGCCGCGTGCTGGCGATGGCCTGGGAGAAGCAGTCGGAGTCGAATGCCATGTGGGCGTTGTCGATTCCGGTTCCGTTCATCAAGCCGGTGGGCGCGGGCGCCGGTGGCTATTTCGCCCCGCACGTGCGGGCCTACATCCGCCGCTCCGGCGCACCGACGCACATCGGCGCCATGGTCGCCGTCAAGGACCGGCTCAACGGATGCCGAAACCCGTTGGCGCACCTGCATCAGCCCGACATCACCCTGGAGAAGGTGATGGAGTCGCCGATGCTGTGGGACCCGATCCGCTACGACGAGACCTGCCCGTCGTCGGACGGTGCCTGCGCGGTGGTGATCGGTAACGAGGAGGCCGCCGAAGCCCGTCTGGCGCAAGGCAATCCGGTGGCGTGGATCCATGCCACGGCGTTGCGCACCGAGCCGCTGGCCTACGCCGGGCGCGACCAGGTCAGCCCGCAGGCCGGGCGTGACGCGGCCGCCGCGCTGTGGAAGGCCGCCGGCATCAAGAGCCCCATCGACGAGATCGATGCCGCGGAGATCTACGTGCCGTTCTCCTGGTTCGAGCCGATGTGGTTGGAAAACCTCGGCTTTGCTCCCGAGGGCGAGGGCTGGAAGCTCACCGAGGCGGGCGAGACCAAGATCGGCGGCCGGCTGCCGGTCAACCCGTCCGGTGGTGTGCTGTCGTCGAACCCGATCGGCGCCTCGGGGCTGATCCGCTTCGCCGAAGCGGCCATCCAGGTGATGGGCAAGGGCGGCGATCACCAGGTGCCCGGCGCCCGGAAGGCGTTGGGACACGCCTACGGTGGCGGCTCGCAGTACTACTCGATGTGGGTGGTCGGCGCCGACAAGCCCGCCGCCGAGAAGGTCTGAGCGTGCATCCCGCGCACGAAGCCGGCCGCCGGTCCCGCGAGGCGGTGACGGCCAGGGACAAGGAGGCCTGGCTGGCGGTGTTCGCCGACGACGCCGTCGTCGAGGACCCCATCGGCCCTTCGGTTTTCGACCCCGAGGGCAAGGGGCATCGGGGCCGTGCGGCGATCTCGGCCTTCTGGGACAAGGCGATCACGCCCACCACCAAGATCGAGTTCGTCTTTCGCGACACCTATCAGTGCGGCAACGAGGAAGCCAACGTCGGGCACATCCTCATCACGACGGGTGACTACCAGACCACCGCCGAGGGCGTGTTCACCTACAAGGCCGACGACGAGGGCAAGCTGGTCGCGCTGCGCGCCTATTGGGAGATGGACCGCGCGGCCGCCAACACCAAGAAGATCTCCGGCTAGCGCGGGGCCGCTAGATCGGTTCCAGCCCGGCCAGATGCCGCTGGGCGAGGTCGCGGTAGGCCTGCGGATTCAGCTTGACCCACAGCTGCGCGTCGGTACCGGCGACCGGGCCCTTGATCTGGGCCGGCGCGCCCATGGCCAGCATCCCGGCCGGAATCTGGGTGCCCGCGGTGACCAGCGAATGCGCCGCCACCAGGCTGCCCGCGCCGATCACCGCGCCGTCCAGCACGGTGGCGTGGTTGGCGATCAGCGCCTCGGGGCCGACGTGCGCGCCGTGGATGACGCACAGATGCGCCACCGTCGCCCCCGGACCGATGTCGACCGGGATGCCGGGGGGCGCGTGCAGCACCGAACCGTCCTGGACGTTGGCGCCCTCGCGCACCACGATGGGCCCGTAGTCGCCGCGCAGCACCGCGTTGAACCACACCGAGGCTCCCGCCTCCACGACCACGTCGCCGATCAGGGTGGCCGTCGGCGCCACGAACGCGGTGGGGTCCACCCGCGGCGAGCGGCCCTCGAAAGCAAACAGCGGCATCGTCTAGATATACCCGAGCGCCGCCGAACTCGCGGAACGGCCCAGGCAGGCTTGCCTTCGTTGCGCGGGCCCGACGCAAAACTGTAACGTGTTCTAGTTAGAGGGCCAGCGAGTTGGAGGTGACAGGTGGCTACCGACACCAAGCCGGTCGGCATCCGGGAGATCGATCCCGGCGCCCTGCCGACCAGATACGCCCGTGGCTGGCACTGCCTGGGCGTCGCAAAGGACTTCCAGGACGGCAAGCCGCACTCGATCGAGGCGTTCGGCACCAAACTGGTCGTCTTCGCCGACTCACACGGCGACATCCACGTGCTCGACGGCTACTGCCGGCACATGGGCGGTGACCTGTCGGAGGGCACCATCAAGGGCGACGAGGTCGCCTGCCCGTTCCACGACTGGCGCTGGGGCGGCGACGGCCGGTGCAAGCTGGTGCCGTACGCCAAGCGCACGCCGAAGACGGCGCGCACCCGGTCGTGGACCACCGATGTGCGGGGTGGGCTGCTGTTCGTCTGGCACGACCACGAGAACAACCCGCCGGACCCGGCCGTCCGCATCCCGGAGATCCCGGAGGCGCACAGCGACGAGTGGACCGACTGGCGGTGGAACCGCATCCTCATCGAGGGCTCCAACTGTCGCGACATCATCGACAACGTCACCGACATGGCGCACTTCTTCTACATCCATTTCGGGTTGCCGACGTACTTCAAGAACGTGTTCGAGGGCCACATCGCGTCGCAGTACCTGCACAACGTGGGCCGCCCGGACGTGAACGACCTCGGCACGTCTTACGGTGAGGCACACCTGGATTCGGAGGCGTCCTACTTCGGTCCGTCGTTCATGATCAACTGGCTGCACAACAGCTACGGCGACTACAAGGCCGAGTCGATCCTGATCAACTGCCACTACCCGGTGACGCAGAACTCGTTCGTGCTGCAGTGGGGCGTGATCGTGGAGAAGCCCAAGGGCATGGACGAGGAGATGACCGACAAGCTGTCCCGGGTGTTCACCGAGGGGGTCAGCAAGGGCTTCCTGCAGGACGTCGAGATCTGGAAGCACAAGACCCGCATCGACAATCCGCTGCTGGTCGAGGAGGACGGCGCCGTCTACCAGCTGCGCCGCTGGTACCAGCAGTTCTACGTCGACGTCGCCGACATCGAGCCGGAGATGGTGGAGCGCTTCGAGATCGAGGTGGACACCACCCGGGCCAACGAGTACTGGAATGCCGAGGTCGCGCAGAACCTGAAGGCCAAAGAGTCCGAAGACGTTCCCGCCGAACAACACTGACCGCCATGACCGACGATAAGCCGGCGGTTCCCGACGTCGATCGACTCGCTCGGTCGATGCTGTTGCTGCACGGCGATCATCACGACCACGACGAGCGGCCCGCCGCGTCGCCGGCCAACGGTGGATCCTGGTCGAAGTCAAGGGATTTCACCGATGACCCGCAGCGCGCGGCCGCCGTCGCCGAGGCCAGCCGCGCCGACCGGGAGCGCTACCTCAACTCGGGTCTGCTGCCGGTGGACTGCCGGTTCTGCCACGCGCGGGTCGCCGTCCGCCGGCTCGGGCCAGGGCACACCGCGGTGCAGTGGAACACCGAAGCCTGGCAGCGCTGCGCGTATTTCACCGAGGTCCGCCAGGCCGGGGGCGACACCGCGCGCACCAAGTCCTGCCCGAAGCTCGGCGACAGCATCGAGCATGCCGTCGCGGAGGGATATCTGGACGACTGACTGCGCGGACGATCACAGCCCGGCGAACCGCTCCTTGACCGTCTCCACGCTGAGGCCGTAGTCGGCCAGCGAGTAGCTGTGCTTGGGCGCCCGCTCGCCGGACTGGCTGTCGGCGTGGGTCTTGGCCATGGCCGCCTTCGCCTCCTCGGTCAGCGTCAGGCCGAAGTGCCGGTAGATGTCGGCCACGGTGCCCAGCGGGTCGGCGATCAACTCCTTGTAGTCGACGTCGTAGAACTGCGCCGGGTTGTACTTGGCCCGCGCGGTGTTGAACCGCTCCAGCCCCCGCGACCAGGTATCCATTGCGTCAGCGCCGATTTGGGCCCCGACGAACGTGGTCGACCATCCCTCGGCGGTGTGCTGGGCCAGCGAGCACATCGACGCCATGATCGTTTCGACCGGGCGATGAGTCTGGATCACCAGCGCATCCGGGTAGGTGGCCATCAACGCGTCCAGCGCGAACAGGTGGCTGGGGTTCTTCAGCACCCAGCGCTTATGGGCGTCGTTGAGCCCGATCAGCTGAAGGTTGCGGCGGTGGCGCTGATACGACGGCGTCCAGTCCTGTTCAGACAGCCACTGCGCGTAACTGGGGACGTGCGCCAGCGTTTCATACGACACCGAGTGCAGCGACTGCCGCAGCAGCTGCCAGCACTCCTCCAGCTCGTAGGCGGCCATGAAGTGCAGCCCGGTGTAGCCCGGGTTGTCCCGGTGGTGCTGGGTGAATTGCGCGTCGAGCTGGCGGTACAGCGGGTTGGACTCCCAGGTCTCGCGCGGCGGCCGCGGCTGCGGGAATTCGGCCAGCCACATGTGCAGGCCCTGATGCGCGGGATCGGCGCCCAGCAGCCGGTGCAGCGCCGTGGTCCCGGTGCGCACCAGGCCGGTGACGAAGATCGGCCGTTGGATCGCGACGTCGGCGTACTGCGGGTATTGCTTCCAGGCCGACTCCGACAGCAGGCGCGCCACCAGGGCGCCGCGCAGAAAGAAGCGATTCATCTTGCTGCCCAACACCGTAAGGCCGGCTTCCCGGCGGTAGGAGTCCAGCAGCACTTCCAGCGCCTGCAGGTAGTTGTCGTCGTCGGTGCCGAAGTCGTCGAGACCGGTCAGCTTGGTGGCCGATGCGTGCAGCTCCTCGACGGTGCCGATGTCGGTGCGATCGCTCACGTGTGGTATTCCCCGCAGTTGACGTCCAAGGTCTGCCCGGTGATGCCGCTGGACAGGTCGCTGGCCAAAAACATGATGGCCGAAGCGACTTCGTCCTCGGTGGGCAGGCGTTTGAGGTCTGAGTTGGCGGCGGTGGCCGCGTAGATCTGCTCGACCGTGGTGGCGTACTTGCCCGCTTGGTGCTCGAAGTAGGCCTGCAAGGTATCGCCCCAGATGTAGCCCGGCGCAACCGAATTGACCCGGATTCCCTTTTCGCCCAGCTCGGTGGCCAGCGACTGCGACATGGACAGCAGCGCCGACTTGGCCATCTTGTACGCACCGTACTTGGCCTGCGAATGACGCAGCACCATGGAGTTGACGTTGACGATGGATCCGTGCGCCGTCTCCAGTGCGGGTGTGAAGGCCTGGATCAGCCGCAGCGCGCCCAGCGCGCTCAACTCGATCGCGTCACGGATGTGCTGAAAACTGGTTCCCGCCAAGGGTTTCATCGACGGTACCCGGAACGCGTTGTTGATCAGCACGTCGGCCCTGCCGTAGGTCGCCATGGTGGTCTCGACCAGGTAGGCGACTTCGTCGTCGTCGGTGATGTCGGTGCGCACCGCCAGCGCCCGGTGGCCGCCGTCGTTGACCTCCTTGGCCACCTTCTCCAGCCGCTCGGCGGTACGCGCCGCCAGCACCAGGTCGGCCCCGCTGTCGGCGCATCGGTGCGCCAGCGTGGTGCCCAGCCCCGGCCCCACGCCGCTGATGACCACCACCTTGCCGTCGAGCATCCCTGCCATCGTCACCCCAGCATCCTTGCCGCAATCTGTTGTTGGCGCAACGCGATTCGCGCCCGCCATTCGTCGTCGGAGATCTTGTTGTGCTCGTAGTAGGGCAGCTTGGCCGGTACGGCGTCGAAGTCGACCAGCTCGACGGTGGGGCCGTCGGCCTCGGTGAGCTGGCGCGACACCCGTTGCCAGCGGAACTGCAGGAAGCCCTTCCGATGCCCGACCGTCTCCACCCAGTTCGTCACGCCCGGGTTCTGCTCGGCGACGACGATGCGCACCTTGCCGTCCGGATCCGCTTGCGCCTGAGTGTTGTTCAGCGACGTCTGATGGTTGATGTAGTCCAGCGAGATGTACCACAGGCTGCCCAGTTGGAACCCGAGGTAGGGGGCGTCGGTGACCGGGATGGTGATCAGCAGCGCCTGGTCGGGCTGCAGTTCGTAGTGCCCGGCCGACGAGTACTGCGTCGCCAGCCCGCCCGGCGTCAACCGGGGCGCGACCATGGTGTTGACCGGGATGTTGAAGTAGAACCACTGCGGGAACTGCAGCCAGGTCTTCACCCGGTTCACGAGTTGTTTTCCGGCTGTGGCATAACGCTTTTCGATCGTCTCGCGGGTCAGCGGCGGCGGCGCCGTGCCCGCGGTGTCCTCCCGTGCGATGGCCAGGGTGCCGCGCTGGGCGGCCCAGTCGCCGTACACCTCGCGGATCACCAGCTGACCGTTGCTGGTCGGTCGCACCCGCCACTCGAAGCTGCCGTCGGGCGCGATGTCGAGCTCGCGGTCGTCGAACGCGGCCTGGCTGGCCGGCACGTTGTCGTCGGTGTACTCGCCGCCGAGCAGCTGAAAACTCAAATCGGTGGTGGTGCCGCGGCGGCCGGTGACGACGTAGTCGTAGCCGGCGTGCACCCGGGTGCCGAAGTACAGCGTGTCGGGGTTGTCCAGGCCCATCTTGGTGAACGGCCCGGTGCCCGATTGCAGGAAGGGGTGGTCGCGCTCGTAGTCGACCGCCAGGTGGATACAGGCCGAGATGCAGCCGGCCAGGTACTGCAGTCCCTCCAGCAGGTCGGCTTCGGTCTCGATGTGCGGCGCGGCGGCCACCAGATTTTCGGCCTCGGCGATCGCGGAGGTGAGCGGATCAGAGAACACGCCTAGACGCTAGAACGTGTTCTACTTTTTCGTCAATGGCGAACGTTCCCGCGCGTCGCCCACGGCGTCGCGCGACGAGGCCGGCTCACCTAGGGCGGGCAGGAGTGCGACAGGTCGATCAGGTGCTGGCGCACGTCGGGATGCCGATTGAGGTAGTCGATGACGTTGCCGTTGCCACCCTCGGCCTGCGACCTTTGCTGCAGCTGCTGGTGCAGGTCCGGGTGCTTCTGCAGGTAGGAGTCGATGGACTGACCGACGTCCTGATTGCATTCCGCGTGGGCGACGCCCGCCACGGGTAGCGCGATCACCGTCGCGGCGGCAGCGGTGAGTAACCCCCCGGCGAGCAGGCCGTACAGCCCGCGGCGACGGGCGCCGACTGTGTTGGATGTGCTCATGCGCGCCAGGTTACCCGCGCAAGCTTTGCGTCGGCTGTGCGAACGCGGCGGCTCAGCGCGCCGCCGCGGCACCGCTTTCCTGCTCGCGCTTGATCTCCAGCGCGATGTCGATCAGCTGGTCTTCCTGACCGCCGATGAGTTTGCGCTGACCGGCCCGGTGCAGCAGCTGGTGCGCGGGCACCCCGTAGCGCTCGGACTGGCGGATGGCGTGCTTGAGGAAGCTCGAGTACACCCCGGAATAGCCCATGATCAGGGCGTTGCGGTCGAGCAGGCACTCGGCGGGCATGGCCGGCGCGACCACCTCCTCGGCGGCGTCGGCGATGTCGAAGAAGTCGATGCCGGTCTTGACGCCGATCTTGTCGAACACGCCGATCAGCGCCTCGACGGGCGCGTTGCCCGCCCCGGCCCCGAACCGGCGGCACGAGCCGTCGATCTGCTTGGCGCCGGCCCGGACGGCCTCGACGCTGTTGGCCACCCCGAGCCCGAGGTTCTCGTGCCCGTGGAAACCGACCTGGGCGTCGTCGCCCAGCTCGGCGACCAGCGCGGCCACCCGGTCGCGCACGCCCTCGAGCACCAGCGCGCCGGCCGAGTCGACCACGTAGACGCACTGGCAGCCGGCGTCGGCCATGATGCGGGCCTGCTGGGCGAGCTTTTCCGGCGGGATGGTGTGGCTCATCATCAGGAAGCCGACGGTCTCCAGCCCGAGTTCGCGGGCCAGGCCGAAGTGCTGGATGGACACGTCGGCCTCGGTGCAGTGCGTGGCGATCCGGCAGATCGAGCCGCCGTTGTTTTGGGCCTCCTTGATGTCCTCCTTGGTGCCCACCCCGGGCAGCATCAGGAAGGCGATCTTGGCCTCCTTGGCGGTCTCGGCGGCCAGCTTGATCAGCTCCTGCTCGGGGGTCTTGGAGAACCCGTAGTTGAAGCTCGAGCCGCCCAGCCCGTCGCCGTGGGTGACCTCGATGACCGGCACCCCCGCGGCGTCCAGGGCCGCGACGATGGCTTGCACCTCGTCCTTGGTGAACTGGTGGCGCTTGTGGTGGCTGCCGTCGCGCAGCGACGTGTCGGTCAACCGGACGTCCCACATCGGGTTGAAGAAAATATCGGTAGTCATTGCGCTCCTCCCGCCGTCGTGGCCAGCGTCTCCTTGGCGATCTCCTCGCCCACCTTCGTGGCCGCGGCGGTCATGATGTCCAGGTTGCCCGCATACGGGGGCAGGTAATCGCCGGCGCCCTCGACCTCGACGAAGGTGGTGACCAGCGCCTGGCCGCCGGAGTTGAGCGACGGGTCGTCGAACTGCGGCTCGTTGAGCAGCCGGTAGCCGGGCACGTAGCTCTGCACCTCTTTGACGACGTCGTGAATCGACTGCGCGATCGCGTCCCGGTCGGCGTCCTCGGGGATGGCGCAGAAGATGGTGTCGCGCATGATCATCGGCGGGTCGGCCGGGTTGAGGATGATGATCGCCTTGCCCCGCTTGGCGCCGCCGATGGTCTCCACGCCCCGGCTGGTGGTCTTGGTGAACTCGTCGATGTTGGCGCGGGTGCCCGGGCCCGCCGACACGCTCGCCACCGACGCGACGATCTCGGCGTAGGGCACCTCGACGACGCGGCTGACGGCGTAGACGATCGGAATCGTGGCCTGCCCGCCGCAGGTGATCATGTTGACGTTCGGCGCGTCCAGGTGCTGGCGCAGGTTCGCCGGCGGGATGACGGCCGGGCCCACCGCGGCGGGCGTCAGGTCGATGGCCCGGATGCCGGCGGCCTCGTACTTGGGGGCGGCGTCGCGGTGCACGTAGGCGCTGGTCGCCTCGAAGACCAGGTCGGGTTTCTCCGGCTGCGCCAGCAGCCAGTCGACCCCCTCGTGGGTGGTCTCCAAGCCCAGCTTGCGGGCCCGGGCCAGGCCCTCGCTCTGCGGGTCGATGCCGACCATCCAGCGCGGTTCCAGCCAGTCGGATCGCAGCAGCTTGTAGAGCAGGTCCGTGCTGATGTTCCCCGACCCGACAATCGCCACTTTTGCTTTAGTCGGCATGACGCTCCTTACGAAGCTGTTGAGATTTAAGTTGGTCGATTTAACTCGAGCCTATTCGAACGACAGACGCACCGAACCCAGGCCCGCGAAGTCGGCGACGAACTCATCGCCGGGGTGCGCGTCGATCGCCTTCGTGCACGAGCCCGGCAACACCACGTCGCCCTTGCGCAGCCGCACCCCGAAGCCGTCCACCTTGCGGGCCAGCCAGGCCACCGCGGTGACCGGGTTGCCCAGCACCGCGTCGGTGCGGCCCTCGGCCACCACCTCACCGTTGCGGCGCAGCACCGCGTCGATCCCCTTGATGTCAATGTCTTGCGGGGACACCCGGGCCGCACCCAGGACGAAGCCGGCCGACGAGGCGTTGTCGGCGATGGTGTCGCACAACTCGATCTTCCAGTCGGTGATCCGGGTGTCGATCAGCTCGATGGCCGGAACGAACGCCTCGGTGGCCGCCATCACGTCGTCCTCGGTGCAGCCCGCCCCCGGCAGGTCGGCGTTCAGGATGAAGCCGACTTCGACCTCCACCCGCGGGTAGAGGTAGCGGTTCGTCTTGACCGGGGTGTCTTCGAACAACTGCATGTCGTCGAGCAGATGCCCGTAGTCCGGCTCGTCGACGCCCATCATTTGCTGGATCGCCAACGACGACAACCCGACCTTGTGGCCCAGCACCCGGGCGCCCTCGGCGACCCGCTGCCGGATGTTGATCAGCTGAATCTCATACGCGTCGACGACGTCGATCTCGGGGTAGGCGGCGGTCAGCGGTGGGATGGGCTCACCGCTCCGCTCGGCCTGCGCCAACTCGGCAGCCAGCTCGTCGCGGGTGGCAACACTGAGCATTTTCTTGCAGTCTCCTCGTACGGTCGACCGGGCCAGTAGCGGCCGCCCCGGGCAATTCTATAACGTGTTCTACATGTCAGCGCAGGAGTACGACGTCGTCGTGGTCGGGAGCGGCGGAGCCGGTATGGTGGCCGCCCTTACCGCCGCTCACCGGGGTCTTTCCACCATAGTCATCGAGAAGGCCCCCCACTTCGGCGGCTCGACCGCGCGGTCGGGCGGCGGTGTTTGGATCCCAAATAACGAAGTGCTCAAGCGTGATGGGGTGAAGGACACCCCGGAGGCGGCCCGCACCTATCTGCACGGGATCATCGGCGACGTCGTCGAGCCGGAACGCATCGACACCTACCTGGAACGCGGGCCGGAAATGCTGTCCTTCGTGCTCAAGCACACGCCGTTGAAGATGTGCTGGGTGCCGCGGTACTCCGACTACTACCCGGAGTCGCCGGGCGGACGCGCGGAGGGCCGGTCGATCGAGCCGAAGCCGTTCAACGCCCGCAAACTGGGGCCCGACGAGGCCGGCCTGGAACCGGCGTACGGCAAGGTGCCGCTGAACGTCGTTGTCATGCAACAGGACTACGTGCGGTTGAACCAGCTCAAGCGCCACCCGCGGGGTGTGCTGCGCAGCCTGAAGGTCGGCGCCCGCACCATGTGGGCCAAGGCGACCGGCAAGAACCTGGTCGGCATGGGCCGGGCGCTGATCGGGCCGCTGCGCATCGGTTTGCAGCGGGCCGGCGTTCCGGTGGTGCTCAACACCGCGCTGACCGACCTGTACCTCGAAGACGGCGTGGTGCGCGGCGTCTATGTCCGTGACAGTCAGGCGGCCGAGTCCGCCGAACCGCGGCTGATCCGGGCGCGCCGCGGTGTGATCCTGGCCAGCGGCGGCTTCGAGCACAACGAGCAGATGCGGGTGAAATACCAGCGCGCGCCCATCACCACCGAGTGGACCGTGGGCGCCAAGGCGAACACCGGTGACGGGATTCTTGCGGCCGAAAAGCTGGGCGCCGCACTGGAATTGATGGAAGACGCCTGGTGGGGTCCGACGGTGCCGCTGGTCGGCGCGCCGTGGTTCGCGCTGTCCGAGCGCAATTCGCCGGGGTCGATCATCGTCAACATGTCGGGCAAGCGGTTCATGAACGAGTCGATGCCCTATGTCGAGGCCTGCCATCACATGTACGGCGGCGAATACGGTCAGGGTCCCGGGCCGGGCGAGAACATCCCGGCGTGGCTGGTGTTCGACCAGCAGTACCGGGACCGCTACATCTTCGCCGGATTGCAACCGGGGCAACGCATTCCGCGTAAATGGCTGGAGTCCGGCGTCATCATCCAGGCCGAAACGCTCGAGGAGCTGGCCTCGCAGGCGGGCCTTCCGGTCGACGAATTCCTGGCCACCGTGCAGCGGTTCAACGGCTTCGCGCGCACCGGCATCGACGAGGACTACCATCGCGGCGAGAGCGCCTACGACAGGTACTACGGCGATCCCACCAACAAGCCCAATCCCAACCTCGGCGAGATCAGCCACCCGCCCTACTACGCCGCCAAGATGGTGCCGGGCGATTTGGGCACCAAGGGTGGCATCCGCACCGACATCCACGGCCGTGCGCTGCGCGACGACGGCAGTATCATCGAAGGTCTCTACGCCGCGGGCAATGTCAGCGCGCCGGTGATGGGCCACACGTACCCGGGTCCGGGTGGCACCATCGGTCCGGCCATGACATTCGGCTACCTGGCGGCGCTGCACATCGCGGGAGAGAACTGACATGCCGATCGACGTAGACGTCGCGCTGAACGCCGCGCTGGATCCCATCGAATTCTCTTGGGCCAGCAGTGATGTCCAGCTCTACCACCTGGCGCTGGGCGCGGGGTCCGACCCGATGGATCCGCGCGAGCTGCGCTACCTGGTCGACGACACCCCGCAGGTGCTGCCGACGTTCGGCAACGTGGCCGCCACCTTCCACGCCACCAAGCCGCCGACCGTGCAGTTCCCCGGCATCGACATCGAGCTGGGCAAGGTGCTGCACGCGTCCGAGCGGGTCGAGGTGCCCGCTCCGCTGCCGCCTTCGGGCTCCGCGCGCGCCGTCACCCGGTTCACCGACATCTGGGACAAGGGCAAGGCCGCGGTGATCTGGAGCGAGACGAAGGTGACCGCGCCGGACGGCACCCTGTTGTGGACGCAGAAGCGCTCGATCTTCGCCCGCGGCGAGGGCGGCTTCGGCGGGGAACGCGGCCCGTCGGGGGGTGACGCCGCGCCGGAGCGGGCGCCCGACCTGGAGGTCGACGTGCCGATCCTGCCGCAGCAGGCGCTGCTGTACCGGCTGTGCGGCGACCGCAACCCGCTGCACTCGGATCCCGAATTCGCCGCTGCCGCAGGGTTTTCCCAGCCGATCCTGCACGGGTTGTGCACCTACGGCATGACCTGCAAGGCGATCGTCGACGCCCTGCTCGACGGCGACGCCGGCGCGGTGGCGGCCTACGGCGCGCGTTTCGCCGGGGTGGCGTTCCCCGGCGAAACGCTGAAGGTCGGCATCTGGAAAGAGGGTGGGCGATTTCTGGCCAGCGTTGTCGCGCCTTCGCGCGACAACGCCGTCGTGCTCTCCGGCGTCGAGCTGGTCCCGGCCTAGGGCTCGCGCTGCTTGCCTTTTGCCGTTTTGCCGTCGAACGTGAAGTTAGCTTCACGCTCGCGGCCGAGCGTGAAACTAGTTTCACGCTCGGCGGGCGCGCGCCTCGCGTACCCGGGCAATGATGTCGGCGGGCCGGTCCCCGGCGACCACCCTCACCACGATCCAACCGAGTCGCTGCAGCATTTCCGAGCGACGAATATCCCAGCCATACTGACGCCGGTCGCTGCGATGATGATCACCGTCGTACTCGACCGCGACTTTCAAGTCCTCCCAACCCATATCGAGGTAGGCCACCGGGTCGCCAAGGTCGTCAACGACCCGGATCTGCGTCTGTGGTGGCGGTCAATCCGGCCTGGGTCAAAACAACGCGCAGCCAGGACTCCTTGGGAGACTGCGACCCACCGTCGAAGAGTGCGATAGCTTCCCTTGCCCGGACGATGCCGCGGCGTCCCGGGTATCTCTGCGCGAGCAGCTCGACATCGGCCGCCTTGATTCGGGTTTCGCGGGCTAATGCATCGATGCCGGCAACCGCTGCGGTGGTCGGGTACCAGCAACCGAGATCGAGGGCCGTTCTGGCCGCCGAGGTCACCAGAATCCCGTCTACAACCGTAATTTCGTCTTCTTCGATACGGTCTCCATGAACCCTGATCCCGGGCTGGCGGTGGCGGTTGTGGTGGATGAGGTCCACCACCGTCATGGCGTCCACCCACTTGCTTCCGTGCAGCGCCGCCGCGGAGAACCCGGCGACCACACCCCGACGCCCGCTCCACAGCCACCCGGCCCTCGCGCGCAGCACGGCGGTAACCTCGTGGTCTCTGCTGACATACACGTCTCGGAACAGCCGGGTGTAGCCAGTGCTCAGCCGACTTCTCGTCAACACGCCTCGCGCTACGGCCTCACTGCCGAGGAACGGCTCACCCACGACGGCAGCGTCGCACGCGACCCGCGCACCGTCACTTCACTCGTCGAGCGTGATGTTAATTTCACGCTCGGCCGCGAGCGTGACGCTAACTTGACGCTCGAGCGAAGGCGGGAAGCTAGCCCAGGATCAGGCCCGAGGTGGGCACACCGGTGCCCGCGGTGACCAGCACGTGCTCGACGTCGGGCACCGGGTTCACCGAGGTGCCCCGCAGTTGCCGCACCCCCTCGGCGATGCCGTTCATGCCGTGGATGTAGGCCTCACCGAGCTGGCCGCCGTGCGTGTTGATCGGCAGCCGCCCGCCGATCTCGATGGCGCCGTCGGCGATGAAATCCTTGGCCTCACCCTTACCGCAGAATCCCAACTCCTCCAACTGAATCAGCGTGAAGGGCGTGAAGTGGTCGTAGAGCACGGCGGTCTGAATGTCGGTCGGCTTCAGGCCGGACTGCTGCCACAGCTGCCGGCCCACCACGCCCATCTCGGGCAGGCCGAGCTCCGAGCGGTAGTAGCTGACCATCGTGTACTGGTCGGGGCTGGAGCCCTGCGCCGCCGCCTCGATGACCGCCGGCCGCTGCTTGAGGTCGCGTGCCCGCTCGACGGACGTCACCACGACCGCCACCGCACCGTCGGTCTCCTGGCAGCAGTCCAGCAGCCGCAACGGTTCGGCGATCCACCGCGAATTCTGGTGGTCCTCAATGGTTATCGGCTTCTCGTAGAAGTACGCCTTCGGGTTCTTGGCCGCGTGCTTGCGGTCGGCCACCGAGATCGCACCGAAGTCCCGGCTGGTCGCGCCGGACAGGTGCATGTAGCGCCGCGCGATCATGGCGACCTGCGCGGCCGGCGTGGACAGCCCGTGCGGGTAGGAGAACGAATTGTCCGCCGCGGTCGAATCCGCCTGCGCGCGAGCATCTCCCGCCAGCCGCGTCTGCACCTGACCGAACCGCATGCCCGAGCGCTCGTTGAACGCCCGGTACGCCACCACGACGTTGGCCACCCCGGTGGCCACCGCGATCGCGGCCTGCTGCACGGTCGCGCAGGCGGCCCCGCCGCCGTAACCGATCTGGGAGAAGAACTTCAGGTCACCGATGCCGACGGCGCGGGCGACGGCCGTCTCGTTGTTGGTGTCCATCGTGAAGGTGGTCAGCCCGTCGACGTCCGCCGGCGAAAGCCCGGCGTCGTCCAGGGCGTCCAGCACCGCCTCGGCCGCCAGCCGCAGCTCACTGCGGCCGGAATCCTTCGAAAAGTCGGTCGCGCCGATGCCGACGATCGCCGCCTTGCGGGAAAGCATCAGGCATCCCCCATCGTCAGCGTCACGGTCGCGATGACGTGATCGCCAAGGCTGTTGCGGCCGAACACCTTTAACGTCACCAGGCCGTCCTGGACGGCGGTCACCTCGCCGGAGAACGTCACCGTGTCGTAGGCATACCACGGCACACCGAGACGCAGGCCGATCGACTTGATCAGCGCCGACGGCCCGGCCCAATCGGTGACGTAGCGCTGCACCAGGCCGGTGTCGGTGAGGATGTTGACGAAGATGTCCTTCGACCCCTTGGCCTGCGCCTTGTCCCGGTCGTGGTGCACGTCCTGAAAGTCCCTGGTGGCCAGGGCGGTTGAGATGATGAACGTCGGGTCGCCGTAGAGCTTGAGCTCGGGCAACGTGGTGCCGACTTCGATGACGGGTGCGCTCATGCGTCAGGCTCCCAGGCGTAGAGGCTCCACTCCGGACCGTTGTCGTCGGCCGGGAAATCGAGGTAGGTGGCCCGCACCGGCAGCCCGATCCGCACCCGGGCCGGGTCGATGCCGCGCAGCTCGCCCAGCATCCGGACGCCCTCGGCGAGTTCGACCAGTGCAATCACGAAAGGCAGTGTGCGGCCGGGCACCTTGGGCGCGTGATGCACCACGAAGCTGTACACCGTGCCCTTGCCGCTGGCCACCACGTAGTCGATGGGGGCGGTCTTGTCCTGCCACACCGCCGGCACCGGCGGGTGTTGCAGGCTGCCGTCCGGCCGCCGCTGGATCCGCAGCTCGTGCGCCTTGACACCCTCCCAGAAGAAGGCGGTGTCGCGCGACGACGCGGGCCGCATCATGGTGGCCGGATCGAGGTCGTCGGGCACCGGCGACGCCGCCGCGTCGGATTCGCGGGGCCTGAATTTGAGGATGCGCCAATTCATCTCGGCCACATCCTCGTCGCCGACCCGCCAGATGATGTGCTGGTTGATGAACCAGCCCTCGCCGAGCGCCGTCTGCTTGGGCCCGATCACATCGCCCATCTCCGAGGTGATGCTGACCTGCTCACCGGGCCGCAGGTAGCGGTGGTAGGTCTGCTCGCAGTTGGTGGCGACCACACCGACGTACCCGGCGTTGTCGAACAACTCCATGATGGGCCCCATGGGGTCGTCCTTGGGACGCTCCCCGCCCAGGCCGAACATGGTCCACACCTGAATCATGGCCGGCGGGGCCACGATCCCGGGATGTCCGACGGCGCGGGCCGCGGCCTCGTCGACATAGATCGGGTTGCGGTCGCCGATGGCCTCCACCCAGTTGTTGATCATCGGCTGATTCACCGGGTCGCGCCCGGCGCGCGGTTTCGGCCCGCCGGCGGCTTTGATCTCCGCGATGGCTTCGGCGATGTCGGTCATCGGGGCACCCTCGGCACTTTGAGCCCGGCGGCGGCGATCATCTCGCGCATCACTTCGTTGACACCGCCGCCGAACGTGATCACCAGGTTGCGCTTGGTTTGCGAGTCCAGCCACCTGAGCAGTTCGCCGGTCTCCGGGTCGGCGGGGTTGCCGTACTTGCCGACGACTTCCTCGGCGAGCCGGCCGATGTACTGAATCCGCTCGGTACCAAAGACTTTCGTCGACGCGGCGTCGGCGACGTTGATGTCCTCACCGGCCGCCGCCACCTGCCAGTTGAGCAGCTCGTTGATCCGCCACATCGCATAGATCTCACCGAGCGCCCGCTGGACGTCGGCGTGGTCGATCGGGGTGACCCCGTCGCTGCCCGGCTTGGACGCCCATTCGCGAACCCGGTCGTAGATGCCGGCGGTACGGCCGGCCGGGCCCAGCATCACCCGCTCGTTGTTGAGCTGGGTGGTGATCAGCTTCCACCCGCCGTTCTCCTCGCCGACCAGCATGTCGGCGGGCACCCGCACGTCGTTGTAGTAGGTGGCGTTGGTGTGGTGGGCGCCGTCGGACAGGATGATCGGCGTCCACGAGTAGCCGGGGTCGTTGGTGTCCACGATCAGGATCGAAATGCCCTTGTGCTTCACGGCGTCCGGATCGGTGCGGCAGGCCAGCCAGATGTAGTCGGCGTCATGGGCACCGGTGGTGAAGATCTTCTGCCCGTTGACGATGTACTCGTCGCCCTGCCGCACGGCCGTGGTGCGCAGCGACGCCAGGTCGGTGCCGGCCTCCGGCTCGGTGTAGCCGATCGCGAAGTGCACCTCGCCGGCCAGGATCGCCGGCAGGAACTTCTTCTTCTGCATCTCGCTGCCGAACTGTTGCAGCGTCGGCCCGACCGTCTGCAGGGTCACCGCGGGCAGCGGCACGTCGGCGCGATGCGCCTCGTTGACGAAGATCGACTGCTCGATCGGGCCGAAGCCCAAGCCGCCGAACTCCTTTGGCCAGCCCACCCCGAGCTTGCCGTCCCGGCCCATCCGCCGGATCACCGCCCGGTAGGCCTCGTTGTGGCGGTCCTGCTCCATCGCCTTCATCTCGTCGGACGAGATCAGGTTCGAAAAGTATTCCCGCAGTTCGGCTTGCAGCTGACGCTGTTCGGGGGTCAGGTCTATGAACATTGCGCTCCCACCAGGTCGTCTGCGTGCCGACCCGCTGCGCCCGGCTGCGCCGTGCTTGCGATCGCCACGAGGTCCAGACGATGCGACGGCCCGCCCAGCAGCCGGGTCAGGTCCTTGATCGTGGAGTAGTACCGATGCATCGGATAGGTGATGTCCATGCCCATGCCGCCGTGCAGGTGGTGGCAGAGCTGCATCGCCGGGGGCGCCTGCGACGCCACCCAGTATCCCAGCACACCCAGGTCGTGATCGACATCCCGGCCCTCGGACAGCCCCCACACCACCGACTTGGCCACCAAATCGATGGTGCGCGAGGCGATGTAGACCTCGGCGAGCTGCGCGGCCACGGTCTGGAAGGTGGACAGCGGCTTGCCGAACTGCTTGCGGTTGGCCACGTAGTCGGCGGTCAACCGCAGCGCCCCGCTGACCAGCCCGTCGGCGTAGGCGCCCACGGCCGCCAGCGCCAGCTGGTTGACCCGCGCCGCCGTGGCGCCCGCCAGCACGTCGGAATCGGCCACCGCGACGCCGGTGAAGCTGACCGTGTACTCGTCGGAGCCGTTCGAGGTCGGCGTCTGCACCACCTGGACGCCGTCGGCCTTGGGCGAGACCACGACAACCGCACTGTCGGCGGTGACGATCATCCAATCCGCTTGTGCCGCATAGCCGACGTCGATCTTGGTGCCCGACAACCGGCCGTCGGCGAAGGTGGTCGCGGGCCGGTCCGGCAGCGGGGTACCGGGTTCGTTGAGCGCGGCCGTCAGCACCCCGCCCCTGGCGACCCCGGCCAGGAACCGGTCCTGCTGCTCCTCGGAGGCCAGCTCGAGCAACGGAAGCACCGCAAAACCCAACGTGGCCAGCGCCGGCGTGATGGCGCCGCGGCGACCGACTTCGGTGAGCACCGTGGCGACCTCGGGCAGACCCACCCCGTCGCCGCCGAGACGCTCGGGCACCGGCAGCGCCGTCACACCCCCGTCGACCAGTGCCTCCCAACTCAATTCGCGGTCCAGCACCGACGTGACGACGTCGGCGACCGCCTGTTGTGTCGGACTGGGGTCGAAGTCCATCGTCGTTTCTGACGCCATCTCAGTGCGCCACCGGGCACTTGCCGGTGTAGTCGACCTGCCAGTGCTTGATGCCGTTGAGCCAGCCCGACCGCAACCGCTCGGGCGCCGACAGCGGCTTGAGGTCCGGCATGTGGTCGGCCACGGCGTTGAAGATCAGGCTGATGGTCATCCGGGCCAGGTTGGCGCCGATGCAGTAGTGCGCACCCGTACCGCCAAAACCGACGTGCGGGTTGGGGTTTCGCAAGATGTTGAAGCGGTGCGGATCCTCGAAGACCTCTTCGTCGAAGTTCGCCGAGCGGTAGAACATCACCACCCGCTGGCCCTTCTTGATCTGCACCCCGGACAGCTCGTAATCCTCGAGCGCGGTGCGCTGGAACGCGGTGACCGGCGTTGCCCAGCGCACGATTTCGTCCGGCGCGGTCTCCGGGCGCTCCTTCTTGAATAGCTCCCACTGGTCGGGGTTGTCGGCGAAGGCGATCATGCCGTGCGTGATCGAGTTCCGGGTGGTCTCGTTGCCGGCGACCGCGAGCATCACCACGAAGAAACCGAATTCGTCGTCGGAGAGCTTCTCGCCGTCGAGGTCGGCCTGGATCAGCTGGGTGACGATGTCGTCGCCGGGGTTCTTGGCCCGCTCCTCGGCCATCTTCATCGCGTACATGATCAGCTCGGCCGACGACATCGCCGGGTCGATGTGCGCGTACTCGGGGTCCTCGTTGCCGGTCATCTCGTTGGACCAGCGGAAGATCTTGTCCCGGTCCTCCTGCGGAACACCCAGCAGACCGGCGATGGCCTGCAGCGGCAGCTCGCAGGAGACCTGCTCGACGAAGTCGCCGGCGCCGGCCGCGGCGGCGGTCTTGGCGATGTTCTGCGCGCGGGCGTCCAGCTCGTCACGCAGTCGGCCGACGGCCCGCGGGGTGAAACCGCGCGAGATGATCTTGCGCAGCCGGGTGTGGTGCGGCGCGTCCATGTTGAGCATGACGTTGCGCTGCAGGTCGATCTGCTCGCGCGTCATCTCCTTCGGCCAGACCGGGATGGCGCAGTCCTGCTGCGACGAGAAGATGTCGCTGCGCACGGAGATCTCTTTGACGTCCTTGTGCTTGGTGATCGCCCAATAGCCTTTGTCACCGAAGCCGCCGGTCCCGCCGGGGACGTCCACCCAGTAGATTGGCGCGGACTTGCGCAGTTCGGCTAATTCGGCGACCGGCAGGCCCTTGACGCAGACGTCCGGGTCCAGAAGGTCGAACCCGGGTGGAAGATTCGGACTGGGCACGCTCTTCTCCTAACTACAGTCCTCGCTGACTTGCGATCCCAGGACACTAGCTGTCCTAGTGATGCTCTGGTGCCAGTAAAACATGCCTCCACCGCAGACAAAAGGCGGCGACACATCCTCGCTTGTCATAGTAATGAAACGTGTTCTAGCCTGACGGGCATGGGTAACCCGGTAATCGTCGCAGCCACCCGCAGCCCGATCGGCAAGCGCAACGGCTGGTTGTCAGGGCTGCACGCCACCGAGCTGCTCGGGGCGGTGCAGAAGGCCGTGGTCGAGAAGGCCGGCATCGACGCCGGCGACGTCGAACAGGTGATCGGCGGTTGCGTCACGCAGTACGCCGAGCAGTCCAACAACATCAGCCGGACGGCGTGGCTCACCGCCGGATTGCCCGACCACGTCGGCGCCACCACGGTGGACTGCCAGTGCGGCAGCGGGCAGCAGGCCAACCACCTGATCGCGGGTTTGATCGCCACCGGCGCCATCGACGTGGGCATCGCCTGCGGCATCGAGGCGATGAGCCGGGTCGGGCTGGGCGCCAACGCGGGCCCCGACCACAACTGGCGGGCCGAGTCGTGGGACATCGACATGCCCAACCAGTTCGAGGCGGCCGAGCGGATCGCCAAGCGCCGCGGCATCACCCGGGAAGACATCGACGAGTTCGGTCTGGCCTCCCAGGCCAAGGCGAAACAGGCCTGGGACGAGGGCCGTTTCGACCGCGAGATCTCCCCGATCGTGGCGCCGGCCCTCGACGAGAACAAGCAGCCCACCGCCGAGCGCGTCACCATCAGCCGCGACCAGGGCCTGCGCGAGACCACCCTGTCGGGTCTGTCCGCGCTGAAACCGGTCATCGAGGGCGGGATCCACACCGCGGGCACGTCGTCACAGATCTCCGACGGCGCGGCGGCCGTGCTGTGGATGGACGAGGACAAAGCCAAGGCGCTCGGCCTGCGGCCGCGGGCCCGCATCATCAGCCAGGCGCTGGTCGGCGCCGAGCCGTACTACCACCTGGACGGCCCGGTGCAGTCCACCGCCAAGGTGCTGGAAAAGGCCGGCATGAAGATGGGCGACATCGACATCACCGAGATCAACGAGGCGTTCGCCTCGGTGGTGCTGTCCTGGGCGCGGGTGCACGAGCCGGACATGGCCCGGGTCAACGTCAACGGCGGCGCCATCGCGCTGGGCCACCCGGTGGGGTGCACCGGCAGCCGGCTGATCACCACCGCCCTGCACGAGCTGGAGCGCTCCGATCAGACCACCGCGCTGATCACGATGTGCGCGGGCGGTGCGCTGTCCACCGGCACCATCATCGAACGCATCTAGGTCCCCGGTCCGGCTTCGGTGGTGAGCGTCTCGGACGAAAGCCGCATCGCCGCGGCGCAGGCCTACATCGACGCCCTGGTCAGCCATGACGGCGACGCCGTTCCGTTCGCGCCCGGCTGCACCCGCGTCGAGCAGGGAATCAAGAACGGGTTCTCGGGAAATCACCTGCGCCGCAGCCTCAATCGCGGTCCGCAGTACCGGTTGCTCGCGCACACCACTACCCCGGACTACCGCATCGACGGCGACCGGGTGCACGCGTCCTACCAGGTGCTGACCAAGGCGGCGCTGGGCGGGCGCCGACTGGCCGCGCACGTCACCGAGACCTTCCTGATTCCGGCCGAAAGCCCAAGCGGCAGAGCCGAAATCCAGCACATCAAGGTTCGCTTCCAACCCTTTATCCAGACGCGAGGACGGCAGTAGCGCAGTGGAAAAACCCAAATCCTTGAATTCGCCGATGACCGGGTTCTTCATCAAGTGGATGTCCCGGGTCAACACCTGGATGTACCGCGTCAGCAGGGGCAAGTGGGGCGGCACGTTCCAGAAACGCCCGGTGGCGCTGCTGACCACCACCGGCCGCAAGACCGGGCAGCCGCGGGTGAGCCCGCTGCTGTACCTGCGCGAGGGCGATCGGGTGATCCTGGTTGCCTCGCAGGGCGGCCGCGACAAGCATCCGCTGTGGTACCTCAACCTCAAGGCGAATCCGAAAGTGTCCGTGCAGATCAAAGACGAGGTGCTGCAACTTCAGGCGCGCGACGCCACGCCCGAGGAACGCGAACAGTACTGGCCGAAACTGGTGGCCATGTATCCCTCGTTCGACGACTATCAGTCGTGGACCGACCGGGTGATCCCGGTCGTGATCTGCGACCCGTGAACCGGATCGGCAACTAGGCACCTCGCCGTCGTCGAGCGTGCACTGGTAGCGAAGAATCGGCGGAATTCTCGCGGTGGGTGCACGTTCGGCGGCGAGGGTGCGTCTGGCGCGTCGGGTGCCTTGGTGCGTCCGGCGCGTCCGGTGCGTTAGGCGCCGTAGACCGGCACCGGCGGGCGGGCCTTGCCGAGCAGGTCGGCGACGACGGGCCCCAGCTCGGCGGGATCCCACCTCGCGCCCTTGTCGATCTGCGGGCCGTGCGCCCAGCCCTCGGCGACCCGGATCTTGCCGCCCTCGACCTCGAACACCTTGCCGGTCACGTCGCGGGCTTCCGCACTGCCCAGCCAAACCACCAGGGGCGACACGTTTTCCGGGGCCATCGCGTCGAAATCCTGGTCCTGCGTTGCCATCATCTCGGCGAACACGGTCTCGGTCATCCGGGTGCGGGCCGACGGCGCGATCGCGTTGACGGTGACGCCGTAGCGGCCCATCTCCGCCGCGCCGACCAGCGTCAGCGTCGCGATACCGGCCTTGGCGGCGCTGTAGTTGCCCTGCCCGACGCTCCCCTGCAGGCCGGCGCCCGAGCTGG
The DNA here is from genome assembly GCF_000523975.1 of Mycobacterium sp. MAC_080597_8934. Lineage (NCBI taxonomy): Bacteria > Bacillati > Actinomycetota > Actinomycetes > Mycobacteriales > Mycobacteriaceae > Mycobacterium > Mycobacterium sp. MAC_080597_8934. The sequence continues at coordinate 257,659 of NZ_JAOS01000001.1, read as the reverse complement.
TGTTGATGATCCGGCCGTCGACGGCCTTGCCCGCCTTGGACAGCCCCCGCCAGTACGCCGCGGCGTGCCGCATGGTGGCGAAGTGCCCCTTGAGGTGCACCGCGATGACGGCGTCGAACTCCTCCTCGCTGGTGTTGGCGATCATCCTGTCGCGCACAATGCCGGCGTTGTTCACCAAAACGTCGAGACCACCGAAGGTTTCGACGGCGGTCTGGATCAGACCGGCGGCCTGGTCCCAGTCGGCGACGTTGGATCCGTCGGCGACGGCTTCCCCGCCGGCGGCGGTGATCTCGTCCACCACGCTCTGGGCGGCGCTGCCGCCGCTGGCCGGTGAACCGTCGAGGCCCACCCCGATGTCGTTGACCACCACACGCGCCCCTTCGGCGGCGAAGGCCAGTGCGTGCGCGCGACCGATACCGCCGCCCGCTCCGGTGACGATGACGACGCGGCCGTCAACCACTCCCATAGTCCTTGTCTCCTCTACTTGATCGCGCTCGCGTTCGTGGTGGCCAGATAGTGCGGCGGCTCACCGCCGCCGTGCACCTCCAGCGAGGCCCCGCTGATGTAGCAGGCCGCATCGGAGGCTAAAAATGCTGCGGCCCAACCGATGTCGGCCGGCTTGGCCAACCGGCCCAGGGGCACGTTCTTCGAGATCGCGGCGATGGAGTCGGCGTCGCCGTAGAACAGCTCCGACTGCTCGGTCTCCACCATGCCCACCACGCAGGCGTTCACCCGGACCTTGGGCCCCCACTCCACCGCCAGGGTCTGGGTGAGGCTTTCCAGGCCGGCCTTGGCCGCCCCGTAGGCGCCGGTGCCCGGCGAGGGCCGGCGGCCGGACAGGCTGCAGATGTTGACGATCGACCCGCCCTGGGCCTGCTTCTGCATGTGAGCGTTGGCGTGCTGCGAAACCGACAGCGCGCCAATGAGGTTCAGCTCGATGATCTTGCGGTTGAACTTGGCGCTGGATTCCGCGGTCAGCACGTAGGGCGATCCCCCGGCGTTGTTGACCACGACGTCGAGCCTGCCGTGCCGGTCGGCGATGGTGTCGATCAGCGCCTTGACGGCGTCGTCGTCGCGGACATCGCAGGAGTGGAACTCATACGGCAGCCCCTCGACCGCCCGTCGCGCGCAGGTGACGACGGTGGCGCCCTGTGCGGCGAAAACCGAGCTGATGCCGGCACCGACCCCGCGAACTCCGCCGGTGACCAGGACCACCCGACCGGTCAGCCCCAGGTTGATGGCTTCTGCAAACGGGGGGCATGCTTCGGCGCGAGTCACTGTGCTAGCGTACCAAGCAAGTGCTTGCTTAGGTAGTTACCCCACAAGGAAGTGGCACCTTGCCCATCACATCCAAAACCATCGAACCGGGCATCGTCGCGGTCACCGTCGACTTCCCGCCCGTCAACGCCATCCCGTCGCGCGGCTGGTTCGACCTCGCCGACACCGTCACCGCGGCCGGCCAGGACCCCGAGACCCACGTGGTGATCCTGCGGGCCGAGGGCCGCGGCTTCAACGCCGGGGTGGACATCAAGGAGATGCAGCGCACCGAGGGATTCACCGCGCTGATCGACGCCAACCGCGGCTGCTTCGCCGCGTTCCGGGCGGTCTACGAGTGCGCGGTGCCCGTCGTCGCGGCGGTCAACGGATTCTGCGTCGGCGGCGGCATCGGCCTGGTCGGCAACTCCGATGTCATCGTCGCCTCCGACGACGCCACCTTCGGGCTGCCCGAGGTGGAGCGGGGCGCGCTCGGCGCCGCCACCCACCTGTCCCGGCTGGTGCCACAGCACCTGATGCGCAGGCTGTTCTTCACCGCCGCCACCGTCGACGCCGCCACCCTGCACCACTTCGGGTCGGTGCACGAGGTGGTGCCGCGCGGCGAGCTGGATGACGCGGCGCTGCGGGTCGCGCGCGAGATCGCCGCCAAGGACACCCGGGTCATCCGGGCGGCCAAGGAGGCGCTGAACTTCATCGACGTGCAGCGGGTCAACTCGAGTTACCGGATGGAGCAAGGCTTTACGTTCGAGCTCAATCTGGCCGGGGTGTCCGACGAGCACCGCGACGCATTCGCCGGCACCCAGAAGGGCAAGAAATAGTGGCCGACAAACGCACCTCTTTGGACGAGGCCGTCGCGCAGCTGCGCAGCGGCATGACCATCGGCATCGGCGGCTGGGGATCGCGGCGCAAGCCGATGGCCTTCGTGCGCGCGCTGCTGCGCACCGACGTCACCGACCTGACCGTGGTGACCTACGGCGGGCCGGACCTGGGGCTGCTCTGCTCTGCCGGCAAGGTCAAGCGCGTCTACTACGGGTTCGTCTCGCTGGACTCGCCGCCGTTCTACGACCCGTGGTTCGCCAAGGCGCGGACCAGCGGGGCGATCCAGGCCCGCGAAATGGACGAGGGCATGCTGCGCTGCGGGTTACAGGCCGCCGCGAACCGGTTGCCGTTCCTGCCGATTCGGGCCGGGCTGGGCAGTTCGGTGCCCGACTTCTGGGAGGGCGAGCTGCAGACGGTCACCTCGCCCTACCCGACGGATGGGGCGCACGAGACGCTGATCGCCATGCCCGCACTGCGGCTGGATGCCGCCTTCGTGCACCTCAATCTCGGTGACGCCCAAGGCAATGCGGCCTACACCGGGATCGATCCGTACTTCGACGACCTGTTTTTGATGGCCGCGGACAAGCGCTTCCTGTCGGTGGAGCGGGTCGTCTCCACCCAGGAGCTGGTCAAGGCGGTGCCGCCGCAAGCGCTGCTGGTCAACCGCATGATGGTCGACGCCGTGGTCGAGGCGCCGAACGGCGCTCACTTCACCACCGCCGCACCGGATTACGGCCGCGACGAAAAGTTTCAGCGGCACTACGCCGAGGCGGCCTCGACGGAGGAAGGCTGGCGACAGTTCGTGCAAACCTACCTGCCCGGCAACGAAGACGACTACCAGGCCGCGGTTCGCGCATTCGCCGAGGAGGCCGCCAAGTGACCAGCACCCGCGCCGAGATCTGCGCCGTCGCCTGCGCCGAATTGTTCAGGGAAGCCGGCGAAATCATGGTCAGCCCGATGACCAACATGGCCTCGGTCGGCGCGCGGCTGGCCCGGTTGACGTTCTCCCCCGACATCCTGTTGACCGACGGCGAGGCGCAGTTGCTGGCCGACACCCCGGCGCTCGGTGCGGCCGGGGCCGTCGAAGGGTGGATGCCGTTCGGCCGGGTGTTCGAGACGCTGTCCTGGGGCCGGCGCCACGTGGTGATGGGCGCCAATCAGGTTGACCGGTTCGGCAATCAGAACATCTCAGCGTTCGGACCGCTGCAGCAGCCCACCCGTCAGATGTTCGGGGTGCGCGGCGCGCCCGGCAATGCCATCAACCACGCCACCAGCTATTGGGTGGGCAACCACTCCAAGCGGGTGTTCTGCGAGAAGGTGGACGTGGTGTGCGGGATCGGCTGGGACAACGTGGATTCCGACAACCCGGCGTTCCGCTTCGCCAACACCCATCGGGTGGTGTCCAACCTGGGGGTGTTCGACTTCGGCGGCCCGGACCGGACCATGCGGGCGGTGAGCCTGCACCCCGGGGTGTCGCCGCAAGACGTGCGGGAAGCCACCTCGTTCGAGATCCACGGCCTGGACGAGGCCGACGAGACCCGGCTGCCCACCGACGACGAGCTGCGCCTGATCCGCGAGGTGATCGACCCGAAGTCGCTGCGGGACAGGGAGATCCGTTGATGATTATTCCGCCTCCTCCTCATCGCTGCGCTCTGCATCGTCGGCGGTGGATATGAGACTACGCACGCCGCTGACCGAGCTGGTCGGTGTCGAGCACCCGGTGGTGCAGACCGGGATGGGCTGGGTGGCCGGCGCCCGGCTGGTGTCGGCCACGGCCAACGCGGGCGGGCTGGGCATCCTGGCCTCGGCCACCATGACCCTGGACGAGCTGGCCACGGCGATCGCCAAGGTCAAGGCCGCCACCGACAAGCCCTTCGGCGTCAACATCCGCGCCGACGCCGCCGACGCCGCCGACCGGGTGGATCTGATGATCCGTGAGGGCGTCAAGGTGGCGTCGTTCGCCCTGGCGCCCAAGCAGGAGCTCATCGCCCGGCTCAAAGAGGCCGGCGCAGTGGTGATTCCGTCGATCGGCGCGGCCAAGCACGCCCGCAAGGTCGCCGGCTGGGGCGCCGACGCGATGATCGTGCAGGGCGGCGAGGGCGGCGGGCACACCGGGCCGGTCGCCACCACGCTGTTGCTGCCGTCGGTGCTGGATGCGGTGCGGGGCACCGGGATTCCGGTGATCGCGGCGGGCGGATTCTTCGACGGGCGCGGCCTGGCGGCCGCGTTGAGCTACGGCGCCGCCGGCGTGGCGATGGGCACGCGGTTCCTGCTGACCTCGGATTCGACCGTGCCCGACGCGGTCAAGAAGCGCTACCTGGAAGCGGCGCTGGACGGCACCGTCGTCACCACCCGGGTCGACGGAATGCCGCACCGGGTGCTGCGCACCGGGCTGGTCGAGAAGCTGGAAAGCGGTTCGCCGGTGCGGGGTTTGACCGCGGCCGTGCGCAATGCGGCGAAATTCAAGCACATGTCGAAGATGACCTGGCGGTCGATGATCAGCGACGGCCTGGCCATGCGCCACGGCAAAGAGATGACCTGGTCGCAGGTGGTGATGGCGGCCAACACCCCGATGCTGCTGAAAGCCGGTCTGGTGGAAGGCAACACCGAGGCCGGGGTGCTGGCGTCGGGTCAGGTGGCCGGCATCCTCGAAGACCTGCCGTCGTGCGCCGAACTGATCGACTCGATCGTCCGGGACGCGATCGCGCACCTGCGGTCCGCGTCCGGTCTGATCGAGGAGTAGGCCACCGCGCGATCGCCTCCGGGTCACGCTTCCGTTAAGGATATTGCTAAATATCTTCTGCATGAAGCTATGATCTTCATATGGCGAGGGTGAAGGCTAAACCTTCACCACGGGCGACCGTGATCGGCGACGTGGTGGGATCCCGGCGCGCCGCCGACCGACCCGCCCTGCATCGCCGCGTCGCCGCCGCTCTGCGGGAAGTCGCCGACGGCGCGATCGACCCGCCGGCCTTCACCGTGGGTGACGAGTTCCAGGGCAGCTATCCCAGCGTCGGGGCCGCCATCGACGCGGCGCTGACGGTGCGCCTACTGCTCGCCCCCGAGATCGACGTCCGCTTCGGGCTCGGCTGGGGCGCCGTCACCGTCCTCGACGCCGCCGCGGGAATCCAGGACGGGCCGGGCTGGTGGACCGCGCGCGCGGCCATCCAGCAGACCGCCCACGCGCAGCGACAGCCCGGGTTGGCGCTGGTGCGCACCACCTTTCGGGCCGACGACGGCACCCGCGCCGACGCCGACGCGGTCAACGCGGCCCTGATCTGTCGGGACCATCTGCTTGGATCACTCGACGAGAGATCGCTGCGGATTGTGAGGGGCCTGATGACCGGCCGGAGCAAAAGGGAACTCGCCGCGGCCGAGGGCATCAGCCCGTCGGCGGTGTCCCAACGCGCCGGCCGCGACGGCCTGGATCTGATCGTCCTGGCCAGCCAATACCTTCGGGAGCTGCCGTGAGCGCTGTCGCCGTCCTGCTCACCGCGCTCGGCGTGGCCGACCTGTGCCGGCGTGCGGTGGCTGCGGCCTGGGTGCCGCTGGCGGCCGGGCCGATCGTGGTGGCGGCGTGTGCGGCCCTGGGCGGGCTCTGGCGCGGCGCCGACATCGCGCTGCTCGCGCTGGCGGCCGTCGCGGTGGTCGCGTGGGAATGGCTGTGCGCGCGAAGCGAACTCAGCGGTGCCCAGCAAGCCGCCCCGGTGGCGGTGTTGGCCGCGGCGCTGATGTTGCTGACGGTGTTGTCCGGCTGGTCCTCCCCGGTCGCCGGCGCGATCTCGCGGTGGTCGGCCTGGGCGCACCTGCCGCTGAGCCACGTCCCGCCCACCCGTGCGCTGATGGTCGTCGGTGTCGTGCTAGTGCAGTTCGCCACCGCGAATCAGCTGGTGCGCCTGGTGCTCGGCTCCGTCGGTGCCGTCCGCCCGGCCGGCCAACCGCAGCCGTCGGACCGGCTCAAGGGGGGCCGGCTGCTGGGCCCGATGGAATGGCTGCTGATCCTGAGCCTGGGCGTCGGCGGGCAGCTGGCCGCGGCCGGCGCCGTCGTCGCCGCCAAGGGCATCATCCGGTTTCCCGAACTGAACGCCCAGAAGGGTCAGAACGGCGACGTGGGGATCGACGAGGTGACCGAGTACTTCCTGGTCGGCAGCTTCACCAGCTGGCTGCTGGCCCTCGGCGGCATCGGGCTGGTGCTGGCCACCCGGTAGACGCCCCGACGAGATTGCAACCACGCACACCCCGATCGGCGTGTCGGGTGCGTAGTTGCAGTGTCGCGAAGGGGCAGCTCGCGGGAAAACCGCTACAGCCGCTCGATGATGGTGACGTTGGCGGTGCCCCCGCCCTCGCACATCGTCTGCAGACCGTACCGGCCACCGATGCGCTCCAGCTCGTTGAGCATGGTGGCGAACAGCTTGGCGCCGGTGGCGCCCAGCGGGTGACCGAGCGCGATCGCCCCGCCGTTCGGGTTGACCTTCTCCGGGTCGGCCTTGATCTCCTTGAGCCAGGCCAAAACCACCGGCGCGAAGGCCTCGTTGATCTCGACGGTGTCGATGTCGTCGATGGACAGCCCGGTCTTGTCCAGCGCGTAGCGGGTGGCCGGGATGGGGCCGGTGAGCATGAACACCGGGTCGGCGGCGCGGGCGCTGATGTGGTGGATCCGGGCGCGCGGTTGCAGGCCGTGGTCCTTGACGGCCCGCTCGGAGGCCAGCAGCACCGCGCTGGCGCCGTCGGAGATCTGACTGGCCATCGCGGCGGTCAGCCGGCCGCCCTCGACCAGCGGCTTGAGGCCGGCCATCTTCTCCAGCGACGACTCGCGCGGACCCTCGTCGACCCGGAACGGCCCGGATTCGGTTTCCACGGTGATGATTTCGTTGTCGAAGTGGCCGCCGCGGATGGCCGCGAAGGCGCGCTCGTGGCTGGTCAGCGCGTAGCGTTCCATCTCCTCGCGGGACAGGTTCCACTTCTCGGCGATCAGCTCCGAGCCACGGAATTGCGAGATCTCCTGATCGCCGTAGCGGTGCAGCCACTGCTTGGACTCGTTGGTGGGCGAGGTGAAGCCGAACTGCTCGCCGACCGTCATCGCCGACGAGATCGGGATCTGGCTCATGTTCTGCACGCCGCCGGCCACGATCAGGTCGGCGGTCCCGGACATGATCGCTTGCGCGCCAAAGGAAATCGCCTGCTGGCTGGAACCGCACTGCCGGTCCACGGTGACGCCGGGCACCTCTTCGGGATAGCCGGCGGCCAGCCAGGACAGCCGGGCGATGTTGCCGGCCTGGGCGCCGATGGCGTCGACGCAGCCGGCGATCACGTCGTCGACGGCGGCGGGGTCGACGTCGACCCGGTCCAGCAGCCCGCGCCAGCCCAGGGCGCCCAGGTCGACCGGATGGATTCCGGCCAGCGATCCACCGCGCTTGCCGACCGCGGTGCGTACAGCGTCGATGACGTACGCCTCAGGCATTTTCAGACTCCTTCGTTAGTCTTTCTTCGCGTCCACCGTGATCCCGCCCAACACGATGGCGAGGTACTGCTGACCCACTTGCTCGGCGGTGAGCGGTCCGCCGGGCTGATACCAGCGCACCGACACCCAGGTGGTGTCCCGGATGAATCGGTAGACGAGGTCGACGTCGAGGTCGGGCCGGAAGTAGCCCTCGTCGACGCCCTGGTTGAGCACCTCGAGCCACATCTTGCGTTGCTGGCGGTTCATGTCCTCGATGTAGGAGAACCGCGGCTGCGACAGCAGCCGTTTGGCCTCGTCCTGATAGATGACGACCTGCGCGTGCCGGTGCTCGATCGCCTCGAACGACGCCATGAACAGGCCCTTGAGCCGCTCCAGCGGGTTACTCTCGCTGTCGATGATTTCGCGATAGCGGGCGAACAACCAGTCCAGGAAGCTGCGCAGCACCTCGTCGACCATCTCCTCCTTGGAGGAGAAGTGGTGATACAGGCTGCCGGACAGGATCCCGGCGCTGTCGGCGATGTCGCGCACCGTGGTGGCACGCAATCCGCGCTCGGCGAACATGGCCGCGGCCAGCTCCAGCAACTCGTCTCGCCGGCTGTTGGCCGGACCGGTCACTCGGTCCACCCGGACAGGGTATCAACCAAGCGCTTGCTTGGCCAGCGGGAGGGACGCCGGTCCCGGCTGACCACGCCGGCTCACGGATGCTGGCTGGACACCGAGATGACCTCGCCGGTCAGGTAGCTGGAGTAGTCGCTGGCCAAAAACGCGATGGTGGCCGCGACCTCCCAGGGCTCGGCGGCGCGACCGAACGCCTCACCGGCCGAGAGCCGGTCGAGCAGGTCGGCCGACGACGTCTTCTCCAGGAACTTGTGCCGGGCGATGCTCGGCGACACCGCGTTGATCCGCACGTCGTACTCGGCGGCTTCGATTGCGCTGCACCGGGTCAACGCCATCACCCCGGCCTTGGCGGCGGCGTAGTGCGACTGGGAGTGCTGCGCCCGCCAGCCCAGCACGCTGGCGTTGTTGACGATCACCCCGCCGTGCGGCGCGTCGCGGAAGTAGCGCAGCGCGGCACGGGTGGCGCGGAAAACCGAGGTCAGGGTGACATCGAGCACCCGGTCCCACTCGTCGTCGGTCATGTCGACCACCGGGGTCTGCCCGCCCAGCCCGGCGTTGTTGACCAGCACGTCGATGCGCCCCATCCGCGCGTGGGCCGACGCGAACAGCGCATCGACCTGGGCGGTGGACGTCACGTCGCACAGCACGCTTTCCACCCGGCCCTGGCCGAGCGCCGCGAGCTGGTCGGCGGTCTCGCCCAGCCGACGCTCGTGGTGGTCGGAGATCACCACGTCGGCGCCCTCGGCGAGCGCTCGTTTGGCCGTCGCCGAGCCGATACCCGTGCCGGCCGCCGCGGTGACGATCACCACCTTGCCTTCCAGAAGCCCGTGTCCCGCAATCTCTTTCGGAGCTTCGGACAGGCTCATCCCTTTACCTCCCGGGGCAGGCCGAGCACCCGCTCGGCGATGATGTTGCGCTGGATCTCGTTGGAGCCGCCGTAGATGGTGTCGGCGCGGGTGAACAGGAACAACCGCTGCCACTCGTCGAATTCGCCGTCGGGCATGGTCATGCCGGGCTTGCCGATGACGTCCATGGCCAGCTCGCCGAGAGCCCGATGCCAGTTGGCCCACAACAACTTCGACACGTTGTCCTGCCCGGGCTGCTCGACGTCCATGGTGGCCAGGGCATACGACCGCATCGCGCGCAGCCCGGTCCAGGCGCGGGTCAGCCGCTCCCGGATGAACGGGTCGTCGGCGGCGCCGTTGCGCCGCGCGAGCTCGGCAAGGTTGGAAAGCTCACGCGCGTAACGGATCTGCTGCCCGAGCGTGGACACGCCGCGCTCGAAGGTCAGCGTTCCCATGGCGACCCGCCACCCGTCGCCGGGCTGGCCGACCACCATCGACGCGTCGGTGCGGGCGTCGTCGAAGAACACCTCATTGAACTCCGCGGTGCCGGTGATCTGCACGATGGGCCGGATCTGCACCCCCGGCTGGTCCAGCGGCACCAGCAGATACGACAGCCCGGCGTGCCGCTTGGAGCCCTTCTCGGTGCGCGCGACCACGAAGCACCACTGCGACAGGTGCGCCAGCGAGGTCCACACCTTCTGGCCGTTGATCACCCACTGGTCGCCGTCCAGTTCGGCGGTGGTCGACACGTTGGCCAGGTCGCTGCCGGCGCCGGGCTCGGAATACCCCTGGCACCACAGCTCGGTGACGTCGAGGATGCGGGGCAGGAAGCGCTGCTGCTGCTCGGGGGTGCCGAACGCGATCAACGTGGGGCCGAGCAGCTCCTCGCCGAAGTGGTTGACCTTGTCCGGCGCGTCGGCGCGGGCGTACTCCTCGTAGAAGGCCACCCGGTGCGCGGTGGACAGCCCGCGCCCGCCGTGCTCGACCGGCCAGCCCAGGCAGGTCAGCCCGGCCTTGGCCAGGTGCTGGTTCCAGGCCCGGCGTTCCTCGAAGGCCTCGTGCTCGCGGCCGGGGCCGCCGAGGCCCTTCAGAGCGGCGAATTCGCCGACCAGATTGTCGGCGAGCCAAGAGCGGACCTCGGCCCGGAACTCCTCGACGTCCTGCATGCCTTGTAGGCTAACCTACCAAGCACTTGCTTTGTTACAGGCATTCGAGGAGCGCCGCCGTGACCACCGATCCCCGCACCGTGCCCGCGGCGCTGGATCGTCTCGCGCGCCGGCTGCCCGATCACGACGCCCTGATCACCGAGGACCGATCCTTCACGGCCGCCGCCCTGCGCGACGAGGTGCACCGGGCTGCCGCGGCCCTGATCGAGCTGGGGGTGCGGGCCGGCGACCGGGTGGCGATCTGGTCGCCCAACACCTGGCACTGGGTGGTGGCCTGCCTGGCGATCCACCACGCCGGGGCGGCCATGGTCCCGCTGAACACCCGCTACACCGCCGCGGAGGCCGGCGACATCCTGGCCCGCGTCGGCGCGCCGGTGCTGTTCGGCATGGGCAGGTTCCTCGGCCACGACCGCCTGGCCGACCTGGATCGCGCCGCGCTGCCCGCGCTGCGCCACATCGTGCGGATACCGATCGAAACCGACGATCCCGTTCCGGGCAGCTGGGACGAATTCATCGCGCACGGAACGGATCTCGGCGCGGTGGCCGAGCGCGCGGCCGCCGTGACGTCCGACGACGTCAGCGACATCCTGTTCACCTCGGGCACCACCGGCCGCAGCAAGGGCGTGCTGTGCGCGCACCGGCAGTCGCTGTCGGCGTCGGCGTCCTGGGCGGCCAACGGCAAGATCACCAGCGACGACCGCTACCTGTGCATCAACCCGTTCTTCCACAACTTCGGCTACAAGGCCGGCATCCTGGCCTGCCTGCAGACCGGCGCCACGCTGATCCCGCACCTGACGTTCGACCCGCTGCGCGCGCTGCAAGCGATCGAGCAGCACCGCATCACCGTATTGCCCGGTCCCCCAACGATTTACCAGACCCTGCTGGACCATCCGGCCCGCCGCGATTACGACCTGAGCTCGCTGCGCTTCGCGGTGACCGGCGCGGCCACCGTACCCGTCGTGCTGGTCGAGCGGATGCAGTCCGAGCTCGACATCGACATCGTGCTGACCGCCTACGGGCTGACCGAGGCCAACGGGATGGGCACCATGTGCCGCGCCGACGACGACGCGGTCACCGTGGCCACCACCTGCGGGCGCCCGTTCGCCGACTTCGAGCTGCGCATCGACGATTCCGGTGAGGTGCTGCTGCGCGGGCCCAACGTGATGCTGGGCTATCTCGACGACCCGGACGCGACGGCGGCGGCCATCGACGCCGACGGGTGGCTGCACACCGGCGACATCGGCGTTCTCGACGAGGCCGGCAACCTGCGCATCACCGACCGGTTGAAAGACATGTACATCTGCGGCGGATTCAACGTCTACCCCGCCGAGGTGGAGCAGGTGCTGGCCCGGATGGAGGGCGTGGCCGACGCCGCGGTGATCGGCGTTCCCGACGAGCGGCTCGGCGAGGTGGGCCGCGCGTTCGTGGTCCCCCGCCCCGGGGCTCAACTCGACGAGCAATCCGTGATCGCTTACACCCGTGATCATTTGGCGAATTTCAAGGCACCCCGGTCGGTGCGGTTCGTCGACGCGTTGCCGCGCAATTCCGGCGGCAAGGTGGTCAAACCACAACTGCGAGAGCTGGACTGATGGATCTTGATCTGGACGAGGGCACCCTGGCGTTTCGGGACGAGGTGCGGCAATTCCTGTCGGCCAACGCCGAGGCGATCCCAACGAAGTCGTATGACAACGCCGAAGGCTTTGAGCAGCACCGGCGTTGGGACCGGGTGCTCTACGACGCCGGGCTGTCGGTGATCACCTGGCCGAAGAAGTACGGCGGCCGGGACGCGCCGCTGCTGCACTGGGTGGTGTTCGAAGAGGAGTACTTCCGCGCCGGGGCGCCCGGCCGGGCCAGCGCCAACGGCACCTCGATGCTGGCCCCGACGCTGTTCGCGCACGGCACCGAGGAGCAACGCGACCGCATCCTGCCGAAAATGGCCAGCGGCGAAGAGATCTGGGCGCAGGCGTGGTCGGAGCCCGAGTCCGGCAGCGACCTGGCGTCACTGCGGTCCACCGCGACACCGACCGACGGCGGCTGGCTGCTGAACGGACAGAAGATCTGGAGCTCGCGGGCGCCGTTCGCCGAGCGGGGCTTCGGGCTGTTCCGGTCCGACCCCAGCGCCGAGCGGCACCATGGCCTGACCTATTTCATGTTCGACCTGAAGGCCGAGGGCGTCACGGTGCGGCCCATCGTCCAGTTGGGCGGCGACACCGGGTTCGGTGAGATCTTCCTCGACGACGTCTTCGTGCCCGACCGGGATGTGATCGGCACCCCGCACCAGGGCTGGCGGGCGGCGATGAGCACGTCGAGCAACGAACGCGGCATGTCGCTGCGCAGCCCGGCCCGTTTCCTGGCCACCGCCGAGCGGGTGGTGCGGCTGTGGCAGGACCGCGGGTCACCGGCCGAGTTCGCCGACCGCGTCGCCGACGGCTGGATCAAGGCGCAGGCCTACCGGCTGCAGACCTTCGGCACGGTGACCCGGCTGGCCGCCGGCGGTGAGCTGGGCGCCGAATCGTCGGTGACCAAAGTGTTCTGGTCGGACCTCGACGTCGAATTGCACCAGACCGCCCTGGACATCCTGGCCGCCGACGGCGAACTCGCCGGCCCGTGGACCGAGGGGCTGCTGTTCGCTCTGGGCGGCCCGATCTACGCCGGCACCAACGAGATTCAGCGCAACATCATCTCCGAGCGGTTACTGGGGCTGCCGCGCGAGAAGTCCGGGAGCAAGAAGTGAAATTCGCGCTAGACGAACAGCAGCGGGACTTCGCGGCCAGCATCGACGCCGCGCTCGGCGCGGCCGACCTGCCCGCGGCGGTGCGCGCCTGGGCGGTGGGCGACACCGCGCCCGGCCGCAAGGTGTGGGAGCAGCTGGCCAACCTCGGCGTCACCGCGCTGGCGGTGCCGGAGAAATTCGACGGCATCGAGGCCGAGCCGATCGATCTGGTGGTGGCCATCGAGCGGCTCGGGCGCTGGTGTGTGCCCGGCCCGGTGGTCGAATCCATCGCCGTGGCACCGGTATTGCTGGCCGGCGACGAGCACGCCGAACGCTGCGCCGCTCTGGCCTCCGGTGAGCTCATCGCCACCGTGGCGCTGCCGCCGCAGGTGCCGCGGGCCGTCGACGCCGAGGAGGCCGGGCTGGTACTGCTCGCCGACCAGGACGGGGTGGCCGAGGCCGCCGCGGGCCGGCAGCACGCGTCCGTCGACCCCAGCCGCCGGCTCTACGACGTAGAGCCGACCGGCGACCGCTGGCAGGCGGACGTCGGGCGCGGCTACGAATTCGGCGCGCTGGCCACCGCTGCCCAGCTGGTCGGTGCGGCCGAGGCGCTGCGCGACGCGGCGGTCGACTACGCCAAGCAGCGCACCCAGTTCGGCCGCGTGATCGGCTCGTACCAGGCGATCAAACACAAGCTGGCCGACGTGCACATCGCGATCGAACTGGCCCGGCCGCTGGTGTACGGCGCGGCCCTGACGCTGCAACCGCGGGACGTCAGCGCGGCCAAGGCGGCGGCGTCCGACGCGGCCCTGCTGGCGGCGCGCTCGGCGCTGCAGACCCACGGCGCGATCGGTTTCACCCAGGAACACGACCTGTCGCTGTTGCTGTTGCGGGTGCAGGCGGTGCGGTCGGCGTGGGGTCCGCCGCAGGTTCACCGGCGGCGAGTGCTGGAGGCGCTATGAGTGCGATCAGTGAAGAACGGCAGATGCTGCGCGAGACCGTCGCCGCGCTGGTGGCCAAGCACGCCGGTCCGGCGGCGGTGCGCACGGCGATGGAGTCCGAGCGCGGTTACGACGAATCGCTGTGGCGGCTGCTGTGCGAGCAGGTCGGCGCCGCGGCGCTGGTGATCCCCGAGGAGTTGGGCGGCGCCGGCGGTGAATTGGCCGACGCGGCAACGGTTTTGCAGGAGCTGGGCCGCGCCCTGGTGCCCTCCCCGCTGCTGGGTACCACGCTGGCCGAGCTGGCGCTGCTCGGCGCCGCCGAGCCCGACACCGCCGCGCTGCAGGCCCTGGCCGAGGGCAGCGCGATCGGCGCGCTGGTGCTCGACCCCGACTACGTGGTCAACGGGGACATCGCCGACGTGGTCATCGGCGTCGAGGACGGCCGGCTGAGCCGCTGGACCGGCGTCACCGCGCAACCCGTGACCACCATGGACCCGACCCGGCGGCTGGCGCGGGTCCGGGCGCAGCAGACCGAGCCGATCGGCACCGACCCGGGCCTGGCGGACACCGCGGCCGTCCTGCTGGCCGCCGAGCAGATCGGCGCCGCCGAGCAGTGTCTGGCGCGTACCGTCGAATACGCCAAGGACAGAGTGCAATTCGGCCGGCCGATCGGCAGCTTCCAGGCGCTCAAGCACCGGATGGCCGACCTCTACGTCACCGTCGCCGCGGCCAAGGCCGTGGTCGACGAGGCCTGCCTGGATCCCTCGCCCACCAACGCCGCCACCGCCCGGCTGGCCGCCACCGAGGCGCTGAATGTCGTGGCCGCCGAGGGCATCCAGTTGCACGGCGGCATCGCGATCACCTGGGAGCACGACATGCACCTGTACTTCAAACGCGCACACGGCAGCGCGCATCTGCTCGACACGCCGCAACAGCTGCTCACTCGGCTCGAACCGGAGGTGCTCGCGACACCGTGACCGACCGCGTCTCGCTGCGCGCCGGCATCCCGCCGTTCTACGTGATGGATGTCTGGCTGGCGGCCGCCGAAAGGCAGCGCAGCCACGGCGATTTGGTCAACCTGTCGGCGGGCCAGCCCAGCGTGGGCGCACCCGAGCCGGTGCGCGCGGCCGCGGCGGCGGCCGTGCATTCCAACGAGCTGGGCTACTCGGTGTCGCTGGGCACGCCGGAGCTGCGGGCCGCGATCGCCGCGGACTACCGGCGCCAGCACGGGCTGGAGGTGGAGCCCGACGCGGTGGTGATCACCACCGGCTCCTCCGGCGGGTTCCTGCTGACGTTCCTGGCCTGCTTCGACGTCGGCGACCGGGTGGCGGTGGCCAGCCCCGGCTACCCGTGCTACCGAAACATCTTGTCGGCGTTGGGATGTGAGGTGGTGGAGATCCCCTGCGGGCCGCAGACCCGGTTCCAGCCCACCGCGGCGATGCTCGCCGAACTCGACCCGCCGGTGCAGGGCGTCATCGTGGCGAGCCCGGCCAACCCCACAGGAACCGTGATCGCGCCGGAGGAGTTGGCCGCCATCGCGTCCTGGTGCGAGGCGTCCGGGGCCCGCCTCGTCAGCGACGAGGTCTACCACGGCCTGGTCTACGAGGGGGCGCCACCCACCAGCTGCGCGTGGCAGACCTCGCGGAATGCCGTGGTGGTCAACAGCTTTTCGAAGTACTACGCGATGACCGGCTGGCGGCTGGGCTGGCTGCTGGTGCCGGTCGAACTGCGCCGCGCGGTGGAATGCCTGACCGGCAACTTCACCATCTGCCCGCCCGTGCTGTCGCAGCTGGCCGCGGTGGCCGCCTTCACCCCCGAGGCCACCGCCGAGGCCGACGGCCACCTGCACCACTACGCCAAGAACCGCGCGCTGCTGCTGGACGGCCTGCGCGGCATCGGCATCACCCGCCTGGCCCCCACCGACGGCGCCTTCTACGTGTACGCCGACGTCTCGGACTTCACCGACAACTCCATGGAGTTCTGCTCGAAGTTGTTGGAGCAGACCGGCGTTGCCATCGCACCCGGGATCGACTTCGACACCACACGGGGCAACTCGTTCGTCCGGCTGTCCTTCGCCGGCCCCACCACCGACATCGAGGAGGCGGTGCGACGGCTGGGCTCGTGGCTGCGCGCCCGCTAGCCAAATCCCGCCCTCAGGCGTCCAGCACCTGCTCGATGCGCGCCAGCAGCGCGCCGCGCTGGCCGATCCCGTCCACGTCGATGCCGAACCGCTCCCCGAGCACGTCGAGCACCGCGTCCGCGTCGTCGAGGCGGATCTTCTCGCTGCCCTGCGCGCGGTGCACGGTCAGCTCGCGCCCGGCCAGATTCCACCGGGCGTCGGCGGTGGTCAGCGCTACCATCAGCCCGGTGACGAACATCGACGACGGGTGGGTGGAGACGTACCAGCTGCCCACCAGCAGGTCGATCTGCGGCACGGTGCGGGTGCCGAACACGTACAGCGGCTGCCATTCATCGCGCACCAGGGCCTGCAGCACCAGGCCCTCGCCGCGGTCATCGAGCCGGTAGGGCTCGTGGGTGGTCTGCTGGGAGTTGCCGGTCTCGAAACGGATGGGCGAGGGCAACGTCTGACCACCGAAGCCGACGTCGACCAGGTAGGCGCCCTGCGAGCCCGGGAACGTCACCGCCAACACCGTGTGCGTCTGGGCGCGCGGCGGCGTGTCGGGCGGCTGCATCCACACCACCCGGCCGGCCAATCGGCGCACCCGGAAACCGATTTCGGCCAGCGCGTAGCCCAGCAGGCCGTTCTGCTCGTAGCAGTAGCCGCCGCGGCGCCGGTGGACCAGCTTGTCGGTCAGCGCCGCCGGGCTCAGGTCGTCGACCGGCACCCCCATCAGCGGGTCGAGGTTCTCGAACGGGATCGACCCGGTGTGCGCGGCCATCAGGGCCCGCAGCACCTCGAGGTTGGGCGCGGCCTTGCCGCCGTAACCGATGCGGTCGAAATACGCGCCCAGATCCAGCGTCATGCCACCATTGTCCGCGCCCGGCGCGTTACAGCCAGGTGTCCTGGGTGGTGGTGGTCAAAAACGCCTCCAGGTCGTCGCGCCACTGCGCCGGGGTCGTCTTGTCCGGCTCGATCCCGGTGTATTCCCCGCGATAGAACAGCAGCGGCCGCGGCTTGATCTTCGGTGCTTCCGAAAGGGATTGGACCGCACCGAACACCACGAAGTGATCGCCCCCCTCGTGCACCGAGGCCACGGTGCAGTCGATGTGGGCCAGCGCCCCGTCGATGATCGGCGAGCCGAGTTCGGAGGGATGCCAGTCGATGCCGGCGAACTTGTCGGGTTCCTTGGAACCGAACCGCGCCGAGACGTGCTTCTGCTTCTCGGTCAGCACGTTGACGCAGAATCGGCCGGTGGCCTCGATGGCCTTCCAGGACCGCGACACCTTGGTGGGGCAGAACAGCACCAGCGGCGGGTCCAGCGACAGCGCCGCGAAGGACTGGCAGGCGAAGCCGACGGGCACCTCGTCGTGCACCGTGGTGATGATGGTGATGCCCGTACAGAACTGGCCCAGCACCTGCCGGAAGGTCCGCGGATCGATCGGCGCAGCCATGGTCAGCCGCGCATGCCGACCGTGAAGTCGTGGCCCCACAGGCTGACCGCCGTGCTTTCCCGGGCGACCCAGTCGTCGTCTTCGACTTGCCTTCCCTCGCAACCGAATTCGACGTCGAAGCCGCCCGGCGTCTTCATGTAGAAGGACAGCATCAGGTCGTTGACGTGCCGGCCCAGGGTGGCCGACATGGGCACCTTGCGGCGCAGCGCCCGGTCCAGGCACAGCCCCACGTCGTCGGCGTTCTCCACCTCGAGCATCAGGTGCACGATTCCGCTCGGCGTGGGCAGCGGCAGGAACGCCAGGCTGTGGTGGCGCGGGTTGCAGCCGAAGAAGCGCAACCAGGCGGGCGCGCCGTCGGCGGGCCGGCCGACCACCTGCGGCGGCATCCGCATCGAGTCGCGCAGCTTGAACCCCAGCACGTCGCGGTAGAAGTGCAGCGACTCCTCGTCGTCCCGGGTGGACAGCACCACGTGCCCCAGGCCCTGCTCGCCGGTGACGAACTTGTGCCCGTACGGGCTGACCACCCGGCGGTGTTCGAGGGCCACCCCGTGGAACACCTCCAGGCAGTTGCCCGACGGGTCGGAGAACCGGATCATCTCGACCACCCGGCGGTCGGCCAGCTGCGCGGCGGTGGCCTCCTTGTACGGGACGCCCTCCATGTCGAGCCGATCCCGGATCTCTTGCAGGCCTTCGGCATTCGCGCATTCCCAGCCGGCCTCCAGCAGGTGGTCGCGCTCGCCGGGCACGATCACCAGCCGGGCCGGGAAATCGTCCATCCGCAGATACAGGGCGCCTTCGGTGTCGCCCTTGCCCTCGACCATGCCGAGAACCTTCAGGCCGTAGTCGCGCCAGGCCGCCATGTCGGTGGCCTCGATGCGCAGATAGCCCAGCGACCTGATGGCTCCGTTGCTCATCACGCACCTCCCAGGAAATCGATGGTGAGCTTGTTGAACTCGTCGAATTTCTCCACCTGCGCCCAGTGCCCACACTGCCCGAACACGTGAAGCTGGGCGCGGGCAATCGTTTTCAGCGCGACCAGCGCGCCATCGAGCGGGTTGACCCGGTCCTCGCGACCCCAGATCAGCAGCACCGGTTGGCGCAGCCGGTGCACCTCGCGCCACATCATGCCCAGCTCGAAGTCGGCCCCCGCGAACGACATTCCCATCGCCCGGGTGGCCGCCAGCGATTCCGGCGTGCTGGCCAGCGCGAACCGCTCGTCGATCAATTCGTCGGTGATCAGCTTCTGGTCGTAGACCATCACCCGCAGGAACGCCTCGAGGTTTTCCCGCGTCGGCTCGGCGGAGAACTTTCCCAGCCGTTTGACGCCCTCGGTGGGGTCGGGCGCGAACAGGTTGATGCTCAACCCGCCGGGGCCCATCAGTACCAGCCGCCCGGCCTTGTCCGGGTAGTCCAGGGCGAACCGCACCGCGGTGCCCCCGCCCAGCGAATTGCCCACCAGCGGAACGCGTCCCAGCTCCAGCTGCTCGAACAGCCCGTTGAGCGCCCGGGCGGCGTAGCGGTTGAACTGTCCGTGCTCGGCGCGCTTGTCGGACAGGCCGTAGCCGGGCTGGTCGACGGCCAGCACGTGGAAGTGCCGGGCCAGCACCGGGATGTTGCGGCCGAAGTTGGTCCAGCTGGCCGCGCCCGGGCCGCCGCCGTGCAGCAACACCACCGTGCGCCCGGTGCCCTTGAAGGACAAACCGGCCTCGTGGTAGTGCAGCTTGAGCGGCCCGTCGACGTCGACTTCGGCGAAGCGCGAGGTCGACTCGAACGTCAACTCCTCGGTCGCGGTCATACCATCGTGTCGCCCGGCGGCAACCCGAACTCGTGGTTTCCGAAGATCTGGTAGGCCCGCTCGGGGTCGTTGGCCGCGTGCACCCGGCCGGCGTGCGCGTCACGCCAGAAGCGTTGCA
Organism: Mycobacterium sp. MAC_080597_8934; assembly: GCF_000523975.1. Lineage (NCBI taxonomy): Bacteria > Bacillati > Actinomycetota > Actinomycetes > Mycobacteriales > Mycobacteriaceae > Mycobacterium > Mycobacterium sp. MAC_080597_8934. The sequence goes on along the minus strand of NZ_JAOS01000001.1, from coordinate 238,335 downwards.
CCGGTTGGTCATTGGCCAACGCGGTGGCCCCCGAAGCCTCGAACAGCCGGTCGATGGAGGCGATCGCGCGCCCGGTGGCGCGCACCTGGTCGCGGCGGGCCCTGGCGCGCAGTTCGAACGGGATCTCCTTGCCGGCGGACAGCAGCGCGTACTCGTCGGCCACGTTGCCGGACAGCTGGCGCCACGCCGCGTCGATGTCGCTGGCCGCCTCGGCGATGCGGACCTTGGCGAACGGGTCGTCCTTGGCCTTCTCGCCGGCGAACGCCGCGCGCACCCGCTTGCCCTGATGCTCGACGTGGGCGGCGTACGCCCCGTATGCCATGCCGACGATGGGCGCCGAGATGGTGGTGGGATGCATTGTGCCCCAAGGCATCTTGTATACCGGCGCGGTGTTGGTCTCATAGCCGCCGGCGGTGCCGTCGTTCATCGCCTTGTAGGACAGGAACCGGTGCCGCGGCACGAACACATCCTTGACGACGACGGTGTTGCTGCCGGTGCCGCGCAGGCCGACCACGTGCCACACGTCGTCGATGCGGTACTCGCTGCGCGGGATCAGGAAGCTGCCGAAGTCGACCGGGCGGCCGTCCTTGATCACCGGGCCGCCGAGGAACGCCCAGGTGGCGTGGTCGCAGCCGGAGGACCAGTTCCACGAACCGTTGACCAGGTAGCCGCCGTCGGTCACCACGCCCGCGCCCATCGGCGCATACGACGAGGAGATCCGCACGTTGGGGTCCTCGCCCCAGACCTCCTCCTGGGCCTGCTGGTCGAACAGGGCCAGGTGCCAGTTGTGCACGCCGATGATCGAGCTCACCCAGCCGGTGGAACCGCACGCGCTGGCCAGCCGGCGGACCGCCTCGTAGAACAGCGTGGGGTCGCACTGCAGCCCACCCCACTGCTCGGGCTGCAGCAGGGTGAAGAACCCGACGTCCTGAAGGTCGGCTACGGTCTCGTCGGGCAGCCGGCGCAGATCCTCCGTGGCCTGAGCGCGCTCCCGAATCCGCGGAAGCAGATCGTCGATGCCCGCCAAGACGGACTGGGCATCACGCTGTTGAATGGACGTCACTAGGTTTGCCTTCCTGGGCCAAACTTACTCAGCGGACTTACCCCAGAGACTAGAACACGTTCCGATTCGTGTCGAGCAGGGTATTCCTGCGGCTGGTAGCGATACGAATCCGCTTTTCTGTAACATGTTCTAGTTGCCCGTGGCGATCGCAAGAGCGGCGGAGCCGGTCGCAGCGGGTCGACACGTTTTGCCACGAAAGGAAGGGACGGGCCTTGACCGAGGCTGATTCGGCCCAAGCACTCGACGAGCCGCTCGGTGACCACGTCCTCGAACTGCAGATCGCCGAGGTCATCGCCGAGACCGACGACGCGCGGTCGCTGGTGTTCGCGGTGCCGGACGACGACGGAGACCCCGACATCCCGCCCGAGCGGCTGCGCTACGCCCCGGGCCAGTTCTTGACGCTGCGGGTGCCCAGCGAACGCACCGGATCGGTGGCGCGCTGCTATTCGCTGTGCAGCTCACCGTTCACCGACGACGCGCTGACCGTGACGGTCAAGCGGACCGCGGACGGCTACGCGTCCAACTGGCTGTGCGACAACGCGCGCCCGGGGATGCGGATCCACGTGCTGGCGCCGTCGGGCAACTTCGTGCCCAAGACGCTGGGCGACGACTTCCTGTTGATGGCCGCGGGCAGCGGGATCACCCCGATCATGTCGATCGCCAAGTCGGCGCTGTCGGAGGGCAGCGGGCGGGTGACTCTGCTCTACGCCAACCGCGACGAGCGTTCGGTGATCTTCGCCGACGCGCTGCGCGAGCTGTCCGCCAAATATCCCGACCGGCTCACCGTGCTGCACTGGCTGGAATCGCTGCAGGGCCTGCCCAGCGTGACCGCGCTGGCCCAGCTGGCCGCCCCCTACACCGACCGGCCGGTCTACATCTGCGGCCCGGGCGCCTTCATGGACTCGGCGCGTGAGGCCCTGGAAACGCTGAAAGTGCCTGCGGCGCAAATACATATCGAGGTGTTCAAGTCGCTGGACTCCGACCCGTTCGCGGCGGTCAAGATCGAGGACACCGCCGAGGGCGATGAGCCGCCGGCCACCGCGGTGGTGGAGCTCGACGGGGAAACCCACACCGTGTCGTGGCCGCGCAACGCCAAGCTGCTCGACGTGCTGCTGGCCAAGGGCCTCGATGCGCCGTTCTCCTGCCGCGAGGGCCACTGCGGCGCGTGTGCCTGCACCCTGCGCAAGGGCCAGGTCAGCATGGAGGTCAACGACGTGCTCGAGCAGCAGGACCTGGACGAGGGCCTGATCCTGGCCTGTCAATCTCACCCGGAATCTGATTCGGTGGAAGTCACCTACGACGACTAGTCGCGGGTTAAGTTCACCGGTGGGATCACAGGGAAGGGAAGCAGCGATGATGCGGCTGGTGTCGGGCTTCGCGGTGGCGGCGGCGCTGCCGATGTTTCTGCCCGCCGGGGTGTGCGCCGCCGCCAGCAACACCGCTACCACGCTGTTCCCGCTGGACGGTCCCAACCAGCTGGAGACCCGGGCCCTGCTCAACTGCTTCAAGTCCGACGGCCACTGCGATTTCACCGCCGGGGCGGACATGCTCACCCCCGACGGTGTGACCGGCTTCCCGCCCGGCCTGTGGGCCCGGCAAACCAGCGAGATCCGGTCCTCCAACCGGCTGGCCTACCTCGACGCGCACGCCGACGGCCAGTACGAGCGGGTGCACAAGTCGATGGGATCCGACGAGATCACCACCATCTACATGGGCGAGGGCCCGCCGGACAAGTACGAAACCCATGGCCGCATCGACTCCACCGACTGGCAGACCGGCCAGCCCAAGACCGACAACAACGTCATCCTGTGCACCCACATCCAGGTGGTCTACTCCGGGGTCAACATCACCTCGCCCAGCACCTGCGCGGTGACCACCTTCTCGTGACCTATTCCGGGTAGACGCCGGTTTCGAGGTCGTCCAGCAGGCCGGGGCCGACGGGCTGCCACCCGAAGCGCCGCTGGGTGAGCGCGCTGGACGAGGGCTGGTCGACGGCGAAGACTTGGCCGAGCGGACCGAAGGCGTCGGCCGGGGCGGACTCGACGGGCACGCCGAGCCGGCGGCCGATCACCTCGGCGATCGCGCGCAGCGGAACGCCCTCGTCCCCCACCGCGTGCAGCACCGAGCCGGCTGGGGCCTGCTCGAGGGCGAGCCGGAACAACGCCGCGGCGTCGTCGCGATGCACTGCCGGCCAGCGTTGGGTGCCGTCGCCGGCGAAGGACGACACGCCGCGCTGCCGGGCGAGCTGGATCAGGATGCCGGCCAGGCCGTAGCGGCCGCCGGCATCGTGCACCGCGCGCGGCAGCCGCACCACGGCCGAGCGGACACCGCGCCCGGCCAGCTCGACGACGGCCTGGCCGGTGCGGCCGCGCCCGGCCAGCGGCCCGTCGGCGATGAAGGGGTCGTCCTCGGTGCTCACCGATCCGGGCCGGGCCGGGGTCCCGCTGGCCAGCACCAGCGGTTTGCCGGTGTCGGCGAGCGCGGCCCCCAGCGCGTCGATCGCGCGGGCCTCGTCGGCGATCGCGTCCCCGACGTCGCTGAAGTCGTGTGAGAAGGCCAGGTAGGCGACGCCGTCGGTGTCGACGGCCGCCTTCTGTAGGACGTCGAGGTCGGCGATGTCGCCGCGCAGCGGTTCGGCGCCGAGTCCGCTGACGGTTGCGGCCGAAGCCTCGGAGCGGGCCAGGCCGATGACGTGATGACCGGCGGCGAGCAATTCTTTGACGACGGCCGAGCCGATTCCTCCGCTGGCGCCGGTGACGAGTACGCGCACGAGCTGCTCCTTCGAGTGATGAGACAATGGTCCCATCACCCTACACCAGTGACGGGACAAAGGTCGCATCACTAAAGTGGGGCCATGGCTCGCTGGGAACCCGACGCGCGCGCACGCCTGGTCGCCGCGGCGCTGGACCTGTTCAACGAGCGCGGCTACGACCAGACGACCGTCGCGGAGATCGCCGAGCGCGCCGGCCTGACGAAAAGCACGTTCTTTAGACACTTCCCGGACAAGCGGGACGTGCTGGCCGCCGGCCAGGACGCCATCGCCCAACTACTCCGCGAGGGCATCGCCGCGGCGCCCGCCGACGCGACACCGCTAGCCTTGGTGTGCTCCGGCCTGAAGTCGGCAGCGGCGGCGTTCACGCCGTTCAACAAGGAGCTCGCGCCGCGGCTCAGGGCCGCGATCGCCGCCAGCGCCGAGCTGCAGGAGCGCAACGCGCTCAAGCAGATCGGGCTGGCCCTGGCGGTGTCCGAGGCGCTGCAAGCACGCGGCGTGCCCGAACCGGCGGCGGCGTTGGCCGCCGAGCTGGGCGCGCTGGCGTTCAAAACCGCCTACGCCCGCTGGGCCGAACCGGACGAAAGCGGCGACCTGGGCGACATGGCATGCCAGGCGCTGCGCGAATTACACGCTGCCGCAGCCGATCTCGGTTAACGCGGCAGACCCAGCAGCCGCTCCGCGGCGACGGTGAGCAGAATCTGCTCGGTGCCGCCGGCGATGGTCAGACAGCGGGTGTTCAGGAAGTCGTACACCGCCCGGTTGTGCACCAGGCCGCCGCCCTCGGACACATCCATCGTGTATTCGGCCAGCGCCTGGCGGTAGCGCACCCCGATGAGTTTGCGCACGCTGGACTGCGCGCCGGGGTCCTGGCCACCGACGGCGAGCTGGGCGATCCGCTGGTCCAGCAGCGCACCGGTCTGCGCGGTGACGATCAACCGCCCCAGCCGATCCTGCTGAGCGCTGTCGAGGGGCAGCGTCGACAGCAGCTCGAGCAGCTCCTCCATCGGGTTGCCCAGCGCCGTGCCGCTGGCCATCGCGACCCGCTCGTTGGCCAGCGTCGTGCGGGCCAGCCGCCAGCCGTCGTTCACCTCGCCGACCACCATCTCGTCGGGGACGAACACGTTGTCCAGGAAGACCTCGTTGAACAGCGAGTCACCGGTGATCTCGCGCAGCGGGCGGATCTCGATGCCCGGGGCGCTCATGTCCACCAGGAAGTAGGTGATGCCCTTGTGTTTCGGCGCATCCGGATCGGTGCGGGCCAAACACACCCCCCAGCGCGCCTTGTGCGCCGCCGACGTCCACACCTTCTGCCCGGTCAGCAGCCAGCCACCGTCGGTGCGTACCGCCTTGGTGCGCAGCGAGGCCAGGTCGGAGCCGGCGCCGGGCTCGGAAAACAGCTGGCACCAAAGGAATTCGCCGCGCAAGGTGCCGGGCACGAAGCGCTCGATCTGCTCGGGTGTGCCGTGCTCGAGAATGGTCGGCGCCGCCCACCACCCGATCACCAGGTCGGGACGGGCCACCCCGGCGGCGGCCAGCTCCTGATCGATCAGCAGTTGCTCGGCCGGCGAGGCGCCGCGTCCGTACGGCGCCGGCCAGTGCGGGGCCTGCAGCCCGGCCTCGGCCAGCGCGGCCTGCCGCTGCTCGGCGGGCAGCGCGGCGATGCGGGCGACGGCCTCGGCGATCTGGGGCCGCTGGTCCTCGACCTCGGTCAGGTCGATACCCAGCCGGCGGCGCACGCCCGCCTGGGTGAGCGCGGTGATACGGCGCAGCCAGCGTTCCGCCCCGCCCAGGAAGCGGCCGATGGCGTGTGCACGGCGCAGGTACAGGTGGGCGTCGTGTTCCCAGGTGCAGCCGATGCCGCCGAGCACCTGGATGCAGTCCTTGACGTTGGCCTTCACCGCGGTGATGGCGGTGGCCGCGGCCAGGGCCGCCGCGAGGGAGAACTGGGCCGGGTCGTCCTCGGCGGCCGCGCGGGCGGCGTCGGCGGCGGCCACCTCGGCCTGCTCGGCGCGGCACAGCATTTCGGCGCAGAGGTGTTTTATGGCCTGGAAGCTGCCGATCGGCTTGCCGAACTGCTCGCGGACCTTGGCGTAGTCGACGGCGGTCTGCAGCGACCAGCGGGTGATCCCGGCGGCCTCGGCCGCCAGCACGGTCGCGGCCAGCTCCTCGACCCGCTCGGGGGTTTGCGCCAGCACGGTGGCCGGGGCCGAGTCCAGCACCACCCGCGCCAGCGGCCGGGAGAAGTCGGTCGCGGCCAGCGGCTCGATGTGCACGCCGTCGCTTGCGGTGTCGACCACCAGCCACCTGCCGTCGGCCGGCAGCAGCAGCACCCCGCCGTCGGCGGCACCCAGCACGAACGGCAGCGTGCCCGAGGCCGTCGACGCCGCCCCGTCGAAGGTGATGTCGCCCTGCAGCGCCAGCCCGGCGAACCGCTCGCCGGCGGCCAGCGCGGCCAGCAACTCGGCATCGGAGAGCACCAGGGTGGCCAGCGCGGTGGTGGCGACCGGACCCGGGATCAGCGCCTTGGCCGCCTCCTCGACCATGGCGCACAGGTCCTCGACGCTGCCGCCCGCCCCGCCGGCCTCTTCGGGAACCGCCACCCCGAAAATGCCCAGCTCGGCCAGCCGGGCGAACACCGGCCGCCAGGCGTCGGGGTTGCCCTGCTCGACGTCGCGGATGGCGGCGGTCCCGCCGGGCCCGGTGCTGGCGTTGCGGGCCCAGTCGCGCACCAGGGCGCGCGCGGCGAACTGCTCGTCGGTGACGGTCGCTACCACCGTGGGGACCTCCGCGTCCTTGACTCGACGTGACCAGGCGCCCGGCACCCGTGTCCTGATTGTCCGATCTCGCCGCGAGCGGGGACATCCGCGCCACGTGTTGGCGCGCAACTCGCTCACCGGAGACTAGAACGTGTTCTAATAGTGCCAGTGATCGACCGTCAAGTCGAACGCCATCGCAGCAGCACATGCGCTTGTCCCCGGCGGTACGGAGGTGGGAAATTCACACGCAGAATGCGTATCGTTTGCAGACGAACCGCCCGGAACAGGAGCACACCGCCACATGCCAGCTAGGGCCACTTCGAAGGCAGAGTCGAAGGCCGATTCCAGCCGCGTCTCCGACTCGCAGCCGCGCGAGGTCATGAACGTGGCGGTACTGGCGGAGTCCGAACTCGGCTCGGAGGCGCAGCGGGAACGCCGCAAACGCATCCTGGACGCCACCATGGCGATCGCCTCCAAGGGCGGCTACGAGGCGGTCCAGATGCGCGCGGTGGCCGATCGCGCCGACGTCGCGGTGGGCACGCTGTACCGGTATTTCCCGTCGAAGGTGCACCTGCTGGTGTCCGCGCTGGGCCGCGAGTTCAGCCGCATCGACGCCAAGACCGACCGCGCGGCGCTGACCGGGGGCACCCCGTTTCAGCGGCTGAACTTCATGGTGGGCAAGCTCAACCGGGCCATGCAGCGCAACCCGCTGCTGACCGAGGCGATGACGCGGGCCTACGTGTTCGCCGACGCGTCGGCGGCCAGCGAGGTCGACCAGGTGGAGAAGCTCATCGACTCGATGTTCGCCCGCGCGATGGCCGACGGCGAACCCACCGAGGACCAGTACCACATCGCCCGGGTGATCTCCGACGTGTGGCTGTCCAACCTGCTCGCCTGGCTGACCCGGCGCGCCTCGGCCACCGACGTCAGCAAGCGCCTCGATCTGGCGGTGCGGTTGCTGCTCGGCGAGCACGGCTAGGCCGGCGGACCGGCGGTACGGCCGCGAATCAGCTCGGTGTCGAGCAGCTCCACCACCGGCAGGCCCGACCGTGCCGGCTTGAGCAGCAGCTCACCGGCCCGGCGGCCCTTGTGCAGGCTGGACTGCGACACCGTGGTCAGGCCCCGGCTGATCGCGTCGGGCACGCCGTCGAATCCGGTCACCGTCAGCTGCCCGGGCACGTAAACACCATGGGCGCGTAGGTAATCCATGGCCGACAGGGCCAGGATGTCGGCGGTGCACATCAGCGCGGTGATCCGCGGGTTGGCCTCCAGCGCCACCTTGGCGGCCGCGCCGCCCGACTCGGGCAGGTGTTCGTAGCTCTCCACCACGGTCAGCGAATCCGGGTCGACGCCGGCGGCCGTCATCGCCTCCCACACCCCGGTGATGCGCTCGCGCTGCACGTCGAAGGCGGGCGAACGCAGCCGTTCGGCGTCCACCAGGCCCTGGCGGCGGTCCCGGCCCAGCCGCATGGTCAGCAGCCCGATCTCGCGATGCCCCAAGCCGAGCACGTAGTCGGCGAGCTCCCGCATCGCCGCGCGGTCGTCGATGCCCACCCGCGACACCCCGGTCAGTCCCTTGGGCTGGTCGACCACCACCACCGGCAGCCGCCGCTGCAACACGGCCTGCAGGTAGGGGTCGTCGTCGCACACCGAATACACCACGAAGCCGTCCACCCCGGCCGACAGCACCGCCGCGGTTCCCTCATCCAGGCTGCGGCTGGGCCCGACGGCGACCAGCAGCAGCCCCTGCCCCAGCGCCTCGCAGGACTGCGCCACCCCGGTGACGAAGTCGCGGGCGGCGGGGTCGCTGAAGAAGTAGGTCAGCGGTTCGGCCATCACCAGTCCGACCGCGCCGGCCTTGCGGGTCCGCAACGACCGCGCCACCGGGTCGGGGCCGGGGTAGCCCAGCCGCTTGGCCGTCGCGAGCACCCGCTCACGCAGGTCCGCGGACAGCTGATCGGGCCGGTTGAAGGCGTTCGACACCGTCGTGCGCGAGACCTTGAGTTCGTCGGCCAGCGACGCCAGAGTCGCCCGCCGGCGCGGGGTGGGACTCACGCTCGGTGACGCTACAGCGGATCGGTGCGCTCGCGTATGCGCTTCCCCGGCCGGCTTTGTAATGGAAACGATTTTCATTAGTATTGTGCATCGGCTGGCTGGCCGGCGGGAGGACATCGGACGTGGGCACGGCACTGACGCGGGACGCAACGCGGGTCGGCCGCACGACGCGGTGGCTGGCGGCCGTGCTGGCGGTGACCGGCTGGGCGGCGCTGACCGGGTGCACCGGTCCGGCGCATCCGCACGCGACCGCCGTCGTCGCGTCCACCGACGTGTGGGGCAGCGTGGCGCGGGCGGTGGCCGGCGGCCACGTGGCGGTCGCGTCCATCCTGAGCGGGTCCGACCAAGACCCGCACTCCTATGAGGCCAGCCCGTCGGATGCCGCCGCGATCGCCGACGCCGGCCTGGTCGTCTTCAACGGCGGCGGCTACGACGGCTGGGTCGACGACGTGCTGGCGCATCATCCCGGCGTCGCGCGGGTCGACGCCTACGCGTTGCTGCCCGACGACGGCCGCCCCCGAAACGAGCACGTGTTCTACCACCTGGGCGTCGCCAAGGCGGTGGCCGCCGCCGTCGCCGACCGGCTGGCGGCGATCGACCCGGGCAACGCCGCGGACTACCGGCGCAATGCGGCCGCGTTCGGCCGCGACGCCGACGCCATCGCCGGCATCGAGCACACCATCGCGGCCGCCCACCCCGGCGGCTCGGTCGTCGCCACCGAGCCGGTCGCCTTCTACCTGCTCGAGGCGTCGGGCCTGGTGAACCGGACGCCGCCGGCGCTGGAAGCGGCCGTCGAGAACGAGACCGACCCCGCGCCCGCCGACCTGGCGCGGGCCCTCGACCTGCTCGACCGGCACCAGGTGTCGGCGCTGGTGGTCAACCCGCAGACGTCGGCGTCCGCGGTCAACGGCCTGCGCGAGGCCGCCCGGCGCGCCGGCGTCCCGGTCGTCGAGGTCCGCGAGACGTTGCCCGACGGCGCGGATTACCTGAGCTGGCAACGCAATACGGTGGGCCAGCTGCAGACGGCGCTGCAACCCGTACGGTCGTTGCAGCCGTGAGCCTGCAGGCCGCCGCGGCCGTCGACCACGACGCCGACACCGTCTCGCTGCGCGGCGCCCGGCTGGCGTTCGGCGACCGGGTGCTGTGGGAGGACCTGGACCTGTCGGTGTCGCGGGGCGAGTTCGTCGCGGTGCTCGGCCCGAACGGCAGCGGCAAGACGTCGCTGCTGAAGGTGCTGCTGGGCCAGCTGCCGCTGAGCGCCGGGGTGGGGCTGGTGGACGGGAAGCCGATCACCTCGGGCAGCGGGCGCATCGGCTACGTGCCGCAACACCGCCCGATGGAGCGCGACGTGATGCTGCGCGGACGCGACCTGGTCCGGCTGGGCCTGGACGGCGGGCGCTGGGGCGCCGCGCCGCTGCGGCCCCGGGAGCGGGCGCGCCGCCGCGCCACGGTGGACCAGGCGCTGCGCCAGGTCAACGGCGAACACCTGGCGGACGTGCGGGTCGGGGTGATGTCGGGCGGCGAGCTGCAGCGGATGCGCGTCGCCCAGGCCCTGGTCAGCGACCCGCTGCTGCTGCTGTGCGACGAGCCGCTGCTGACCCTGGACCCGGCCAACGCCAAGCTGGTGTCGGCGCTGCTGGAGCGGCGCCGCCGGGACGCCGCGACCACGGTCATCGTCGTCACCCACGAGATCAACCCGATCCTGCCGTACGTGGACCGGGTGCTGTATCTGGTCGACGGCCGGTTCCGGATCGGCACCGTCGAGCAGGTGATGAACACCGAGACGCTCTCGGCGCTGTACCGGGCCGACATCCAGGTGGTGAAGGTCAAGGGCGGCTACGTGGTGGCCGGCGAGCACACCGACGGGCACGGCTGATGGAGCATCGCCTCGCCGACATGGCCGACCACCTGTTCTCCTTGGACATCACGGTGCACCTGCTGGGCCACGACTTCGTGCAGCAGGCGCTGGTCGCGGCGGCCCTGCTGGGTTTGGTGGCCGGGCTGATCGGGCCGTTCATCGTGATGCGGCAGATGTCGTTTGCGGTGCACGGCTCCAGCGAATTGTCGCTGACCGGGGCCGCATTCGCGCTGCTGGTCGGGATCGGCGTCGGGGTGGGCGCGCTGATCGGCAGCGCGCTGGCGGCCGCGCTGTTCGGGGTGCTGGGCCGGCGCGCCCGGGAACGCGACTCGGTGATCGGCGTGGTGCTGGCGTTCGGGTTGGGGCTGGCGGTGCTGTTCATCCACCTCTACCCGGGTCGCACCGCGACCAGTTTCGCGTTGCTGACCGGCCAGATCGTCGGGGTCGGCTACACCGGGCTGACCATGCTGGCGCTGGTGTGCCTGCTGGTGATCGCCGTGCTGGCGACGTGTTACCGCCCGCTGTTGTTCGCCACCGTCGACCCCGACGTCGCCGCCGCGCGCGGGGTGCCGGTGCACGCGCTGGGCATCGTGTTCGCGGCGCTGGTCGGTGTGGTGGCGGCCCAGGCGGTGCAGATCGTCGGCGCGCTGCTGGTGATGTCGCTGCTGATCACCCCGGCGGCCGCGGCGGCCCGGGTGGTCGCCTCGCCCGGGGCTGCGATGCTGGCCTCGGTGGCCTTCGCCGAGGTGTCGGCGCTGGGCGGGATCGTGCTGTCGCTGGCGCCGGGCGTGCCGGTGTCGGTGTTCGTCGCGACCATCTCGTTCCTGATCTATCTGGCCTGCTGGTTGATCGGGCGCCGCCGGGAGGCCGCCACCTAAGCTGGGCGGGTGGCCGGTATCGACCTCAACGCCGACCTGGGCGAGGGCTTCGGCGTCTGGCGCCTCGGTGACGACGACGCCATGCTCGGCATCGTCAGCAGCGCCAACGTGGCGTGCGGTTTCCACGCCGGCGACCCCGCCGGGCTGCTGCGGGTGTGCCGGTCGGCCGCCGAGCGCGGGGTGCGAGTCGGCGCGCAGGTCAGCTACCGCGACCTGGCCGGGTTCGGCCGGCGTTTCATCGACGTCGCCGCCGAGGAGCTGCTCGCCGACGTGGTGTACCAGATCGGCGCGCTGCAGGCGATCGCGCACGCGGCGGGTTCGTCCGTGTGCTACGTCAAACCGCATGGCGCGCTGTACAACACGATCGTGACGCACACCGCGCAGGCCGCCGCCGTGGCCGAGGCGGTCCGGCTGGTGGACCCCGGCCTGCCGGTGCTGGGCATGGCCGGCTCGGTGTTTTTCGACGAGGCCGCCCGCCGCGGTCTGCGGGTGGTCGCCGAGGCGTTCGCCGATCGGGCCTACCGGCAGGACGGCCGGCTGGTCTCCCGCCGGGAACCGGGCGCGGTGCTGGCAGACCCGGCGGCCATCGCGGAGCGGGTGCTGGCCATGGTCGACACCGGGGCGGTCACCGCCGTCGACGGCACCCGGCTCGAGCTGAGCGTGGAATCGGTTTGCGTGCATGGCGATTCGCCGGGGGCGGTGCAGATCGCCACCGCGGTGCGCGATCGCCTGCGGGCGGCCGGCGTGGAGATCCGGGCGTTCTGCTGATGCGGCTCAGGCTCGGTCGCCCCGACATCACCCGCTACGCCGACAGGTTCGACGTGCCCGCGGCCGGCCCCGGTGGGCTGTCGGTGACCTGGCTGGGGGTGGCGAGCCTGCTGATCGACGACGGCTCGTCGGCGCTGCTGACCGACGGCTACTTCTCCCGGCCCGGCCTGGCCCGGGTGGTCGCCGGCAAGGTGTCGCCGTCGCCGCCGCGCGTCGACGGCTGCCTGGCCCGGGCCAAGGTGTCCCGGCTGGCGGCCGTCATCCCGGTGCACACCCACTTCGACCACGCGCTGGACTCCGCGCTGGTGGCCGACCGCACCGGCGCGCTGCTGGTCGGCGGAGAGTCCGCGGCCAACGTCGGACGCGGCTACGGGCTGCCCGAGGACCGCATCGTCGTCGCAGCCGACGGCGAGCCAATCCGGTTGGGCGCCTTCGACGTAACGCTGGTCAAGTCCCACCACTGCCCGCCCGACCGGTTCCCCGGCGTGATCGAGGAGCCGCTGATCCCGCCGGCGCGGGCGTCGGCGTACCGCTGCGGCGAGTCCTGGTCGACACTGGTGCGGCACCGGCCGACGGGGCGCCGGCTGCTGATCTGCGGCAGCGCCGGATTCGTGGCCGGCGCGCTGGCCGGGCAGCGCGCCGAGGCGGCCTATCTGTCCGTCGGGCAGCTGGGGCTGCGGCCGCGGTCGTACCTGGACGAGTATTGGGACCAGACCGTGCGCACGGTCGGGGCGCGCCGGGTGATCCTGATCCATTGGGACGACTTCTTCCGTCCGCTGTCAAAACCGTTGCGGGCGTTGCCTTATGCGGGCGATGACCTGGACGCGTCCATCCGCGTCCTGGACGAGCTCGCCGAGCGCGACGGTGTCGCGCTGCACCTGCCGAGCGTGTGGCGACGCGAAGACCCTTGGGCGTAAAGCGTTTTCGATGGCATTGACCGTTGCGCTGGTGCTGCTTGCGGTGGTGCTCGGGTTCGCCGTCGCGCGCCCGCGGGGTTGGCCGGAGGCGGTGGCGGCGGTGCCGGCGGCGCTGCTGCTGGTGGGTGTCGGCGCGATCCCGGTCGCCGCGGCCGAACAGCAGATCGCCGACCTGTCCGGGGTGGTCGCCTTCCTGGGCGCGGTGCTGGTGCTGGCCAAGCTGTGCGACGACGAGGGCCTGTTCGAGGCGGCGGGTGCGGCGATCGCGAGGGGCCGCGTCGGGTCGGCCGGCATGCTGCGGCGGGTGTTCGTCATCGCCTCGGCCATCACCGCGGTGCTGAGCCTGGACGCAGCCGTGGTGTTGCTGACCCCGGTGGTGCTGGCCGCGGTGCGCCGGCAGCGCACCGCGGTGCGGCCGTACGCCTATGCCACCGCCCACCTGGCCAACGGCGCCTCGCTGTTGCTGCCGGTGTCCAACCTGACCAACCTGCTGGCCTTCCACACGGCCCAGCTGTCGTTCACCAGGTTCACGCTGTTGATGGCGGCGCCGTGGCTGGCCGCGGTGGCCACCCTCTACGCCGTCTTCCGCGGGTTCTTCGCCAAGGACCTGCGGGTGCAGCCCGACCCGGCGGCGCTCGGCGCGCCGCCGCGCCCGCCGGTGTTCGTGTTGGTGGTGGTCGCACTGACGCTCGCCGGGTTCGCGGTCGCCCAGTCGGTGGGGATCGCCCCGGCGTGGGTGGCGCTGTGCGGCGCGTCGGTGCTGGCGGTGCGCAGTCTGGCCCGCGGGCACACCACGGTGACGGAGATCGCGCGCTCGGTCCACGTGTCGTTCCTGGTTTTCGTGCTGGCGCTGGGTGTGGTGGTGCAGGCCGTCATGCGCAACGGGATGGACCGGGCGATGTCGGCGCTGCTGCCGTCGGGCTCGGGCCTGCCCGCCCTGCTCGCGATCGCCGCGACGGCCGCGGTGCTGGCCAACGTCGTCAACAACCTGCCGGCGACGCTGGTGCTGCTGCCGCTGGTCGCGCCGGCCGGGCCGGTGGCGGTGCTGGCGGTGTTGATCGGAGTGAACATCGGCCCCAACCTGACCTATGTCGGTTCGCTGTCGAACCTGTTGTGGCGCAGGGTGTTACGTCAACACGGCGTGGACGCCGGGGTGGGCGAATACACCCGCCTCGGCGTGTGCACGGTGCCGGTCTCGCTGCTGGTGGCCGTGCTGGCGCTGTGGGCGTCGGCGCGGCTGCTGGGCGGCTAGCTTTCGCGGCCGGCCGGCCTGGAGCGGATGATGGTGGCCAGTTCGTCGCGCGACTGGGCGCCCACCCGTTGGCAGGCCCGGTAGATATGGCCCTCCACGGTGCGCACCGACATCACCAACCGCTCGGCGATCTGGCGGTTGGACAGGCCGGCGACGGCGAGTTCGATGACGTCGCGCTGCCGGCCCGATAGCTTGAGCCCCGCCGGGGTCCGCAACGCCGGCGTGCACAGGCCGCCGCATTCCTCGGCCAGCTCACCGGCCAGGGCCGCCGCATACCGCCCGCGCTGGTGCTGCTGCCCCTCGACGAACGCGGCGGAGGCCTGCGCGGCCGCGTCGGCGGCGGCCGCCGCGTCGCCGATCGCCCGGTAGGCCGCCGCGACCGTCAGCAGGGCCTCGCCGTTGCCGGCCCGCAGCGCCTCGGCGTGGCAGGCGATGGCGTCGGCCAGCGGCAGCGACAGCGCGTCGGCCAGCGCGCGGGCGCGCACCGCCCCCGCGGCGTCCCCCCATTGCGCCGCGGCTTGGATGCAGGCCAGTTCGTGGGTGGGCTGGCCGCGGTCGCGGGCGAGCCGCGCCGCCGCCTGCGCGGTGGCCACGGCCTCGCGCAGCTGGCCGCCGGCGGCCAGCGCCCAGCCGGTGGCCAGCGCCAGACCGGTGTGCATGAACAGGAAGTCCGGCGGCACGCAGGATCTCGCCCCGGCGATCGCCTCGTTGGCTTGCGCCGGGTGCCCGAGCCTGCCGTGCGCCTCGGCCAAGGCGAAATAGCTGGCCGGCCGCAAACCGCTGGTGACTTCGTGTATCTGCGCACCGGCGAGCGCTTCCTGCACCAGCCGGGCCGCCTCGGCCGCGGCCCCGCGGGCCAGCTCGGCGTTGCCCAGCAACAGGGCCAGGTTCGCGTACGCCAAACCGGGGACGTCACGGCCCGAGTCGGCCAATCGTCTTGCGGTGCTGACGAATTCGTCGATGCGTCCGGTCAGCCGGCACGCCCGCCCGTACACGGCGCCGAACCAGAACCGCATGTGTGACGCCTCGAACGACGTCGTCGCGCGGCGCAGCGCCTGCTCGGCCACCGCGGTCAGGTCATCGACCTGTCCCAGCGCCCCCATCGCCATGATCAGCGCCAGCGACGCCATCATCGCGTGGAAATCCGGCAGCGACTCGGAATCCAGTGCGGCCCTTGCCCGTTCAGCGGCGAGCTGGCAGCGCGCGGCCACCGCGTCCAGGCACGCCTGCACCGCGCAACGGGCCGCGGCCTGCGCCGGGGTCTCGGGCCGCGCGGCGAGGCCGTCGAGGACCAGCGCGGCATCGGCCGGCCGGCCCAGCATCCACACCAGGTTGGCCGCGCGCACCGTCGCCCAATAGTGCCGATCGGACGCGTCGCCGTCGGCGCCGTCGGTGATGGCCCGCAACGCCTCCTCGGCCTGCTCGCCCCGGCCCAGCAGCACCAGGTTCATCGCCCGCACCCCGGCGGCGCCAGGCGCCCCGGCCCGCGCGGCGGCGTTGGCCAGCCGGTCGGCCAGCTCCAGGTCCAACAGCGTCATCGCGTGCCGCGCCGACTCCAGGTACAGCTCGGGTTGCGGGTCCAGGTCGGACTCCAGGGTCAGCAACGCCCGGCGCACCGTGGCCTGCATGTCGGCGTCTTGGTCCTGCGCCAGCCGGGTCGCCAGCCGGCCCCGGATCGTCGACAGGTACATCTCGCCGGCGCCGGCCCGGCGGAGCTCACCGAACAGCGGGTGCGCGAGCCGGGCCATCAAGGCGCGCGGGGTGCGTTCGACGGTCACCAGTCCCATCGCCTCGGCCGCAACCAGGTCTTCTCGAGATGCCAAGTCGCACAACAGGTCTACCGGCAGCGGCTCGCACTGCGACAATGTGTCCACCACCAGCGCCAGCGGTGGGGTGAGCCGGCCCAGCTGGCGTCCCACCGTGTCGGACAGGCTGGCCGAGACGGCGACGTCGCCGTCCCACATCCACACCCCGGCCACGCGGCGCATCCGCCCGGCGGCCATCTGGTCGCTCAGCAGCTGCCGCAAAAACAGCGTGTTGCCCCCGGTGAGCCGCCGGAACCGCGCCGCGCACCGCGCGTCGACCGGGCCGCCCAGCGTGCTCTCGATCACCTCGCGGGTCGCCGCGGCCGAAAGTGGTTCCAGATCAAGGCGAGTCAGCAGGTCGTCCTTCCACAGCGCCGTCACGGCGTCGGGCTGGTGGCTGCCGGTGCGCACCGTCACCACCAGCCGGACTCCGCCGGACTGCGCCAGCTGGTGCACCACCAGGGCCGACAACCCGTCCAGCAGGTGCGCGTCGTCGACGCCCACCACCACCCGGCCCCGGCGTTGCCGGGCCACGAACGTCTCGATCACCCGCCGCACGCTGGTGAGCGGCTCCGACATCGCGTCGCCGAGCAGGCCGATGAACGCCCCGAGCGGCAGGGCCTGGGCGGACTGGGTGCCGACGATCCATTTGATCTGCTCGCCCGACGCCCCGGCGCGCCGCAGCGCCGCACGGGCCAGCCAGGTCTTGCCCACGCCGGCGGCCCCGGCGATCACCACCCCGCGGCAGTGGTCAGCCCCGTTCAGGGCGCGGCGAATGGCGGCCAATTCGCTGTCGCGCCCAATCAGCAGCTCGCCGCCGATCACGCGGCGAGCATAGCCGCGCGGGGGCGCCGCGCGGGCGGGATTGCCCGCCTTCGGTCGCGCGGCCGCGGGACCGGCGGCGGCGCGGCCACCCGAGGTGGAGTACCCGACTACGCTATCGGCGCCCGCCGGTGCCCGTGAGCATTGTTTTTGTCAGCTAACAGCTCGGAAAGGCGGCGACATGACGACCAAGGTGGGTGAGCACGCGGTGGTGTTGGGGGCGAGCATGGGCGGTTTGCTGGCCGCGCGCTCGCTGGCCGACTTCTTCGACCGGGTCACCGTGGTGGAGCGCGACCCGCTGCCCGACGCCCACAGCGCTCGGCGGGGTGTGCCGCAGGGCCGGCATCTGCACGCCCTATTGTGCCGCGGCGCCCAGGCGATCGAGGAGTTGTTCCCGGGTGTTCTCGACCAGATGGTCCGCGACGGCGCCCAGTACTTCGACGGCCAGGACCTCTCGCAGCTCTACTACAACATCGGCGGGCATCTGATGACGCGCAGCGGCGCCGCCCCCGGACTGACCGCCTACAGCGCGACCCGGCCGTTCCTCGAGGACCACGTCCGCGGGCGGCTGCGCGGCATTCCCAACGTCACCCTGCGCGACGAGCACTGCGTCACGCGTCTCGTCTCGACCGCCAACCGCCGGCGCGTGGTGGGGGCGTGGGTGGCCGACGGCCGGACCGGCGAAACCACCGCGATGCCCGCCGATTTGGTGGTCGACGCCACCGGGCGCGCCGCCCACACGCCCACCTGGCTGGACGGCCTGGGGTATGACCGCCCGCGCGAGGACCGCGTCACCGTGCAGCTCACCTACGCCAGCCAGGCGTTGCGCATGACGGGCGAGGCGCCGCGCGAACTCGGCTTGCTGATCGGGATCGTGCCGGGCAGGCCGCGCGGCTGCGGGCTGCTGCACTGCGAGCACGACACCTGGCTGCTCACCGTGATGGGGGTCGGCGGCGAGGAGCCCGCGACGCTGGACCTCGCCACCATGTGCGATTTCATCGCCGACTGCGCACCGGCGCACCTGCTCGCCGCGGTGCGCGGCGCCGAACCCGTCGGGGAGCCGGTGCGGCACCGGATGCCGTGCAGCCGCTGGCGCCGCTACGACAAGCTGCGGCGTTTCCCGGACGGCCTGCTGGTCACCGGCGACGCGATCTGCAGCTTCAACCCGATCTACGGCCAGGGCATGTCAGTGGCCGCGCTGGAGGCACTGGCGCTGCGCGACTGCTTGTCAAGCGGCACAACGGATCTGGCGCGCCGATTCTTCCGCGCCGCGGCGGCGCCGATCCGGCAGGCCTGGCAGCTGTCCACCAACCCCGACCTCGCCCTGCCCGAAATCGAGGGCACCCCGCCGCTGATCGCCCGGGCGTTCAACAAGTACGTCGATCGGGTGCTCACCGCGGCCGAAACCGACACGGTCGCGCTGAACCAGTTCATCAGGGTCACCTCGCTCGTCGACCCCGCGACCCGGCTGTTGCGGCCGAGCATCATGTGGCGCGCCGCGCGCGCCCGCGGCGCCGATCACCCCGGCACGGCCGGCGGCAGCGGCACGCCGAGTTCGGCCAGCACCCCGCGCGCCAACGTCGGGAAGTCGGTGATGAGCCCGTCGACGCCGTAGCCGATCAGGCGCCGCATGTCCTCGGCGTCGTCTACGGTCCACGGAATGACCTTGAGCCCCAACGCATGCGCGCGGTCGACGTACGGTTTGCCGGTGACCAGCCGGTAGTCCGGGGAGACGATGTCGGCACCGGCCGCCCGCGCCCCGAGCACCGGGTCACCGGCGGCCCGCTCGTCGTACAGGGCCACCAGCGGGATGGACGGCTCGGCCCGCCGTACCAGCGGCAGGGTGCGCCAGTCGAAGCTCTGGATCTCCACCCGCGCGAGCTTGTCCGCCGACCTGACCGCGGCCAGGATCACGTCGACGAACTCCTGGGGCTGCGCCGACGCGCCGGTGTCGTCGGGCTCCACCTTGGTTTCGATGTTGTAGCGGATCGCGTCGGCGCGGTGCGAGTCGGCCACCGCGAAGACCTCAGGAAGGGTCGCGATCTTGTTGCCGCGCACCACTTCCGCGTCCGGGAACTCTTTCAGCCGGTGCCCGCAGTCCAGGGTGTGGATCTGCGCGACGGTGAGCTGGTGCACCAGCTTGCCGACATACGGGTAGCCCGGGTCGCCGGGGAACGCCGGGCCGGTGTCGCTGCATTTGTCGGCCTGGATCGTCGGGTCGTGCCACACCAGCGGTTGGCCGTCGCGGGTCACGACGATGTCGAGTTCCAGTGTGCTGACGCCGGTTTGGATCGCCTTGGCGAAGGCGCGCAGCGACTCCTCCGTCGTCTCGCCGCGGCCGCCGCGATGGGCCTGCAGATCAAAGGTCGCCGGCTGCCCATACGCCGGCGCCGCCGACAGCAGCACCGCCATCAGCAGTGCCACCGCCGCCGCCACCGCCCACCGCGAGCCCAGAGAACTCAACCCCTGCGCTGCCGGGAGATCTCGGCCAGCACCACCCCCGCGGCCACCGAGGCGTTCAGCGATTCGGCGCTGCCGGCCATCGGGATGGACACCACCTCGTCACAGTTCTGCCGCACCAGCCGGGACAGCCCCTTGCCTTCCGAGCCCACGACGACCACCATCGGGTCGCTGCCGTCCAGGTCGTCGAGCGTGGTGTCCCCGCCGGCGTCCAGCCCGATCACCCGCAGCCCGCGGTCGGCCCAATCCTGCAGTGTGCGGGTGAGATTGGTGGCCCGCGCGACCGGGATGCGGGCGGCGGCCCCGGCGCTGGTGCGCCAGGCCACCGCCGTCACCGACGCCGACCGCCGCTGCGGGATCAGCACACCGTGGCCGCCGAACGCGGCGACCGAACGGACGATGGCGCCCAGGTTGCGCGGGTCGGAGATGTTGTCCAGCGCGACCAGCAGTGCCGGCGGCGAACCGGCCGCGGCCTCGAGCAGGTCGTCGGGGTGGGCGTAGATATACGGCGGCACCTGCAACGCGATGCCCTGATGCAGGTGGTTGCCGGTCATCCGGTCCAGGTCGGCGCGCGGCACCTCGAGGATCGAGATGCCCGAATCGGCTGCGCGGGAGACGGATTCGGTGAGCCGTTCGTCGGCCTCGGTGCCCAGCGCCACATACAGCGCGGTCGCCGGGACGCCGGCGCGCAGGCATTCCAGCACCGGGTTGCGGCCCAGCACCGTCTCGGTCTCCTCGGTGCGCTTGGCGGGGCGGCGGGGCGGCGATTGGGCGCGCTTGGCGGCGGGGTGGTTGGGCCGCAGGTGCGCGGGCGGCGTGGGACCGCGGCCCTCCAGCCCGCGGCGACGCTGGCCCCCTGAACCCACGGTCGGGCCCTTCTTGGTGCCGGCTTTGCGTACCGCGCCGCGGCGTCGCGAGTTGCCCGCCATCTACTTGCCGTCTCCGCCCAACGTCCACTGCGGCCCGTCGGCGGTGTCGGTGACCTCGATGCCGGCCTGCTTGAGCCGGTTTCGGATCTCGTCGGCGAGCGCCCAGTTGCGCTGCTCGCGTGCCTTCTCCCGATTCTGCAGCTCCGCGCGCACCAGCACGTCGACGGCGGCCAGGGCCGCCGATGTCTCGTCGCGGGTCTCCCAGCGTTCGTGCAGCGGGTCGCAGCCCAGGATGCCCATCATCGCGCGGATGGAGCGGGCCTGCCGCAGCGCGCCCTCGTGATCGCCGCTGTCCAGGGCGCGGTTGCCTTCGGCGCGGGCCTGGTGCACCTCGGCCAGCGCGGCCGGCACCGCCAGGTCGTCGTTGAGCGCGTCGGCGAACCGCGGGGTGGGCTCGCCCGGCTCCACCCCGCCGACCCGCACCCGCACCCGGTGCAGGAATTCCTCAACTCCCACATAGGCTTTCACGGCGTCCTGCAGCGCGGTGTCGGAGAACTCCAGCATCGACCGGTAGTGCGCGCTGCCAAGGTAGTAGCGCAGCTCGGCGGGCCGCACCCGCTGCAGCATCGCCGGGATGGCCAACACGTTGCCCAGCGACTTGCTCATCTTCTCCCCGCCCATGGTCACCCAGCCGTTGTGCAGCCAGTAGCGGGCGAACCCGTCCCCGGCCGCGCGGCTCTGGGCGATCTCGTTCTCATGGTGGGGGAACACCAAATCCATTCCGCCGCAATGGATGTCGAATTCGGGGCCGAGGTACTCGTGGGCCATGGCCACGCATTCGGTGTGCCAGCCGGGGCGCCCGCGGCCCCACGGCGTGGGCCAGGACGGCTCGCCGGGCTTGGCGCCCTTCCACAGCGTGAAGTCGCGTTGGTCGCGCTTGCCGCTGGCCACGCCCTCGCCCTGGTGGACGTCGTCGATCCTGTGCCCGGACAGCTGCCCGTACTCGGGGTAGCTGAGCACGTCGAAGTAGACGTCGCCGTCGCCGGTGTAGGCGTGGCCCTTTTCGATCAGCCGCTCGATCAATTCGACCATCTGGGTGATGTGCCCGGTGGCGCGCGGCTCGGCCGACGGCGGCAACACGTCCAGGGCGTCGTAGGCGGCGCTGAACGCGCGTTCGTAGGTGGCCGCCCACTCCCACCACGGCCGGCCCGCCGCGGCGGCCTTGTTGAGGATCTTGTCGTCGATGTCGGTGACGTTGCGGATGAAGGCGACGTCGTAGCCGAGGGCGATCAGCCAGCGGCGCAGGATGTCGAAGGCCACCCCGCTGCGGACGTGGCCGATGTGCGGCAGGCCCTGCACGGTGGCGCCGCAGAGGTAGATGGAGACGTGGCCGTCGCGCAGCGGTACGAAATCACGCACAGCACCGGCTGCCGTGTCGTGTAGCCGCAAGCGGGGGCGATCGGTCACGACGTGCCAGCTTACCGGGTGGTTCCGCGGCGTCCGCGCCGCGCGGGCTCAGCCGGTGGGGACCACCAGCGCGGTGGCGATGGCGGCCAGGCCCTCTCCGCGCCCGGTCAGCCCGAGCCCGTCGGTCGTCGTCGCCGCCACCGACACCGGCGCCCCCAGCAGCTCCGACAGCACCCGCTGCGCCTCGGCGCGGCGCGGCGCGACCTTGGGCCGGTTCCCGATCACCTGGACGGCGGCGTTGCCCACCCGAAAGCCGTGGCGCGCCGTCAGATCGGCGACGTGGCGCAGCATGTCGGCGCCGCTGACACCCGCCCAGCGCGGATCGTCGACGCCGAACACCGCACCCACGTCGCCCAGGCCCGCCGCCGACAACACAGCGTCGCACAGCGCGTGCGCGCCCACGTCGCCGTCGGAGTGGCCGGCGCAGCCGTCGGCGTCGTCGAAAAGCAGGCCCAGCAGCCGGCACGGCCGCCCGGCCTGGATCGGGTGCACGTCGACGCCCAGGCCGATCCGCGGGGTGGTGTTCACCGGCGCACGATGGTCTCGGCCAGCAGCAGATCGAGCTGGGTGGTGATCTTGAAGGCCAGCGGGTCGCCGTCGACCACCTGGACCTGGCCGCCGACGTGCTCGACCAGCGACGCATCGTCGGTGAAACCCGCCGTGCCGGCCCCGGCGGCGTAGGCGCGCAGCAGCAGGTCGGTGGCGAAACCCTGCGGTGTCTGCACCGCCCGCAGCCCGTCGCGTTCCGGCGTGCCGAGCACCACCCCGTTGGCGTCGACGGCCTTGACGGTGTCGTGTAGCGGCAGCGCCGGCACCACGGCGCGGTGACCGTCGCGCAGCGCCTGCACCACCCGGGCGATCAGCGCCGGCGGCGTCAGGGCGCGGGCGGCGTCGTGCACCAGCACGAACGGGGGGTTGCCGGGGACGGCGGCCAGGGCCAGGCGCACGGATGCGGTGCGGTCGGCTCCGCCGGCGACGACGGCGGCCTGCCCGGCCAGCAGTCGTTTGGCCTCGTCGACGCGGTCGGCGGGCACCGCCACCACCACGTGGTCGACCACCTTGGAGTCCAGCAGACCGGCGACGGCGCGGGCCAGCATGCTGGCGCCGTCGATCTCGCAGAATGCCTTGGGAATTCCCGCTGCCAGTCGCTCCCCCGACCCGGCGGCCGGGACGACGGCGACTACGGTGCCTGAGCTGCCCGTCTCCGGAGCCAACCCCGTCTCCGGGACCAATGAAGTGTCAGGACCTTCAGGAAGCGGCGGCCAGAACCTCGTCGAGGATGGTCTCGGCCTTGGCGTCGTCGGTGCTCTCGGCCAGCGCCAGTTCACCGACCAGGATCTGGCGGGCCTTGGCCAGCATGCGCTTCTCGCCGGCCGACAGGCCGCGCTCCTGGTCGCGGCGCCACAGGTCGCGCACCACCTCGGCGACCTTGTTGACGTCGCCGGAGGCGAGCTTCTCCAGGTTGGCCTTGTAGCGGCGCGACCAGTTGGTCGGCTCCTCGGTGTGCGGGGCGCGCAGCACCTGGAATACCTTGTCGAGGCCTTCTTGTCCGACGACGTCGCGCACGCCGACGTATTCGGCGTTCTCGGCGGGAACTCGAACGGTCAGGTCGCCCTGCGCCACCTTCAAGACGAGATACTCTTTTTGTTCCCCTTTGATCGTCCGGGTTTCGATCGCCTCGACTAACGCAGCACCGTGATGTGGGTACACAACGGTGTCGCCGACCTTGAAGATCATCTGATTCGAGCCCCTTTCGTTACTTCATCCTAACACGTCCGCCTAACCACGCGCGAAGCAACGATGCAGGTCAGGGGCACAACACGCGCAGATTAGGGGTTGACATGAGGAGCAAGTCGTGCAGTGCAGCACATTACCAATGCCCGCCGTCGGCCCCGGAAGCGGCCTGCGCGAGCGCTCCCGCGCTGGTCTGGCGCCCCGCGCTACCGCGCCGAAGACGTTCCTACTACTGTGCATAGTTGCATTCAGTCGCACGGCTCAGCAGGAGGCTCGAGAGTGAACCGCTTCAAGATCCGCCTCGGCCTTCCCGCGCGCGCCGTCCGGGTCGCCCTCGCCGGGGCGGTGGCCGTGCCGGCCGTCCTGCTCAGCGGTTGCGGGGCCGGTCAGGTCTCGCAGATGGCGGTGCAGGAACCCGCCATCAACGGCAACAAGGTCACCTTCAACAACGTGGCGTTGCGCGACATCCGGATCCAGGCCGTGCAGACCGGCGACTTCCTGCAGCCGGGCCGGGCGGTGGACCTGGTGGCGGTGGCCGTCAACCAGTCCCCGAACACCCCGGACAAGCTGGTGGGCATCACCACCGACATCGGCACGGTGACGCTGAGCGGCGACACCCGGCTGCCGGCCGGCGGGATGCTGTTCATCGGCACGCCGGAGGGCCAGAAGGTGGCACCCGGCCCGATCGGCTCCAACACCGCGGCCAAGGCGACGGTCACGCTGGCCAAGCCGATCACCAACGGCCTGACCTACAACTTCACTTTCTCGTTCGAGAAGGCCGGGCAGGCCAGCGTGCTGGTCCCGATCTCGGCCGGGGTGGCGCCGCAGCCCGATCACGCCGGCTGACCGCCTGTCGCGGCGCGGTCTTGTCGTAGCCGCTCGCTACCGTCATCACGTGGCAACCGCACGCTCCCAATACCGCTGCTCGGAATGCCGGCACGTCACGGCGAAGTGGGTCGGTCGCTGCCTGGAATGCGGCACCTGGGGCACCGTCGACGAGGTTCCCGCGCTCAGCGCGGTGGCCGGCCGTCGCCCGCGCCTGACGGCCGCGTCGCAGGCCGTGCCGATCACCTCCATCAAGCCCGACGCCAGCCGGCACCGCTCGACCGGTGTGGACGAGCTCGACCGGGTGCTCGGCGGCGGCGTGGTGCCCGGTTCGGTCACGCTGCTGGCCGGCGATCCGGGCGTGGGCAAGTCGACGCTGCTGCTCGAGGTCGCGCACCGCTGGGCGCAGTCCGGCCGGCGCGCGCTGTACATCTCCGGTGAGGAGTCGGCCGGCCAGATCCGGCTGCGGGCCGACCGCATCGGCTGCGGCGGGGACCAGGTGTATCTGGCCGCGGAATCCGACCTGCACACGGTGCTCGAGCACATCGCCACGGTCAAGCCCGCGCTGGTGATCGTGGATTCGGTGCAGACCATGTCCACCACCGAGGCCGACGGCGTCGCCGGCGGGGTCACGCAGGTGCGGGCGGTGACGGCGGCGCTGACCGCCGCGGCCAAGGCCAACGGGGTGGCGCTGATCCTGGTCGGGCACGTCACCAAGGACGGCGCCATCGCCGGGCCGCGGTCGCTCGAGCACCTGGTCGACGTGGTGCTGCACTTCGAGGGCGACCGCAACGGCTCGCTGCGGATGGTCCGCGGCATCAAGAACCGGTTCGGCGCCGCCGACGAGGTCGGGTGTTTTCTGTTGCACGACAACGGGATCGCCGGCGTCACCGACCCGTCGAACCTGTTTCTGGATCAGCGCTCGGCCCCGGTGCCGGGCACCGCGATCACGGTGACGCTGGACGGCAAACGGCCGCTGATCGGCGAGGTGCAGGCGTTGCTGGCCAGCCCGTCGGGCGGCTCCCCGCGCCGCGCGGTCAGCGGCATCGACCACTCCCGGGCCGCGATGATCACCGCGGTGCTGGAAAAGCACGGAAAGCTGCCGGTCGCGGTCAACGACATCTACCTGTCCACGGTCGGCGGCATGCGGCTGACCGACCCGTCGTCGGATCTGGCCGTCGCGATCGCGCTGGCGTCGGCGCTGTCCGAGCTGCCGCTGCCGACGACGGCGGTGATGATCGGCGAGGTGGGGCTGGCCGGGGACCTGCGGCGGGTCAGCGGCATGGCGCGGCGGCTGAGCGAGGCCGCCCGGCAGGGGTTTTCCATCGCGCTGATTCCGGACGGCGACGACCCGCGGCGCGAGATCGTGCCCAGCGGGATGCGGGCGCTGCGGGCCCCGACCATCGGCGCGGCGCTGAAGCACATGGTCGACATCGCCGAGCCCCGCAAAGGCTGGACGCATCGTGCACTGGGGCCGCAGAATGACACGCTGTGACTCGTCCGACGCTGCGTGAGACCGTCGCCCGGCTGGCCCCGGGCACCGGGCTGCGTGACGGCCTGGAGCGCATCCTGCGCGGCCGCACCGGCGCGCTGATCGTGCTCGGCAACGACGAAAACGTCGAGGCCATCTGCGACGGCGGCTTCGCGCTGGATGTGCGCTACGCGCCGACCCGGCTGCGCGAGCTGGCGAAGATGGACGGCGCCGTGGTGCTGTCCACCGACGGCAGCCGCATCGTGCGGGCCAACGTGCAGCTGGTCCCCGACCCCTCGATCGCCACCGACGAGTCGGGGACCCGGCACCGCTCGGCGGAGCGGGCCGCGATCCAGACCGGTTATCCGGTGATCTCGGTGAGCCATTCGATGAACATCGTGACCGTCTACGTGGGCGGGGAGCGGCACGTGGTGGCGGATTCGGCGACCATTCTGTCGCGGGCCAATCAGGCCATCGCCACCCTGGAGCGGTACAAGATCCGGCTGGACGAGGTCAGCAGGCAGCTGTCGCGCGCCGAGATCGAGGACTTCGTCACGCTGCGCGACGTCCTGACCGTGGTGCAGCGCCTGGAGCTGGTGCGGCGGATCGGCCAGGTGATCGACAACGACGTGGTCGAGCTCGGCACCGACGGCCGGCAGCTGCGGCTGCAGCTCGACGAGCTGCTGGGCGGCAACGACAACGCCCGCGAGTTGATCGTGCGTGACTACCACGCCAGCCCCGAGCCGCTGTCCGAGGCCCAGATGACCGCCACCCTCGACGAGCTGGATGCGCTCTCGGACACCGAGCTGCTCGATTTCACCGCGCTGGCAAAGGTTTTCGGCTACCCGACGACGACGGAGGCGCAGGACTCGGCGGTCAGCCCGCGCGGCTACCGGGCGCTGGCCGGGATTCCCCGGCTGCAGTTCGCTCACGCCGACCTGTTGGTCCGGTCATTCGGGACGCTGCAGAACGTGCTGGCGGCCAGCGCCAGCGACCTGCAGTCGATCGACGGCATCGGCGCGATGTGGGCCCGCCATGTGCGAGAAGGACTTTCGCAGCTAGCGGAGTCGACGATCACCGACTCGCTGAGCTGAGTCGCGTTGAGCTGAGTCGCCGGGGCTTCAGCCGGCCGGCGGCGGGGGCACCGGCGGCGCCTCGGGCTGCGGCACCGCCCCGGGCTGACCGGGTCCGGGCACCGGGCCGGGCGGCGGTGGCGGCTGGTTCATGATGAACGGAACCGGCTGCGAGCGCAGATTGCCCAGCTGCACGACGAGGTTGTAGGTGCCGGGCCCGATCGCCGGGCGCGGCAGCGGGCAGTGCGGCGCCGAGCCCATGCCCGTCCAGGTCACCGCGGTGGTCACCTGCTCGCCCGGGGTGAAGGTCTTGATCAGCGTCTCGTTGGACGGCGCGCAGTCCAGGTTCGACCACAGCCGCTTGTTGTCCAGCGAGTAGACGTAGGCCGCCAGCACCGCGGCGCCCACGTCGCGCTTGCAGGCCACCAGCCCGATGTTGGTGACGACCATGGTGAACTTCGGCTGGTCACCGATGAAGTATTGCGGCGCGTTGGTCAGCCCCTT
Source organism: Mycobacterium sp. MAC_080597_8934 (assembly GCF_000523975.1). Taxonomy (NCBI): domain Bacteria; kingdom Bacillati; phylum Actinomycetota; class Actinomycetes; order Mycobacteriales; family Mycobacteriaceae; genus Mycobacterium; species Mycobacterium sp. MAC_080597_8934. Next base: position 210,985 of record NZ_JAOS01000001.1, on the reverse strand, counting down.
GACCGCCAGCGTCGAGTCGGGGCAGTCGTCGCCCTCCTTGAGCACCGGCGGCGGCTGCACGGCGGCGGTGGGTGTGGGCGTCTCGGGGTTCTGGCCTTGGGCCGGCGGCACCGCCGGGGCGGGGCCCTCCGGGCCGGGGGGCGGCGGCGCCTGCGGCGCCGGTGATCCCGGCTTGCTCTGCGCGGAGTTCGGCTTGTCGGCGTTGGCGGGCTTGGCTCCCGCGCTGTGTCCCATGAAGGCGATGACCGCGGCGGCCACGACCCCGATCACGACGACCGCGATGCCCACGGCCAGGCCTCTGCGCCGCCAGTAGATCTCGGTGGGTAGCGGGCCACGCGGTTCAAGATCGAGCACGTTCGCAGCGTAGGCCCAGGTCACGCCGATTCGGCTGACCCGCCCCGGCGTGTCGCGAGGTTTGCTGGCTGACCCCGGTGTAAGGGTGGCGCGCCGACCCGGCCGCTCGGGCGGGATCGGCGGGCCGCTCGCCCGTTATTCGCCGATGTCGCCCACGTGGTCGCACAGGGCCGCCCGCCCGTCGGCCAGGTGGTAGGTGACGCCGGCCACCGCGACCGTGCCGTCGCCGATCCGCTCGGCGATGGTCGTGGACCGCGACACCAGCTGGGCCACGGTTTCGCGGACGTGCCGCTCCTCGAACTCGTCGACGCGGCTCAGGCCCTCGCGGCGGCCCATCAGGATCGACGGCGCCACCCGCTCCACCACGTCGCGCACGAAACCGCCGGGGATGGCGCCCTCCTCGATGGCGCCCAGGGCGGCCTTGACCGCGCCGCAGCTGTCATGGCCCAACACCACGATCAGCGGCACGTTGAGCACGCTCACCGCGAATTCGATGGAACCCAGGACCGCGGTGTCGATGGCCTGGCCCGCGGTGCGCACCACGAACATGTCGCCCAGGCCCTGGTCGAAGATCAGCTCGGCGGCGACCCGGCTGTCCGAGCAGCCGAACACCACCGCAGTGGGGCTCTGCCCGGCGGCCAGGCTGGCGCGATGCTCGACGCTTTGGCTCGGATGCTGCGGCTTCCCGGCGACGAATCGCTCGTTACCCTCTTTGAGTGACTTCCACGCGGTTACCGGACTGGTGTTAGGCATGGCTGACATCATGCCGCAGCCGCCGGCCGTCGGCAGCGCACTCATATCGGTTACCGATCTTCTCGAGTGGTATCGGGTTGCGCGCCGCGATCTGCCGTGGCGCGCCCCCGGCGTCAGCGCCTGGCAGATCCTGGTCAGCGAGTTCATGCTGCAGCAGACGCCGGTGTCGCGGGTGCTGCCGATCTGGCCGGACTGGGTGCGGCGCTGGCCCACCCCGTCGGCCACCGCGGCGGCCAGCGCCGCCGACGTGCTGCGCGCCTGGGGCAAGCTGGGATATCCGCGGCGCGCCAAGCGATTACACGAGTGCGCCACGGTCATCGCGCGCGATCACGGCGACGTCGTTCCCGACGACGTCGACACCCTGCTGACGCTGCCGGGGGTCGGCGGCTACACCGCCCGCGCCGTCGCCTGCTTCGCCTACCGACGCCCGGTGCCGGTGGTGGACACCAACGTGCGCCGGGTGGTGGCCCGCGCGGTGCACGGCCAGGCCGACGCCGGAGCGCCGTCCGCCGGCCGCGACCACGCCGACGTGGCGGCGCTGCTGCCGGGCGACGGCAGCGCGCCGGAGTTCTCGGTCGCGCTGATGGAGCTGGGGGCCACGGTGTGCACCGCCCGCGCCCCGCGCTGCGGGTTGTGCCCGCTGCGCCGGTGCGCCTGGCGCGAGGCCGGTCATCCCCCGGCGACCGGGCCGGCGCGGCGGGTTCAGACCTACGCCGGAACCGACCGGCAGGTGCGCGGACGCCTCATGGATGTGTTGCGCGGCAACGATTCTCCGGTCACCCGGGCCGAGCTGGATGTGGCCTGGCTGACCGACACAGCGCAGCGGGACCGGGCGCTGTATTCGCTGCTGGCCGACGGCCTGGTGACGCAGACGGCCGACGGCCGGTTCGCCCTAGCCGGCGAGGAATGACTCGACGGCTTGCCGGTACGCCTCCGGCGCCTCGTCGTGGACCAGGTGCCCGGCCTGCGGGACACGCAAATAGGTTGCGGCGACGGCCCTTTCGGCCATCTCGAGCATCTGGCCGGGCGGGGTAACCGAATTGCCGGCCTCGATCAGCAGCGCCGGGACGCGCACCGCGCGCCACTGCGCCCAGTAGTCCCGGGTGCCCCATTCCGCGGCGATCTCGATCCATCGCGAGGTGTGGCCGTGCAGCCGCCAACCCGTTTCGGTGCGGTCGAACGCCTCCAGGAAGTACTGCCCGGCGACCGGCCCGAATTCGGCGAATACCTGTTCGGCGGAATCGAATTCGACCGGCAGGGCGTGCAGCCACGGCTCCCACGGGCCGGTGGTGCGGCCGCGGAAATCCGGGGCCATGTCCTCGACCACCAGGGCCGACACCAGCTCGGGATGCTGCGCGGCCAGGCACCACGAGTGCAGGGCGCCCATCGAATGCCCGACCATCCGGGCCGGCGCATCCAGAGTGCCCACCGCGTCGGCCAGGTCGGCCACGAAGCGTTCGGTGCTGATCGGGTGCGGGTCCTCGACGTCGCGGCCGCGGTGCCAGGGCGCGTCGTAGCTGTAGACGGTGCCCAGCCGGGTCAGCCACGGCAGCTGGCGCGTCCAGGTGCTGCCGCGGCCCATCAGGCCGTGCACCAGCACCAGGGGCTCGCCGTGGCCGCCGTGGCGAGTCAACACCGTGCCGGGCATGCCACCATCTTGCGTGCACCGCGCCGGTTGTCCCGGGCGGGGGCCGGGGTAGCCTAGCGGCATGCCGCCAGTGGTGAAGATCAACGCAATCGAAGTGCCCGCCGACGCGGGCCCGGAACTGGAGAAGCGGTTCGCCCACCGCGCCCATGCGGTGGAGAATCAGCCCGGCTTCCTCGGCTTCCAGTTGCTGCGTCCGGTCCAGGGCGAGGACCGCTACTTCGTGGTGACACACTGGGAGTCCGACGAGGCGTTCCAGGCGTGGGCGAAGGGTCCCGCCATCGAAGCGCACGCCGGCCATCGGGCCAACCCGGTGGCGACCGGGGCGTCTCTGCTGGAATTCGAGGTTGTGCTGGACGTTGCCGCAAACAAGCAGGCTGGCTAGCGGGCTGTTCGCCTGGCGCCGCGCACTGGCGCTGAGCGCTGCCGCCGCACTGGTGGCGACCTTGGCGCCCGGGTGCGCCTCCTCCCCCTCCCCGCAGGCGAACGCGGCCAATCCGGGACGCCAGATCGACACCCGGACGCCGCCCGGCATCCGGGCCCAGCAGACGTTGGACATGCTGAATTCGGACTGGCCCATCGGCCCGGTAGGCGTTCGCACCCTGGCCGCCGCCGACAAGGTGGAGTCGGTGCAGACCACGCTGGAGGCGCTGTGGTGGGACCGCCCGTTCACCCTCAACGGTGTCGACATCGGGGCCAGCGTGGCCACCCTGCACCTGACGTCGTCCTACGGTGCCCGCCAAGACATCCGAATCCACACCGACGACGGCGGCTGGGTGGACCGCTTCGACCTGGATACCCGGGCGCCCACGGTCAACTCGTGGCATGACGTCGATGCGGTGTTGAGCAAGACCGGCGCGCGCTACTCGTATCAGGCCGCCAAGGTCGACCCGCAGGGCCGCTGCGAACCGGTGGCGGGCACCAACACCGGCGAATCCCTGCCGCTGGCATCGATTTTCAAGCTCTACGTGCTGCACGCCCTGGCCGGCGCCGTCACCGCCGGAACGGTGTCCTGGGACGACCAGCTGACCGTCACCGACAAGAGCCGGGCCGTGGGTTCGTCGGGTCTGGCGCTGCCCGCCGGGGCGCAGGTCTCGGTGCGCACCGCCGCCGAGAAGATGATCGCCACCAGTGACAACATGGCGACCGACCTGCTGATCGACAAGCTGGGCACGCACGCCATCGAGGAGGCGCTGGCCACGGCCGGCCATCACGACCCGTCCAGCATGACTCCGTTCCCCACCATGTACGAGCTGTTCTCGGTCGGCTGGGGCCGACCCGATCTGCGCAGCCAGTGGGAGCACGGATCCCCGCAGGTTCGCGCCCGGCTGCTGGCGCAGGCGAATTCGACGCCGTACGACCCGGATCCGATGCGCGCCCACTCGCCGGCGTCCTCCTACGGCGCGGAGTGGTACGGCAACGCGCAGGACATCTGCCGGGTGCACGCGGCGCTGCAGGCCGACGCGGTGGGCAAGGCCGCACCGGTGCGCGACATCCTGTCCGCGGTGTCGGGCATCCAGCTGGACCCGGCGGTGTGGCCCTACATCGGCGCGAAAGCCGGTGGGCTGCCGGGGGATTTGACGTTCAGCTGGTACGCGGTCGACAAGACACACCAGCCGTGGGTGGTCAGCTTCCAGCTGAACTGGCCGCGCGATCACGGCCCGACCGCGACGGGCTGGATGCTGCAGGTGGCCAAACAGGCCTTCGCGCTGATAGCGCCGCGCTAGTCGCGGCGGCCGCTAGTTGCTGCTGGGCACCCAGTTGCCATGGAAACCGGCGGGAACTCGATGCGGCAGCTTGATGCTGGCAACGTCCTCAAGGGTTTGAGCATCGAGGATCGCCAACTCGCTGCGATTGGTGGCCCGGTCGTACACATAGCCCATCAGCACGCCCTCGTCTTCCGCGGCGGCCGGCGATGAAGGGTGAAACACGAACTCGCCCAATGCTTTTTGCGGGCCCAGGCAGCGCGACTGGGTGCTCCCGCCAATAAGATCGTGCTTGAGCAAGCAGTCCCCGCCTTCGATGCCCTCCAGCACCGTCGGCGTGTAGCCGTAACGATGCCGCTTTCCAACCAGGCGCTCGTCGATGCGCGGAAACTCCTGGCCCCGATCATCAATGCGGGATTCGCGCACCTTCCCGGCCGCCAGATCGATCACCCAACGGTCCAACGTGGGTGGCCCCTCATTGGGACCGGTGCGGTCCCGGTCGAACATCTTGGGGTTTCGCACTACGTCGAGCACGATGGTGCCATCCTCTTCGTAGGCATTCATCGGATGGAATACGTAGCACGGTTCGACGTCGAACCAGCGCACATCGGCATCTTCACCGTCGCGTGGCATCACGCCGACACGGGCCGGGTAGTTCGGGTTCCACGAGTAGGGCATTCGCCGGTCCGTGGTCGCCGCCGGCAACCGCGCGGCGATGGGATCGGGAATGGCGACCCGGCCGATCAGCGCCGACAGCATCAGTCGGGCGATCGGCCGAAGCCCGCGCGGCGCCGTCATGGCCGCGCCCACCGCCGCATCGAAGGTGACCGGCAGGTCGTAGAACACGACATAGCGTTCAGTCAGGGAAAAGTCATGCATCATCGGGCTGCCGCCAACGGTGACGTTGACGGTCCGTCGCGCTCGACCCTCGACGTCGATCACCGAATACTGCACCCTGTTGCCGCGATAGGGGTTGTACGAAACCGCATGCAGCTCACCCGTCTCGGGGTCACGATGGGGGTGCGCTGCGTACCCGCCGGTGAGCGTTCCGGCGAAGTCGCACACGCCGACGGTGTCCAATTCCTCGGTGAGTTCATAGTTGGCGATGCCGCCTTCGATCAATGCGAGTGTCTTGCCGGCATGCCCGATTACGTTGGTATTGGCGCCGATTGGAAAAAAGCCGAAGTGACCCGGCGGTGCGGGCTGGCCGAGGGCTTTCGAGGTGGCTGGGCTGCGCACCCAACGGTTGCGGTACCACTCGGCCTTGCCGTCACGGATTCGGATGCCGTGCACCATGCCGTCGCCCAGGAACCAGTGATAACGCTCAGGATCGACGTCTCCGATTGGGTTGGCGCCGTTGCGCAGATACCGCCCATCCAGGTAATCCGGGATCGTCCCGACGACCTCCAAACCGGTCAGCGTGTACTCGTGGTGCATCGGGGCGAATGGACCCTGCAGGTAGCGGTTGGCCATAACAGACCTCCTACCTGAGCGACACGCTGTTGGTTGCGCTCGTGGACGACCATCCTGCCGCCAAACTTGACATGTGTCAAGTTTGGCCTACGCCGTCCCGATGGGTCGGGTCGTGGTGTCTCACTCGGATAGCGCCGGCGCTATCGCCGTTGCGAGAAGCCGCATGGTCCCGCAGCGCGGGCGGCGTAACGATTCACAACCGCAGCGTCCACCGACCGCCCCGGTGATGCATGACGACGTAGGCTGCCGGTGCGACATCGACGCGCCAAAACGACGCCGGGTCGGCGTCCAGCGCCGCCGCGATCGCCGCCCGGATCACCGCCGGATGCGTCACCGCCGCGGTGTGTAAGGGGTTGGCGGTCAACGCATTCAACCAACGCGACGCCCGCTCGATCAGGTCGGCGATCGACTCGCCACCGTGCGGCGCCCCGGCCGGATCGCTCAGCCACGCCGCCAGGTCGGCTTCGTCCACGGTCTGCAGCGCCCGCCCGCGCCACCGCCCGCAATCCAGGTCGGCCAGCAGCGGTTCAGGCGCCCCGTCGCAGCCGAGCAGCCCGGCGGTCTGGCGGGTGCGCAGCTCGGGTGCGACGAAATAGCTTGCGGCGCTATCGAATTGGTCGGCGATAGCTTGCACCTGACGGCGGCCCAGCTCGTTCAGCGGCTCGTCGGCGGGAAAACGCCGTCCGCCATGGCATCCGTCATGCCATGCGAAACGAGCGTCAGCCGCACGACCCCGGTCACGCCGGCACGCGTGGCGCCCGCGCCCGAGCAGCCGCCCGCTGACCGCCGCGAAAACCAGGCCGATGCCCGCCACAGCACCAGCTGCGCGGCCAGCGACACCAGCCGGAATTCGTAGAGCACGTCGGCGGGGAACCCCGGATAGACGATGGCGCCGGCGGCATCGCGCAGCGGCGCCGGCGTCTCGTCCACCGACGGCGCCAGCACCGCCACCGCGACGATCGCCACCAGATACGCCGCGGCCGAAAGCAGCCGCGCGTTCCACGGGCCGAGCCGGGCCTCCAGCCGGCGCGCCAGCCACACCGCGCCGATCGTCAGCGCCGCCGACGCCGCGACCAGCGCCAGATACCAGCCGGTGCGCGCGCCGATGGTGTCGGCCTGACCGACCGCCGGCGGGTTCGGCGGATACTTCACGAACGGCACCAGGTACACCGCACCGAACGCACCGGCCGCCAACAGCAGCGAAAGCGCTTGCGGGGAAATGCTTTCCGTGCGCGGATAGACCACGCTGAACAGCACCGCGAACAACGCGCCCATGGCCAGGCCAAAGATCAGCACCCCGAACCCCAGGCCGGGTCCCGATTGCACCCCACGGCTGAACAACTCGGCGCCATGCTCGTGCACGCCGTGCGCGTTCTCCGCGTCGGCGCGGCCGTCCTCAAAGGCGATGGCGCGGGCGATGACGGGTTCGGCGCACAGCCGGGCGAACACGAACGCCAGCACCGCCCCGACGGCGCCCGCCAGCAGGCCGGCCCCGATCAGGCGTTTTTCCACGCCGCCGCTCCCCCGTTAGTGGCAGGGGAAGCCGAGCAGGTGCCGGGCGTCGTGCATGAATTCGTGCACGTGCGAGTCGCTGCCGAACAGCGACACCGCCCCCTGGTCGACGCCGACGAGGTAGAGCGCCAGCAACGCGAAAAAGACGGTGGCGGCCAGGAAGAGCGCGGTTCCGGCGGCCGACAGATCGACCGACCTGGTGCGGCTGCGCGTCGGCTGCGGGTGGGACACAATCGACTCCTTCCGGGGATTAACGCGTCCCCGTGGGGGATGACGGGCCTCGGGTCTGACTGTGGACAGTGGCGCGACCGTTTTGGAGTTTCACCAAATTCCGTGGCACGTCGATGACAGCCGTCAGTGTAGAGCACAGCGAAAACGGGCGGCAGTCCCGGAAGACCACCGCCCGTTTCCGTTGATGCGCTACTGCGGGTCGGCGCTGTGCGCCCCGGCCTTGGCCAGGTCCGGCTCGGCCGGCGGCTTGCGGGTACCGGTGAAGGTGAACACCGCGTCCTCGCCGGCGCTTTCGCCGTCCCAGTTGTCGACGTCGACCGTGACGATCTGACCGGGCCCGACCTCCTCGAAGAGGATCTTCTCGGAGAGCTGGTCCTCGATCTCGCGCTGGATGGTGCGCCGCAGCGGGCGGGCACCCAGCACCGGGTCGAAGCCGCGCTTGGCCAGCAGGGCCTTGGCCTTGTCGGTGAGCACCAGGTCCATGTCCTTGCTCTTGAGCTGGCCGGCGACCCGGGTGATCATCAGGTCGACCATCCGGATGATCTCGTCGCGAGTCAGCTGGTGGAAGACGATGATGTCGTCGATGCGGTTGAGGAACTCCGGGCGGAAGTGCTTCTTCAGCTCGTCATTGACCTTCTGCTTCATCCGCTCGTAGTTGTTCTCACCGCCACCCTGGGTGAAGCCCAGGCCGACCGGCTTGGAGATGTCGGACGTGCCGAGGTTCGAGGTGAAGATCAGCACGGTGTTCTTGAAGTCGACCGTGCGGCCCTGGCCGTCGGTGAGCCGGCCGTCCTCGAGGACCTGCAACAGGCTGTTGTAGATCTCCTGGTGAGCCTTCTCGATCTCGTCGAACAGCACCACCGAGAATGGCTTGCGCCGCACCTTCTCGGTGAGCTGGCCGCCCTCCTCGTAGCCGACGTATCCCGGCGGGGCGCCGAACAGCCGCGAGGCGGTGAACCGGTCGTGGAACTCGCCCATGTCGATCTGGATGAGCGCGTCGTCGTCGCCGAACAGGAAGTTGGCCAGCGCCTTGGACAGCTCGGTCTTACCGACACCGGACGGGCCGGCGAAGATGAACGAGCCCGACGGCCGCTTGGGGTCCTTCAACCCGGCGCGGGTGCGGCGGATCGCCTTGGAGACCGCCTTGACGGCGTCCTCCTGGCCGATGATCCGCTTGTGCAGCTCGTCCTCCATGCGCAGCAGGCGCGTGGTCTCGGCCTCGGTCAGCTTGAACACCGGGATGCCGGTCCAGTTGCCCAGCACCTCGGCGATCTGCTCGTCGTCCACCTCGGCGACCACGTCGAGGTCGCCGGAGCGCCACTGCTTTTCGCGCTCGGCGCGCTGCGCGACGAGCTGCTTCTCCCGGTCGCGCAGGCTGGCCGCCTTCTCGAAGTCCTGGGCGTCTATCGCCGATTCCTTCTCCCGGCGCGCCTCGGCGATTTTCTCGTCGAACTCGCGCAGGTCCGGCGGCGCGGTCATCCGACGGATCCGCATCCGCGCCCCCGCCTCGTCGATCAGGTCGATCGCCTTGTCCGGCAGGTAGCGGTCGTTGATGTAGCGGTCCGCCAGCGTCGCGGCCGCGACCATCGCCGAGTCGGTGATGGACACCCGGTGGTGCGCCTCGTAGCGGTCGCGCAGCCCCTTGAGGATCTCGATGGTGTGCTCCACCGTCGGCTCACCCACCTGCACCGGCTGGAACCGACGCTCCAGCGCGGCGTCCTTCTCGATGTACTTGCGGTACTCGTCGAGCGTGGTGGCGCCGATGGTCTGCAGCTCGCCGCGAGCCAGCTTCGGCTTGAGGATGCTGGCCGCGTCGATCGCGCCCTCGGCGGCACCCGCACCGACCAGCGTGTGCAGCTCGTCGATGAACAGGATGATGTCGCCGCGGGTGTTGATCTCCTTGAGCACCTTCTTCAGGCGCTCCTCGAAGTCACCGCGGTAGCGCGAGCCCGCCACCAGCGAACCCAGGTCCAGGGTGTAGAGCTGCTTGTCCTTCAGCGTCTCGGGCACCTGGCCGTGCACGATGGCCTGCGCCAGGCCCTCGACGACGGCCGTCTTGCCGACGCCGGGCTCGCCGATCAGCACCGGGTTGTTCTTGGTGCGCCGGCTCAGCACCTGCATCACCCGCTCGATTTCCTTCTCGCGGCCGATGACCGGGTCCAGCTTGCCCTCCATCGCGGCGGCGGTCAGGTTGCGGCCGAACTGGTCGAGCACCAACGACGTGGACGGGCTGCCGGACTCGCCGCCGCGCCCACCGGTGCCGGCCTCGGCGGCCTCCTTGCCCTGGTAGCCGGAGAGCAGCTGGATCACCTGCTGGCGCACCCGGGTCAGCTCGGCGCCCAGCTTGACCAGCACCTGGGCGGCCACGCCCTCACCCTCACGGATCAGGCCCAGCAGGATGTGCTCGGTGCCGATGTAGTTGTGGCCGAGCTGCAGCGCCTCGCGCAGGCTCAGCTCAAGCACCTTCTTGGCGCGCGGGGTGAACGGGATGTGTCCGGACGGCGCCTGCTGGCCCTGGCCGATGATCTCCTCGACCTGGCTGCGGACGCCCTCCAGCGAGATGCCCAGCGACTCCAGCGACTTGGCCGCCACGCCCTCGCCCTCGTGGATCAAACCCAGCAGGATGTGCTCGGTGCCGATGTAGTTGTGGTTGAGCATCCGGGCCTCTTCTTGCGCCAAGACGACGACCCTGCGGGCACGGTCGGTAAATCGTTCAAACATCGGTGGTTACCTGCTCTCCCTCACCATCGGTACAAACCTGTTAGCGGCCCTTCTGGCAACCCTGCCGGTCCCTTGTGGCCGGAATCGCGTACCTGCCATCCACTGTAATGGTCGGCTTGCCGGCGGGCCTAACCTTGCGCCGCCTTGCTCGTAGTCGGACGTGCGCCGTCGTTGCGATGCAATCACGGCCGCGGCTGCCTGCGGCGTTGTGCGCGTAACTGAGGAAACGCCGCGGCGCGCCAATTCGTTTCCGGCGCCACCCGCCGACCATTTCGCGGCCAGCGAAACGACAAACCGGCGCCCGGACTGCACGCCCGGGCGCCGGCTGCTCCGACGGTCAGGTTGCGGCGTGGAAGGCGTCGATGACGTCGGCCGGGATGCGGCCGCGGGTCGACACGTTGTGCCCGTTGCGACGGGCCCATTCGCGGATCGCCGCGCTCTGCTCGCGGTCGATGGCGCCGCGGCCGCGTCCCGAGCCCGAGCGCCCGCGCCGGCGGCCGCCGACGCGACGGCCGGCTTCCACCCATTGCTTCAGATCATTACGAAGTTTCGCGGCATTCTTGGACGAAAGGTCAATCTCGTAGGTCACCCCGTCAAGCCCGAATTCCACTGTTTCGTCGGCTGCGCCGGCACCGTCGAAATCATCGACCAAGGTGACGGTCACTTTTTTTGCCATCGGCTTACCCTCGCATTTCGTCCTGAGCAGTTGCTGAGCAGATTGGATCGACCTCCCCGGCCACCAATCTGCCATAACAGCGCAGCATACTCAATCTGTACGGACGCCGCAGGGTTGGACTTTCTGCGGCGTTGCACTTTCAACTACGAATGCGGCCGAACGATGGGGAACAAAACTGTCTCCCGAATTGACAGCCCGGTCAATGTCATCAACAACCGGTCGATACCCATTCCCGTTCCGGTGCAGGGCGGCATCCCATACTCGAGCGCGGCGAGAAAGTCTTCGTCGAGCACCATGGCCTCGTCGTCGCCAGCGGCCGCCGCCCGCGCCTGGGCGGCGAACCGCTCGCGCTGCACCACGGGGTCGGTCAACTCCGAGTAGCCGGTGGCCAGCTCGACCCCACGCACGTACAGGTCCCATTTCTCGGTGACGCCGTCGATGCTGCGGTGCTGACGCGTCAAAGGCGTTGTCTCGACCGGGAAATCCCGCACGAACGTGGGCGCGGTGAGCGTGTCGCCCACGGTGTGCTCCCACAGCTCCTCGACGATCTTGCCGTGCCCGTAGCCGCGGTCGCGGGGGATCTCGACGCCCAGCCGCTCGGCGACGCCGAGCAGCTTTTCCACCGTGGTCTGCGGGGTGATCTCCTCACCGAGCGCCGCCGACAGCGACGGGTACATTTCTATAGAAGCCCATTCTCCGTCTATGTCGTAGACGCTGCCGTCGGGCAGCGGTAGTTGTCGGGTTCCGATGGCCTCGTCGGCCACCTCTTGAATAAGCTCGCGCGTCACCACCGCCGAATCGTCATACGTTCCGTAGGCCTGGTAGGTCTCCAGCATGGAGAATTCCGGAGAATGGGTGGAATCCGCACCTTCGTTTCGGAACACGCGATTTAGTTCGAAAACCTTATCGAAACCGCCGACGACGCAGCGCTTGAGGAACAGTTCCGGGGCGATCCGCAGGTAGAGATCGATGTCGAGCGCGTTGGAATGGGTGACGAACGGCCGCGCAGCCGCGCCCCCGGCCAGCGTCTGCAACATTGGGGTTTCGACTTCGAGAAACCCGCGCCGTTCCAAGGCGTTGCGGATCGCCCGGATCACCGCGATCCGCTGCCGGGCGACCGTGCGCGCCTGCGGGCGCACGATCAGGTCGACGTAGCGCTGCCGCACCCGCGCCTCTTCGCTCATCTCCTTGTGCGCGACGGGCAGCGGACGCAACGACTTGGACGCCATCCGCCACGAGTCGGCGAGCACGGACAGTTCGCCGCGCCGGGAGCTGATCACGGTGCCGTGCACGGAGACGATGTCGCCCAGGTCGACGTCGGCCTTCCACGCGTCCAGGGCTTCGCGGCCCACCTTGTCCAGGCTGACCATCACCTGCAGGGTGGTGCCGTCGCCCTCCTGCAGCGTGGCGAAGCACAGCTTGCCGGAGTTGCGCGCGAAGATCACCCGGCCGGCGACGCCGACCACGTCGTCGGTCGCGGTGTCGACGGGCAGGTCGGGGTGGGCGGCGCGCACCTGCGCCAGCGTGTGGGTGCGTTCGACGGCGACCGGGTACGGGTCGTGCCCCTCGGCGAGCAGCCGCGCGCGCTTGTCCCGGCGGATCCGGTACTGCTCGGGAATGTCGGCGTCTGGGGCGGGACTCACGACGTGCCAGCTTAAATGACGCGGCCGCCAGGCCGCGCCGACGCCGTCACCGGGCCGTTTTCAGCCGCCCGCGCTGCGCATCCCGGTTGCGTTCGAAAACCAGCCGCAGGCCGTGCAGGGTCAGGTGCTGGTCGTAGTGGCTGACGGTGTCCAGTTCGGGCAGCAGCAGCGGCGCGGTGTGCCCGGTGGCCACAATCGCGACGTCGTCGCCGCCGAATCCCGGCACGTCCTCGCGGATGCGCCCGACCAGGCCGTCGACCAGCCCGGCGAAGCCGAACACCGCGCCCGCCTGCATGCATTCGACGGTGTTCTTGCCGATCACCGAGCGGGGGCGGGCCAGCTCGACCCGGCGCAGCGCGGCGGAGCGGGCCGCGGCGGCATCGGAGGAGACCTGCAGTCCGGGCGCGATCGCGCCGCCCAGGAATTCGCCCTTGGCCGACACGACGTCCACGCAGATCGAGGATCCGAAGTCGATGACGATGGCGGGGCTTTGGAAACGGTGAAAAGCGGCCAGGCAGTTGACGATCCGGTCGGCGCCCACTTCCTTGGGGTTGTCCACCAGCAGCGGGATGCCGGTGCGCACCCCGGGCTCGATCAGCACGTGCGGCACCGACGGCCAGTACTGGTCGAGCATGAGGCGCACCTCGTGCAACACCGACGGCACGGTCGACAGCGCGGCGGCGCCGGTGAGCCGCTCCGAGTCGTCGCCGATCAAACCGTCGATGGTCAGCGCCAGCTCGTCGGCGGTGATCTCCGACTCGGTGCGAATCCGCCACTGCTGCACCACTTTTGCGTGCTCTTTGGAACCGGATATCAGCCCGACGACGGTGTGGGTGTTACGGACGTCGATGGCCAGCAGCACGGCTACCGCGCAACGATCCGGGGATCGAGCAGCTCGGCCGCCCCTGCTATCTCGAAGTCCGGCACGAATGCCGGATCGTGGCCGAGGTCGACCGGCTTGTTGTCGGCGTCGACGAAGACGATCCGCGGCTGATACGCCCGCGCCTCGGCCTCCTCCATGGTCCCGTAGGCGATCAGGATGACCAGATCGCCCGGGTGGACCAGATGCGCTGCGGCACCGTTGATCCCGATCACCCCGCTGCCACGCTCACCGGTGATCGCGTAGGTGACCAGCCGGGCGCCGTTGTCGATGTCGACGATGGTCACCTGTTCGCCCTCGAGCAGGTCGGCGGCGTCCATCAGGTCGGCGTCGATGGTCACCGAGCCCACGTAGTGCAGGTCGGCCTGCGTGACGGTGGCCCGATGGATCTTCGACTTGAGCATCGTCCGTAACATCAATTCCTCCAAGGTGATTGGGCGTATTGGCGGTCGCCGTCCGGCCCAGCGGTGCCGGCGGGTGTTTCGATCTGCATTTCGATGTTGTCCAGCAGTCGGGTGTTGCCCAGCCGGGCGGCGACCAGCAGCCGCGCCGAGCCGTGGGCGGGTGCCGGGCCCAGCCCGGCGTCGCGCAGCTCGAGATAATCGACGGTGAGCTCGGGCACGGCGTCCAGCACCGCCCGCGCGGCCCGCAGCGCGGCCGCACCGCCCAGGTGGGCGGCGTGCGCGCCGGCGGTCAGGGCCGCCGAAAGCGTCACGGCCAGTTCGCGTTGCGTGGCGTCCAGGTAGCGGTTGCGCGACGACATCGCCAGGCCGTCGGCCTCCCGCACGGTAGGCACCCCGACCACCTGCACGTCGATGTTGAGGTCGGCGACCATCTGACGGATCATCACCAGCTGCTGGTAGTCCTTCTCGCCGAAGAAGATTCGGTCGGGGCGCACGATCTGCAGCAGCTTGCACACGACGGTCAGCACGCCGGCGAAATGCGTCGGCCGGGGCCCGCCCTCCAGCTCGGCGGCCAGCGGGCCGGGCTGCACGGTGGTGCGCAAACCATTCGGGTACATCGCCGCGGCCGTTGGGGTGAAGGCGATTTCGACGCCCTCGGAGCGCAGTAGCGCCAGGTCGTCGTCCAGGGTGCGGGGGTAGGCGTCCAGGTCTTCGCCGGCGCCGAATTGCAGCGGGTTGACGAAGATCGACACCACCACCACCGAACCGGGCACCCGCTTGGCCGCCCGCACCAGCGCGAGGTGGCCGTCGTGCAGCGCACCCATGGTGGGCACCAGCATCACCCGGCGGCCGGTGTGGCGCAGCGCGCGGCTGACGGCGGTGACGTCGCCCGGGCTGGTGTAGGTGTTGAGTTCGCCCGCGGTGAAGGCGGGTTTCACGGTGCCAGCACCTCGACGACCTCCTGGGGAGCGTGTGCCCGCTGGGCGGTGCGCAGGGCGTTGACCCGATAGGCCTGTGCCAGCTCGGGTGCCACCCGGTGCAGCGCGGCCAGATGCCCGGCCACCGCGGCCGCGTCGCCGCGCGCGACCGGGCCGGTGAGCGCGGCCTGCCCGCGCTGCAGGGTGTTCTCCAGCGCGGCCCGGGCCAGCGGCCCGACGATGCGTTCGGCCAAGCCGCCGGGCTGCTCGTCGACGGTCTGCTGGCCGAGCAGTTCGCTGCCGCGCAGCGCGGCCCGCAACGCCTCGAGCGCGTCGGACAGCACCGTCACGAGGTGGTTGCTCGCGTGCGCCAGCGCGGCGTGGTAGAGCACGCGGGCGTCCTCGGCGACGCTGAACGGCTCCCCGCCCATCTCCAGCACCAGCGACTGGGCGATCGCGTAGCCGACCTCGTCGGCCGCCGTGATGCCGAAGCAGGTGTCCGGCAGCCGGCTGATGTCCTCGTCGGAGCCGGTGAACGTCATCGCCGGGTGGATCGCCAGCGGGATGCAGCCCTGCCGGGTCAGCGGCGCGAGGATGCCCACCCCGTTGGCGCCCGAGGTGTGGGCCACGATGGTCCCGGCCCGCACCGCCTCCGTCGCCGCCAAACCCGAGACCAGGCCGGCGAGTTCGCTGTCGGGAACCGCCAGCAGCAACAGCTCGGCACCGGCCGCCACCTCCGGCGGCGTGGCCACCGGGGTGTCGGGCAGCCGGCGCTGCGCCCGCTGCCGGGACGCATGGGAGATGGCGCTGCACGCCACCACGACGTGGTCCGCGCGCTCCAGCGCGACACCGAGCGCGGTGCCCACCCGGCCGGCCGAGATGATGCCCACCTTGAGCCGGGCCGGGCGCAGACCGTCGAACTGCACCATCGCAGACGACCTCACAGATTTCTGGTTCGTTCCGGTCCCACGCAGGTGGGTACCGTTCGGTCACTCGAATCCTAGTCGATCAGGTCGCATCCCCCAATGTGAGGAAGCTCCCAGCTCAGCTCTCGCGGCGCCGGCGCCGGCCGCCCTCGGACGGCTGCACCTGCAGCCGGGCCAGCAGGTCGGCCACCGACTGGCCCCCGGTGCCGGAGGCGTCCCGCACCCGCCGCGGGTCGGCCGGTTCCGGCTCCCGCCGTGCCGCGGCGTGTGCTCGGCGGCCGGCGGCGGCGCCAGCCGCGGTGGTGGGGTGCACCGGCGGCCGGTCCGAACGGCGCCGGAGCGGCCGGCGGAGGCGGTGTGGCCGCGGCGGCGGAGGCGGCGCGGGGCCGGTCCGGCCGGCGGCTCGCTGCCGGGCGCGAAGTTGCGCACCCCGTAGTCGCGGTACTCCGCGGAATGGCGCGAGCGGGCCCGGCGACCGGACTCGGCGTACGGCGGCGGGGGCACGGGCTCGACGGGCATGCCGTCCCAGGCCTCGTCGGCGCCCGAATGCCGGGCACGCCGGCGTCCACCCGTCGACTCCGCGTCGGCGCCGGCCCAGTTGCTGCCCGGTGATCCGGGCGGCAACCACTGCCCCTCGGCGCCCATGGGCTGCCAGTCGCGGCCCTGCGGCTGGGGCTGGGGTTCGGGTTGCGGTTCCGGCTGGGGCTCGCGCGGGGGTTCCGGCGGCGTTTCCGGCGGAGGTGGCGTCGCGGCGGCGGCCGGCGGGGGTTGATACCGGGGCTCGAACCGCGGCTCCGTCGGCCCCGGGGGCTCCTGGTAGCGGGGACGCTCGCGCCGCGGCGGCGCTGGCTGCTGCGGGCGGGGCGGCATCAGCGGCTCCTCGGGCACGTCGATGATGGCCGTCTCGTCGTGCCGTCCGGGCGGATGCTCCTGGGGTGCCGAGGTCACCCGATCGCTGGGCACCCAATCCACCGGCGTGTCGCGGGGGTTCTCGCCGTTGCGCTCCCACTCGCTGTACGCCCGCTCGGGTTGCGGCTCGCCCTCGAACGCCCCGAGCGCCGGGCGCTGCCCCAGGTCGGTGTCGAACAGGATTTCCAGGCTGGTCCGCAGGGCGCTCAGCTCGGCGCGCAGCTCGGCCAGGTCGTCGGCGGCCTGGGCGCGCAGCTCGGAGGCGAGCTCGCGGCGCAGCTGGGACTCTACCGTGAGCTCGTATTCGCGCCGGGCCGAGATCTCGCGGTCCAGCTGCAGGTCGTAGACCAGTTTGAGGTCGCGGACGCGGGACTGGTCGGCGTCGCTTTGGCGGCGATACAGCACGGAGACGAAAGCGCCGGCGACTGCGGCCCACAGCGCCAGGATTACAGCGAGCTTGAGGAGTTCCACCCGATTGGTGAAAACCAATGCGGAACTGGCCCCCATCGCGAGGACCAGCAACGCGGTCAAGAGCACCCAACCCGGCCTGCGGCCGCCGCGCCGGACCCGGGCGCCGCGGGACAGAACGGTCATGGCCAAACTGTACCTGCGCGAGGTCAATCAGCGTGTCGGCCGACTCCGGCGATTCTTTGCGGGTTGCCCGCCCCGTGGCCGGGTCGGTTAGGTTTCCGCGCCCTCGCCGTGCTCGCCGGAGTCCGGCGGGGATTTGCAGCAATGTTGCAGCCACAGCGCGGCGACGAGCAGAGCCAGCGCGCTGACGGCCGCCACCACCGCCCCCGAGGTGTCCTCGGCGGCCGCCCGCAGCCAGGAGCGGCGCGGCAGAAAGTACACCAGCACCCCGATCCACCAGCCCAGCACCAGCGCGCCCACCCACGCCGACGCCTTGGCCACCATCAGGCTGCGTGCCACCGCCAGCGGATGCAGCCAGCCGGGACCGGAGCCGATCTCGCCGTCGTTGATCTTGGTGCGCACGTAGCGCGCCCACAGCGCCTCGATGACGGCGACGGCCAGCAGCGACAGCCCGGTCCACACCGTGATCGGCGGAAACCACCGATACAGGCCCTGGACCAGCAGATAACCCACGACGGCAGCGCCGACCACCGCGGCCGTCAGGTCACGTTTGCGGGTGGGGCCCATCAGCTGCCCGCCCCCGGATCGGCCGGCGAGCCCGCGGGCGGTGTCAGCGTCAGGCCGGTCGGCCGGACACCGTCCCGGTCGGCCTGGTCCAGCTGGGCCAGCAGGCGGGCGACCGGTTGCGGCCCGTCGGCCACCGTCAGCCGCGCGTCCGGGTCGACGGCCAGCCAGGGGATCAGGACGAAGGCCCGCAGATGCGCCAGCGGATGAGGCAGGGTCAGGTTGTTCTCCCGGGAGATCACCTCGCCGTCGCCGTAGCAGGCGATCAGGTCGACGTCGAGGGTGCGCGGGCCCCAGCGTTCGCCGCGCACCCGGCCCGCCGCCCGCTCGAATTCCTGCGCCCGGCGCAGCCAGCCCTGGCCGTCGCAGGCCGGGTCGTCGGCGATCAGCACCGCGTTGAGAAACGGCGCCTGATCCACCCGGCCCCAGGGTTGGGTTTCGTACACCGGCGAGATGGCGCGCACCGCGCCGCCGAGCCCGTCGACGACGGACTGCAGCCGCGCCAGCCGGTCCCCCAGATTGGAGCCGATAGATAAGACAACGCGTGTCATCGGCGCCGCTCCTCAACCCCGGCTGCGCCGGCGTCATCGTCGTCGTCGCGTGTCATAGCGCCCCGCCCGCCGGGACCACCGAACCGCGGCCGCCGCGCCGCGACCGCCGCACCACCACCGCGACGTCGGCGAACTGCTGCGGGATCGGGGCCTGCGGCTTGTGCACCACCACCTCGACGGCGTGCACACGTTTGTCGTCCATCACCTGGTCGGCGATCTGCGCCCCGACGGTTTCGATCAGGTTGCGCGCCGGGCCGGTCACCACGTCGGCGGCCAACTGCGCCAGCGCGGCGTAGTCGTAGGTGTCGGCCAGCTCGTCGCTGGCCGCGGCGCCCACCAGGTCGATCCAGACCGTGACGTCGATGACGAAGTCCTGCCCGTCGACGCGCTCGTGGTCGAACACTCCGTGTTGTCCGCGAACCCTCAAGCCGCGCAACTCGATTCGATCAGCCATCGTCTCCCATCCAAGCGCCGAGCACCTTGAGCGCATCGACCGTGGCCCGCACGTCGTGCACCCGCACCCCCCACGCCCCGTGCAGCGCGGCCAGCGCGGAAATCACCGCGGTCGCCGTCTCCCGCCCGTCGGGCGGCCGTGGCGTGCCGTCGGGCCCGGCCAGCAGCGTGCCGAGGAACCGTTTGCGGGAGGCGCCCAGCAGTACCGGGATCCCGGTGGCGACCAACTGCGGCAACGCGTGCAGCAGGGCCCAATTGTGTTGTCCGGTCTTGGCGAATCCCAACCCCGGATCGATCATCAGCCGGGCGGAATCGACGCCGGCTGCCACCGCGGCGTCGACGCTGGCCAGCAGTTCCGCGCGCACCTCGGTGACCACGTCGCGGTACTGCGGCGCCGCGTGCGGGCGCTCGGCCGACACCGATCGCCAATGCATCAGCACCCAGGGCACTTTCGCCTCGGCCAGCAGCGGCGCCATCGCCGGATCGGCGCGCCCGCCGGACACGTCGTTGACGATCCGCGCGCCGCTGCCCAGCGCCGCCCGCGCGACGTCGGCGTGCATGGTGTCGATGCTCACCGTGACACCTTCTGCCGCAAGCGCTTTGACGACCGGGACGACGCGGGAGGTCTCCACGCGCGGGTCGATCCGGGTGGCGCCGGGGCGGGTGGATTCGCCGCCCACGTCGACGATGCCGGCGCCCTCGGCGACCAGCGCCAGTCCGTGTGCGACGGCCTTGTCGGGGTCGAGGTAGCGGCCACCGTCGGAGAACGAATCGTCAGTGACGTTCAAGACTCCCATTACCTGCAAGGCGCCGGACTCACTTACGCAGGATCAGGTCGAGCGCCTCCGCCCGAGAAGCCGCGTTGGTCTTGAACAGCCCGCGCACCGCCGACGTCGTGGTGACGGCACCGGGTTTGCGGACACCGCGCATCGCCATGCACAGGTGCTCGGCCTCGACCACCACGATCACCCCGCGCGGATTGAGCTTTTTCACCAGGGCGTCGGCGATCTGACTGGTCAGCCGCTCCTGCACCTGGGGCCGCTTGGCGTACAGGTCGACCAGGCGGGCGATCTTGGACAGGCCGGTGACCCGGCCGTCGTTGCCGGGGATGTAACCGACATGGGCCACCCCGTGAAACGACACCAGGTGGTGCTCGCAGGTGGAGTACAGCGGGATCTCCTTGACCAGCACCAGTTCGTCGTGTTCCTCGTCGAACATGGTGTTCAGCACGCTGTCCGGGTCGGTGTACAGGCCGGCGAACATCTCCCGGTAGGCGCGGGCGACGCGGGCCGGGGTTTCGGCCAGGCCGTGCCGGTCGGGGTCCTCGCCGATGGCGAACAGCAACTCGCGGACGGCGGCCTCGGCGCGCGCCTGGTCGAACTGCCGGACCTGGTGCGTCGCGGTGTCCGGCGCTGAACCGTTCCCGGCCATCACATCCTCCGTTTGCTCAGCCGTGGGCCGGCGGGTTGGACCGGCTCACGTCGTCATCCTGCCGGTCCGGCGACCCACCCTCGGGGGCGGGCTGACCGGGCGGCGGATACGGCGGGTACGGCGGGTACGGCGGACGGGCCTGGGGTGGGCCGGACTGAGCCGGTCCGCCCGGCTGGCCGGGATAGGGCTGCTGGCCCGGGTAGGGCTGCTGGCCCGGGTAGCCGTGCGCCGGTTGCTGCCAGTAGGGCGGCTGGGCGGGCGGGTGCCAGTAGTTGGGCTGCTGCGATTGCTGCGGCGGCCAGCCCGGCGCCCGCCAGCCGGCCGGCGCACCGTAGTCGGGTTGGGTGGGTCCCTGCCGATTACCGCCCTGGTTGGCGTGAGAACCGTTGCCGCCGTTGGCGTTTCGGTCGGCCTCCAGCCGGGCGGCCGCGGCGGCCTCGCTGGCCCGGGCGATGGCCGCCTTGAAGGCCGGCTCGGGGGCGGGCGGGGGCCACGGCTCGCCGCGCTCGATGGCCAGTTCGCCGGGTGTCTTGATCGGCGGCTTGTCCGACGGGATACGGCCACCGAAATCGTCGAACATCGTGAGCCGGGGCCGCTTTTCGACGCCCGCGAAGATGCTCTCCAGCTCGGCGCGGTGCAGCGTCTCCTTCTCCAGCAGCTGGCCCGCCAGCGTGTCGAGGATGTCGCGGTATTCGGTGAGGATCTCCCAGGCCTCAGTGTGGGCGGCCTCGATCAGCTTGCGGATCTCGTCGTCGATGTCACGGGCGACCTCGTGCGAGTAGTCGGCCTGGGTGCCCATGGTGCGGCCGAGGAACGGGTCGCCGTGTTCCGAACCGTATTTGACCGCACCGAGTTTGGAGCTCATGCCGAACTCGGTGACCATCGCGCGGGCGATCTTGGTGGCCTGCTCGATGTCGGACACCGCGCCGGTGGTCGGCTCGCGGAAGACCAGCTCCTCGGCGGCGCGGCCACCCATCGCGAACACCAGTTGCGCGATCATCTCCGAGCGGGTCCGCAGGCCCTTGTCCTCCTCGGGCACCGCGACCGCGTGCCCGCCGGTGCGGCCGCGCGCCAGGATCGTCACCTTGTAGATGGGTTCGATGTCGGGCATCGCCCAGGCCGCCAGCGTGTGGCCGCCCTCGTGGTAGGCGGTGATCTTCTTTTCCTGCTCGCTGATGATGCGGCCCTTGCGGCGCGGCCCGCCGATCACCCGGTCGACCGCTTCCTCCAAAGCGGCGCTGGTGATGACGGTGCCGTTCTCCCGGGCGGTCAGCAGCGCCGCCTCGTTGATCACGTTGGCCAGGTCGGCGCCGGTCATGCCGACGGTGCGCTTGGCCAGGCCGTCGAGGTCGGCGTCGGGGGCGATCGGCTTGCCCTTGGAATGCACCGCCAGCACCGCGCGACGGCCGGCCAGGTCCGGGTTGGACACCGGGATCTGGCGGTCGAAGCGGCCGGGCCGCAACAGCGCCGGGTCCAGGATGTCGGGCCGGTTGGTGGCGGCGATCAGGATCACGCCGGCCCGCGGGTCGAACCCGTCCATCTCGACCAGCAACTGGTTCAGCGTCTGCTCGCGCTCGTCGTGACCGCCGCCCAGGCCGGCGCCGCGCTGGCGTCCCACCGCGTCGATCTCGTCGACGAAGATGATGCACGGGTTGTTCTGTTTGGCCTGGTCGAACAGGTCACGAACCCGGGACGCGCCCACCCCGACGAACATCTCGACGAAGTCGGATCCGGAGATGGTGAAGAACGGAACCCCGGCCTCGCCGGCCACCGCCCGGGCCAGCAGCGTCTTACCGGTGCCGGGTGGCCCGTAGAGCAGCACGCCCTTGGGGATCTTGGCGCCCAGCGCCTGATAGCGGCCCGGGTTCTGCAGGAAGTCCTTGATCTCGTAGAGCTCCTCGACCGCCTCGTCGACCCCGGCGACGTCGGCGAAGGTGGTCTTGGGCATGTCCTTGGACAGCTGTTTGGCCCGCGACTTGCCGAACCCGAAGCCCATCCGGGCGCCGCCCTGCATGCGCGAGAACATCACGAACAACCCGACCAGCAGCAGCAGGGGCAGCACGTACACCAGCAGCTCGCCCAGGATGCTGCCCTGGTTGACGACCGTGCTGACCTTCGCGTTCTTGGCGCTCAGCGCGTTGAACAGGTCGACCGCGTAGCCGCTGGGATATTTGGTGATGACCTTGTCGGAGTTGTCGGTGTCGCCGTTGCCCTTCTTCAGGGTCAGGCGCAGTTGCTGTTCGCGGTCGTCGATTTGCGCGCTCTTGACGTTGTCGCCATTGATCTGGGCCATCGCCACCGAGGTGTCGACGGGCTTATAGCCGCGGGTGTCGTCGCTGAAGTAGAAGAACGACCAGCCGAGCAGCACCACGACAGCAATCGCCGTGATGGTGCGAATAACGTTTTTCCGGTTCATCAATCATCGGCCCTTACTGGGCAGGTCCTTCCCCGATATACACGCAGCTGGAAAAGTCCAGGCTACCGCTAGCGGCGATCGCCAGCTCCGGCAGAGCCGGGGCGCAGCGGGTCGCCGCCGTCGTGCTCAGCGGCGATCGCCAGCTCCGGCAGAGCCGGGGCGCAGCGTCCTCGTCAATAGCAACGACCGGCGGTTCCCGAGCGTCACGCTGGCGCTGCCGTCGGCGGCCGGTGTCACTCCTGCGTGACGCTCGGCGCTGCGGCCGGGCCCGTCACTCGTAGTAGCGGGCCTCGACGACGTTGCCGTCCGGGTCGGCGAAGTAGTACGTGTGCGGCGACCAGCCCCGCGCGCCGAAACTCCGGCTCAGCCGCACGCCGGTGTCCACGCCCTCGGCCTGCAGGCGCGCCTCCAGCGCGTCGTATTCGGCCTTGGACAAGGCAATACAGACGTGGTTGACGGGGTTACCGGCACTGCCCTCGGCGACCCCGGACGACGCGGCGCCCGAAACCATCTCGAGCGGCATCAAGTCGATGATCGAGTCCGCGCAGATGCGCACGCTGGGGAACGGCGCCTCGCCGGCCTCGAATTCGGCGAACCGAACCGGTTCCAGCCCGACGACGCGCGTGTAGAAGTCCATCGACACCCGCGGATTTCTGGTCCACAGCACGACATGGTCCAGGCGCATAAACCCGAGTATTGCGGTGTTGCGGCCATTTGATGCGCAACCTACCGCCATTCGCGTCAATTGGGCCCTTCTCTGTCCGCGACCGTTGTGCTTTGGTGAGACGGTGCCCCCTACCCAACGGTTAGTAGATACCAATGGTGTGCGGCTGCGGGTGACCGAAGCGGGCGACCGCGGCGCACCCGTGGTGATCCTGGCCCACGGATTCCCCGAACTGGCGTACTCCTGGCGACACCAGATCGACGTCCTCGCCGACGCCGGCTACCACGTGCTGGCGCCCGATCAGCGCGGCTACGGCGGCTCGGATCGCCCGGATGCCGTCGAGGCCTACGACATTCACCAGTTGACCGCCGACCTCGTCGGCCTGCTCGACGACGTCGGCGCCCAGCGCGCTGTGTGGGTGGGGCACGACTGGGGTGCGGCGGTGGTGTGGAATGCGCCGCTGCTGCACCCGGACCGGGTCGCGGCCGTCGCCGCCATGAGTGTGCCGGTGACGCCCCGGCCGCGGCTGGCGCCGACGCAGGCGTGGCGAAAGATGTTCGGCGAGAACTTCTTCTACATCCTGTACTTCCAGGAGCCCGGGGTGGCCGACGCCGAGTTGAACGCCGATCCCGCGCAGGTGATGCGACGGATGATGGGCAGCCTGCGGACCGACGGCGACAAGGCGGCGGGGCTGCGGATGGTGGCGCCGGGTCCGGAGGGTTTCCTCGAACGCCTTCCCGAGCCCGACGGGCTGCCGGAGTGGATCAGCCAGGACGAGCTGGACCACTACATCGCCGAATTCTCGCGCACCGGCTTCACCGGCGGCCTGAACTGGTATCGCAATTTCGACCGCAACTGGGAGACCACCCCCGAACTCGACGGCGCCAAGATCGCGGTGCCGTGCCTGTTCATCGGCGGGACGGCCGATCCCGTCCTGTCCTTCACCCGGGCCGACCGCGCGGCGGAGGTGATCTCCGGCCCGTACCGGCACGTGATGATCGACGGCGCCGGGCACTGGCTGCAGCAGGAGCGCCCCGCCGAAGTGAACGCGGCCTTACTGGACTTCCTCAACGGATTGGAGCTGCGATGAGCGCGCCCCTGCGGTTCGGTGTCTTCATCACCCCGTTTCACCCCGTCGGCCAATCCCCAACGGTCGCACTGGAATACGACCTGGAACGGGTGGTAGCACTGGATCGGCTCGGATTCGACGAGGCGTGGTTCGGCGAACACCACTCCGGCGGCTACGAACTGATCGCCTGCCCGGAGGTGTTCATCGCCACCGCGGCCGAGCGGACCAAACACATTCGGTTGGGCACCGGCGTGGTGTCGCTGCCCTATCACCATCCGCTCATGGTGGCCGATCGCTGGGTGCTGCTCGATCACCTGACCCGCGGCCGGGTGATGTTCGGCACCGGGCCCGGCGCGCTGCCGTCGGACGCCTACATGATGGGCATCGACCCCGTCGATCAGCGGCACATGATGCAGGAGTCGCTGGAGGCGATCCTGGCGCTGTTCCGCGCCGCCCCCACCGAGCGAATCGACCGTCACTCCGACTGGTTCACGCTGCGTGACGCCCAGTTGCACATCCGGCCCTACACCTGGCCGTACCCCGAGATATCCACGGCCGCAATGATTTCCCCCTCGGGTCCGCGGTTGGCCGGCGCGCTGGGCACCTCGCTGCTGTCGCTGTCGATGTCGGTGCCCGGCGGTTACGCGGCGCTGGAGACCACCTGGGACGTGGTGCGCGAGCAGGCCGCCAAGGCCGGCCGGGACGAACCGGACCGCGGCGACTGGCGCGTCTTGAGCATCATGCACATCGCGGACAGTCGCGAGCAGGCGATCGACGATTGCACTTACGGGCTACAGGATTTCGCGAACTACTTCGGCGCGGCCGGCTTCGTCCCGCTGGCCAACAGCGTGGAGGGCACCCAGACGCCGCACGAGTTCGTCGCCGAGTACGCGGCCAAGGGCAACTGCTGCATCGGCACGCCCGAGGACGCCATCGCCCACATCGAGGACCTGCTGGACCGGTCCGGCGGTTTCGGCACCCTGTTGATGCTGGGCCATGACTGGGCCTCACCGGAAGCGACATACCACTGCTATGACCTGATGGCGCGCAAGGTGATTCCGCACTTCAAGCGGCAGCTCGACGCCTCGCGCGCATCGCACGACTGGGCGAAGGGCATGCGCGACCAGTTGCTCGGCCGGGCGGGTGAGGCCGTGGTCAAGGCGATCAGCGAACATGTCGACGAGCACAAGGACGCGGTGCACTGATGCGCGCGGCGGTGTTGCGCGACGGTCGCATGGTCTACCGCGACGACGTGCCCGAACCGATACCCGAAACCGGCCAGGTGCTCGTCGGGGTGCGGGCGTGCGGGATTTGCGGCTCGGACCTGCATTTCGCCGCCCACGGCGCCCAGGTGCTTCAGATGAGCGATCGGGTGGCCGGCGGCGCGGCCGGCATGCGCGTCGACCTGGACCACGACATCTTCATGGGACACGAATTCAGCGCCGAGATACTCGAAGCGGGCCCCGACACCGAAACCCATCCCCCGGGCACTTTGGTCACCTCGCTGCCGGTGTTGTTGTCCGCCAAGGGCGTCGAGCCGATCGTCTACAGCAACACCACGATCGGCGGCTATGCCGAGCGGATGCTGCTCTCGGCGCCGCTGCTGCTGCCCATCCCCAACGGCCTGGACGTCAAGCACGCGGCGCTGACCGAACCCATGGCGGTCGGACTGCACGCGGTCAACAAATCGAACATCACCCCGGCCGAGACCGCCCTGGTGCTCGGGTGCGGCCCGATCGGGATCGCCATCATCGCCGCCCTCGCCACGCGCGGTGTGGAATCGATTGTGGCGTCCGACTTTTCGCCCAAGCGCCGCCAGCTGGCCACCGCGATGGGGGCCCACCGGACGCTGGATCCCGCGCAGGGCTCGCCGTTCGACAGCGTCAAGCCCGCGGTGGTGTTCGAGGCGGTCGGCGTACCCGGCATCATCGACGACGTGCTGCTGCGCGCCAGGCCCGGCACCCGGCTGGTGGTCGCCGGCGTGTGCATGCAGCCCGACACCGTCCACCCCTTCTTCGCGATCGCCAAGGAGATCAACGTGCAGTTCGTGCTCGCCTACACCCCCGAGGAGTTCGGCGATTCGCTGCGCGCGCTCGCCGAGGGTGACATCGACGTGGCGCCGCTGATCACCGGCGAGGTCGGGCTGGACGGGGTCGGCGCGGCGTTCGACGACCTCGCCGATCCCGAGCGGCACTGCAAGGTTCTCGTCACGCCCTGATGTCTTAGCGACGGGCTATGATCGAACATATGTTCGAATCGAGCCCGGATCCGGCTGCGTTGGTGGCGGTGATCGAGTCCACCCATCGCGAGGAGTCGATGCTGGTGGCGCGCCGGTTCGCGGCCGTGGCGGCATTGCTTCGCCACCGGGTGGCCACCGCCGACCGCCCGGAGCCGGAGTATGCGGAGATCGACGGCTTCGAGCAGACCGCCGCCGAGGTGGCCGCGGCGATGAACCTCTCCGCGGCGGCAGCCAGCTACCTGGTGTACTACGCCGAGACGCTCGACACCAGGCTGCCGGAGGTGGCGGCGCTGCTCGCCGAGGGCCGAACCGATTGGCGCACAGTACGATTGATCATCACTCGCACGAGTCTGGTCACCGACACGGAACTGATCGCCAAGCTTGACCGGTCGCTCGCCGCCCGCATCGGCAACTGGCACGGCTGGTCGCGGCAGCGGATCGTCAACGCCGTCGACGCCGCCGTGCGCACCGCCGATCCCGACGCCGCGCGCGAGCGCCGGCTGGCCGCCGAAGAGGACCGGCACATCGGGATCAGCGCCGCGGAGAACGGGATGGCCGAGGTGCACGGCTCGGTCGCCGCCGCCGCGGCGACGGCGTTCGACCGGCGGTTGTCCCAACTCGCCAAGCAGGTATGCCCGGCGGATCCCCGGACGCTGGATCAGCGCCGCGCCGACGCGTTGGCCGCGCTGGCCGAGGGCCGCCGATTGCCCTGCGCCTGTGGACAACCCGACTGCCCGGCTCGAACCGGCGACCAGAACGCAGACGACCGGACCGGGGCGCGGGTGGTCATCAACGTGGTGGCCAGCGACCGAACCGTCTACGCCGATGGCGCCGAGCCGGGCTACCTGGAAGGCTACGGCGTCATCGACGCCGACCAGGTGCGCCGACTGGCGGCGGCCGCGCACCTGCTCGTCGCCAATCCCGCGACCAGCCCGGCGGCGGCCCTGCGCTACCAGCCGTCGGCGGCGCTGGAGCGGGCCGTTCGGTGCCGGGATCTCACCTGCCGCTTCCCCGGATGCAGCCGTCCGGCGGTGATCTGTGACCTCGACCATTCCGTGCCGTTCAACCATCAGAATCCGGTGGCCGGCGGGTGGACGGTGCTGGAGAACCTCAAATGCCTGTGCCGCCAACATCATCGGCTCAAAACCTTCGGCGGGTGGCGCGACAGGCAACTGGCCGACGGCACCGTGGTCTGGACCTCGCCGAGCGGACGGACGTACCGGACGTCGCCCGCGGGGGCCGACCTGTTCGCCCAGCCGCGCGGTCCGGCATGCGCGGCCCCGACACCCAACCGGCGAAGCAGATCGAAACAGCGAAACGGCCGGATCATGCGGGCGCGCAAGCACAATCGTGAGCAGCGTCCGATCAACGAGGCCCGGATCCGGCTGGAGCAGGCCCGGCAGCGCGAGATCGCGGACCGAAAGTTCCGAAATCACATGCGCGACATGCTTTTCCTGTTCAAAGGCGGACCAAGCACCAGCCCCTTCTGCGCCTGGGTCAACGATCCCCGAGAACCGGAGGAACTGCCGCCGGACTGGGTGCCCGACGAGCCGGCGTATCAGCCGCTGCCCGACGACCCGCCCTTCTGATCCGCCGGATCATCCTCCGGCCGGCGGTTGAGCGATGACCGTGGGTTTGAAACCGTAACGGGGAACGACGAAGTGGGCACCCGCGCCGCGGCCCGCGGCACCGGCGGGCATCATCGGCACCCCGCCCACCGCGCTGGCGGCGTGCTCGGCGGCGCCGGCTGTCGTGGCCCCGTTGAGCGCCACGGCGACCGAGGGCGGCGTGGGGGCCGCGCTCGCCCACGAAGCCGGGACCGACAATCC
This sequence comes from Mycobacterium sp. MAC_080597_8934, assembly GCF_000523975.1. Taxonomy (NCBI): domain Bacteria; kingdom Bacillati; phylum Actinomycetota; class Actinomycetes; order Mycobacteriales; family Mycobacteriaceae; genus Mycobacterium; species Mycobacterium sp. MAC_080597_8934. Next base: position 182,428 of record NZ_JAOS01000001.1, on the reverse strand, counting down.
GCCGATCGATGCCGCCTTGCCGACCGACCCGCCGATCGAGCCCAGCGAGCCCAACGAGCCCAGGCCGGCGCCCGGGACGGCCGCGGGCAGGACCGCTTCGGCGGCTTTGGCCACGCCCTCGCCGGCGGACTTGGCGGCGGGCATCATGCCCTGGGCAATGCCCTGGATGTCCTTGAACGAGGTGGTGAACAGTCGCGTCGGGGAGATCAACCGAATGAACGCGTCGAAAGGCGTGCTGGCGTCCAGGGTTTGCGACCCGGTCAGCCCCTCCAGCAGATCGCCCAGCGGTCCCCCGATGACGAGCCCGTCGCCCTCGGGATTCAGGCTGATCCCGCCCAGCGAGAACCCTGGATTGGCCGGCGGCGGATTGTTGGTCCCCGCGGCCAGCGTGGACATGGATTGCGGCGCCGCGCCGAGTCCTTGGGCTCTGTCACCGGCGCCGGTCCCGGCCGCCTGCGCCGTCGCGGCGGCCTGACGGGCCAGCCCCGCCGGGTCGGTTGCGGGTTTCGCCGGCTCGAACGGTGGCAGCGTCGACGCCGCGGCCGACGCGAGCGCATACCCGTACATGGCCGCGGCGTCCTGAGCCCACATTTCGCCGTATTGCGCCTCGACGTCCGCGATGGCCGGGGTGTTCTGGCCGAGGAAGTTGGTGGCCAGCAACTGCAGCAGCAGCGCACGGTTGGCCGCGATCACCGGTGGGGGCACCGTCTCGGCGAAGGCCGTCTCATAGGCGCTCACCGCCGCGAGGGCCTGACCGGCGGCGAGCTCCGCCCGTCCGGCGGTGCCGCTGAGCCACGCCAGCTGCGGCGCCGCCGCGGCCAGCATCGACGACGCGGCCGGCCCCTGCCACCCGGCGTCGCCCACGCCGGTGATCGCCGACCCGAAGGACGCTGCGGCGGAACGTAATTCGGCGGCCAGTCCGTTCCAGGCCGCCGCAGCGGCCAGCAGCGGCCCCGCGCCGGGTCCGGAATACATCAGCCCGGAGTTGATCTCCGGCGGAAGCTGCGCGAAATCCAGCTGCCCGAAGTTCAGCATCGTGCTTCCTCAGCCGACCGCGGCGGTGTTGGCGATCTCGGCGGCGGCATACGAACCGGCGCTGATGCCAAGGGTTGTCGCGAACTGGTCGCGCAGCTGCGCGGCCTGCGCACTGACCTCCTGGAAGGCCAGCCCGTGCCGGGAGAACCGCGCCGCCGTCACCAGCGACACCACATCGGCGGCGGCCGGAGCCACCGCCGTCGTCGGCGCTGCCACGGCCGAATTGCTCTGCAGCACCGCGGCATTGATGCCGTGCAGCTCCCGGGCCGCCGCATCCAATATTTCCGGGCGCACCATCAGAAATGACATGTCCCCTCCTCAAAACCCATTCAGCCGAACACTTTTCGGCTACCGGCTGGACACGTTAGGTCAGTCGCGTCCAGTGAGAACAGCCCCTATAGACCCAATTCATGGCCGATTCGGCAACTGTTCACTTAGCTGGACCACGCTGCTGCGACTTTTGGATTTGTCATGAATAGCCCTGTATTCCAATATGTTTGGAGTCATATATGTCCTTATATGAGTCGCGCACGCCACCCCAACCCGGTTTGCCGGCGGCGGCGGCACCACGCGGGGGTGACGTCCAAGCAAACCGGACGACGCCGCGGCGGCTAAGGTGCCAGACATGCCGGTCGCAACGAACGCCCCGAAGTGTGTCCGCTCAGCGATCGCGGCGGCCGCCGCCGGGCTGGCCGTCGTCGCGATCTCGGCGTGCGACAAGCACGGTCCGCCGCCGTCCGGCGCCGCGCCCCGGCAGGTGACGGTGGTGGGTTCCGGCCAGGTCCAGGGCGTTCCGGACACCCTGACCGCCGACGTCGGCATCGAGTTCACCGCGTCCGATGTCACCACCGCGATGAACCAGACCAACGAGCGTCAGCAGGCCGTCATCAACGCGCTGGTCGGCGCGGGCATCGACCACAAGGACATCAGCACCACCGAGGTCGCGCTGACACCCCAGTACAGCAACCCCGAGGCCGGCGGCAGCGCCGCGATCACCGGCTATCGCGCCAGCAACGCCGTCGCCGTCAAGATCCACCCGCCCGACGCCGCGTCACGACTGCTGGCCCTCATCGTCGGCACCGGCGGCGACGCCACCCGGATCCGGTCGGTCAGCTACTCCATCGCCGACGATTCGCAGCTGGTCAAGGACGCCCGCACCCGCGCGTTCAACGACGCCAAAAGCCGCGCCGAGCAGTACGCCCAGCTGTCCGGTCTGCACCTGGGCAAGGTGCTGTCCATTTCGGAGGCGACGGGCAACGCCCCGCCACCCGGCGGCCCGCCACCGTCGCCGCGCGCGATGCCGATGGCGGTGCCGCTGGAACCGGGCCAGCAGACGGTGAAGTTCACCGTCACCGCGTCCTGGGAGCTGGACTGAGCGGGAGCTACTGCTGGTAGACCCTGGGGTCCAGGGTGCCGATGTAGGACAGGTCGCGGTAGCGCTCGTCGTAGTCGAGGCCGTATCCCACCACGAAGTCGTTGGGGATGTCGAACCCCACGTAGGCGATGTCGACGTGGGCGCCCCTGGCGTCGGGCTTGCGCAACAGCGTGCACACCCGCAGCGACCGAGGATGACGGGTGCTCAGGTTGCGCAGCAGCCAGGACAGCGTCAGCCCCGAGTCCACGACGTCCTCGACGATCAGCACGTCGCGGCCCTGGATGTCACGGTCCAGGTCCTTGAGGATGCGCACCACGCCCGACGACGACGTCGACGACCCGTAGGAGCTGACGGCCATGAATTCGAACTGGGTGGGCAGCGGAATCGCCCGGGCCAGGTCGGTGACAAAGATCACAGCGCCCTTGAGCACGGTGATCAGCAGCAGGTCCTGTCCGGTCTCGGCCGCGGCATCGCGGTAGTTGTCCCCGATTTCGCGGCCGAGTTCGGCGATGCGGGCCTGAATTTGCTCCGCCGTCAGCAGGACAGACTTGATATCCCCGGGGTACAGCTCCGCGGGCTGGGCGGGGGTGATCGCCGAGGAGATCTGGGCCACGCCCACAGCGTGCCACGCCGGCCGGCGAATAACCAACGGCGGCTCCGGCATTGCGGTTAACGGACCGGCTCGCGCCACAGCGTCAACATGCCGTCGCGGCGCCCCGCGAACAGCCGCTCGCCGGGCTGCGACGACCCGACCGCCACCCCGCCCTGACCGCGCCAGGCGGTGACCAGGTTGTCCACCCCGCGAATCTGCTTGTCGGTCAATCCCGTTGCACCGCCGGCCAGCAGCCAGGCCCGGATCACCCGGCGCCGCACGGGCGCGTCCAGCCCGGCCAGCGCCGCCACCTGCAGCCCCGCCCCGGCCTGGGCGGCGGGCAGCGCCCGCTCGGCCAGCGCGTCGAGCAACTCGTTGTCCTCGCGCAGCGCCGTCGCGGTGCGGGCCAGCGCCTCGGCCACGCCGCCGCCGAGCACCTCTTCCAGCAGCGGCAGCACCTCGGCGCGCAGTCGGGCGCGGGTGAACCGGCGGTCGCTGTTGTGCGGGTCCTGCCACGCCGTCAGGCCCAACTCCGCGCATGCCGCGTGCGTCACCGCGCGCCGCTGCCCGAGCAGCGGCCGGCACCACGGCGGATCGTGGGGACGCATGCCCGCGATCGAGCGCACCCCCGACCCGCGGCCGAGCCCCAACAGCACCGTCTCGGCCTGATCGTCGAGGGTGTGACCCAACAGCACCGGCCCGTCGCGGTGCGCGGCCAGCGCCGCGTAGCGGGCCCGCCGCGCCGCCGCCTCCGGGCCGCCCTCGCCGTCGACGTGAACCGAAATGACTTGCGCCGCAACGCAACCCAACGCAATGGCCTGGGCCCGGGCGGTTTGCGCGACGGTGGCCGAGTCCGGTTGTAGGCCGTGGTCGACGATCACCGCGGTGGTGGGCCGCAGCCGGGCCGCCACGGCGGTGAGCGCCAGCGAATCCGGGCCGCCGGACAGCGCCACGCACCAGCGTTCGACCGCACCGAGGTGGGCCGTGCTGAACGCCTCGACCGCGGTGCGCAGCCGGTCTAGAGCACCCGGTCGATCCATCGCTGGGGCTCTTCGATTTCGACCGGCAGCGGCAGCGTTTCGGGCCCCGTCCAAATGGCGTTGAACCGCGCCATGCCGACCCGGCCCACCACCTGGTCGACGAACGCCTTGCCCCGGGTGTACTGGCTGAGCTTGGCGTCGAGCCCCAGCAGGGCGCGCAGCAACCGCTGCAGCGGCGGCTGCTTGCGGTGCCGGCGCTCGTCGAAGCGGCGGCGGATGGTGGCCACCGACGGCACCGCCATCGGGCCGACGGCGTCCATCACGTGGTCGGCGTGGCCCTCCAGCAGGGTGCCCAGCACCAGCAGCTGGTCCAGGGCCTGGCGCTGGGGCTCGGACTGCACGGCCCGCACCAGCCCGAGGATCCCGGTCGAGTTCGCGTCGGCCTGTGACGCCGGATTGCCGCGGTTGCGCGCGTAGTCGGCGAGCCGGCTCAGCACCTGCCCCAGGTCGTCGCCGGTGTCGCGGGTCAGCAGGGCCAGCGCCTGCGACATGTAGCCGGGCAACCAGGGGTTGGCGGTGAACTGGACGCGGTGGGTGACCTCGTGCAGGCAGACCCACAGCCGGAAATCCGACGGCTCGATCCGCAGCTGCCGCTCGACGGCGATGACGTTGGGGTAGACCAGCAGCAGGCAACCCGCGCCGGCGCCCCGGTCGGTGGCGAACGGGTCGTACTGGCCGAGGATCCCCGACGACACGTAGGCCAGCACCGCGCCGGTCTGCGCGCCGGTGACCCGGCCGGTGAGGAATCCGCGCGGCCGCTCGGTGCCGTTCATCATCACCCGCATCGACTCCGCCGCCGCGGCGATCCACTCCGGGCGGTCGACGATGCGGGCGGCGGGCACCCGGCCGTCGTCGGCGCCGTCGGTGAGCAGGCCGGTGACCTGGCGCACCAACGGCTCGGCCTTGGTGGCGGCGCCGGCGAGTTCGTCGATCACCTGGCGGCGGGTGTAGTCGGTGGACGGCGGGCCGGGCCGGGCCAGCCGCCGGCCGACGGTGGCCGCGAATCGCCAGTCGACGGCGGTACCCAGCGTCAGATCGGGCGCCGGCGTCATGAGCACCCGCAGAACCAGAGCCGGGTGGCCAGCGCGTCCATCGCGTTGCGGCCGTTGGGGCCGGCATCGTTGGAGATGAACGCGAACGTCAGCACCCGCCCGCTGCGGTCGGTGAGCACGCCGGCCAGCGCGTTGATGGCGGTCAGCGAGCCGGTCTTGGCGCGCAGCCAGCCGGCCGGGCCCTGGTTGGTCGAGGCGTCGGTGAACCGGTCGCCCAGGGTGCCGCTGCCGGCGGCGATCGGCAGCAAATCCAGCAGCGCCCGCAGCGCCGGCTGGTCCGGCCCGGCGGCGGCCTGCAGCACGCCGTCGAGCGTCTTGGCGGTCAGCCGGTCGTCGACCGACAGCCCGCTGGAATCCATCAGCGTCGCGCCGGCGGTGTCGACGTGGGCGGTGCTGAGCCGGTTGGTGACCGCGTCGGCCGCACCCGCGAAGCTGCGCGGCCGGTTGATGGCCGCCGCGACCTCCCGGGCGATGCACTCGGCCAGCACGTTGTCGGAGTGGTCCATCATCTCCGACAGCCGCTGCACCAGCGGCGCCGACTGCACGACGGCCAGCTGCCGCGCCCCGGACGGCGCCGTCGCGACCGTCACCGCGTTGGGGTCCAACCCCAGCGCCTTGGCCAGCTCCCGGCCCGCGTCCAGCGCCGGTGTGCGGGTGCGGCGGGAGTTGACCGTGGTGGGCTGGATGCGTCCGGCGTCGATCATCACCGACTCGATCGGCGCAATGTCGCCGTTGTCCACGTCGGAGGGATCCCAGCCCTGCGCCATCGTCGGCCCGCTGAACGCCGAGGTGTCCACCTGCACCGCGGTCGGCGTCACCCCGCTGCGGCGGATCTGCTCGACCAGGTCGCTGATCCGGGCCGCGCCTCGATACCAGGTCGGCTGCCCGGGCGGGGCCGCCGACAGCACCGGGTCGCCCGCACCCACCAGCACGACGGGCCCCTGCGCGTTCTGGCTGCCGGCCACCACCCGGGTGCTGATCCGGGCCTGCCGGTCCAGGGTCAGCAGCGCGGCCGCGGCGGTCAGCACCTTGTTGGTGGACGCCGGCACCAACGGCATGTCGTCGGCAACCTGCCACAGCTCTTTGCCGGTGATGGCGTCGGTGATCCGGCCGCCCAGCCGGCCCAGGTTGGGGTCGGCAGCCACCGGCGCCAGCGCGGCGCTCACCCCGGGTCCGGTGGGTAGCTCGGCGGTGTCGCTGACCGGCAGCATGCCCGGCTTGACCGTGGGTGCATGCGGAGCCGGTATCGGGGCGTGCGCGTTGCCCGCGCCGTGCCCGGTCGTGGTGAAAAACGTTGCCGCAACCACCACGGCAGCGACGAACGCCAGCACGCCCAACCCGATGAACACTGGGGTGGATTTCTGCCAGCGAGTACGGGCCATCACTCTCCTGACTGTCTGCACGCCATTCTGCCGAATCGGCGCCGCCGGGCTCGACTAGGGTGTAGCAGAGCAAAATTGGCCTGCCTTCCCAGACTGCCTACCCAGACAAGGAGCCGACGCGGTGGAATTCGACGTGACCATCGAGATCCTCAAGGGCCAGCGGAACAAATACGAGGTTGACCACGAGACCGGTCGGCTGCGCCTGGACCGCTACCTGTACACCGCGATGGCCTACCCGACCGACTACGGCTTCATCGAGGACACCCTGGGTGAGGACGGCGACCCGCTGGACGCGATGGTGCTGCTGCCGCAGTCGGTGTTCCCCGGGGTGATCGTCGAGGCGCGCCCGGTCGGCATGTTCCGGATGACCGACGAGAAGGGCGGCGACGACAAGGTGCTGTGCGTGCCGGCCGGCGACCACCGCTGGGAGCACATCCAGGACATCGGCGACGTCCCGGAGTTCGAGCTCGACGTGATCAAGCACTTCTTCGTGCACTACAAGGACCTGGAGCCGGGCAAGTTCGTCAAGGCCGCGGACTGGGTCGGCCGCGCCGAGGCCGAGGCCGAGGTGCAGCGGTCGATCGAACGGTTCAAGGCCCAGGGGCACTAGCCCGCCCGGATTCGCGGCGGCGCCGCAGCACGCTGAAGCCCACCGCCGTTCCGATGAAGAACACCCCGACCGACGCGGTCACCGGCTCGGGAACGGTCAGCCGCGGCTCGATGGACGCCAGCATGATCACCGCCAGCGCGCCGATCGCCCAGTGCGCGCCGTGTTCCAGGTACACGTAGCGGTCCAGCGTTTCCTGGTGCACCAGGTAGATGGTGATCGACCGGACGAACATCGCGCCCACCACGCCCAGCCCCAGCACGATGACGACCGGGTCCGAGGTGATCGCGAACGCGCCGGTGACCCCGTCGAACGAGAAGGCGGCGTCGAGCACCTCCAGATAGAGGAACAGACTCAGCCCGGCCCAGCCGGTCGCCGGGCCTGCCGGTTGCGGTTGCCCCACCCCGGACGGCCGAAACGCCCGGCTCAAACCGTTGACCACCAGGTAGGCGACCATGCCCAGCAGTCCGGCGGTCAGCACCGTCACCGCCTCCTGGCTGGAGTGCGTCAACCCGGTGCCGACCAGCACCAGCGTCAGGCCGCTCAGCACCACCGACACCTGACCCAGCCGCCCGATGCGGGCGAACGGAACCTCAATCCACTTGAGCCACTTGATATCTCGATCGATTAGCAGGAAGTCCAAGAACAGCATCAGCAAGAAGATGCCGCCGAACGCGGCGATCTGGGGATGGGCGGCGGTGAGCAGCTTCTGGTAGCTGGGCGAGCCGTCGGGAAATTCCAGCGCGCCGTGCGGGGGCGGGCGCAGCGCCAACTCGAGCGCGCGCACCGGGTCGAGGCCCGCGGTCGCCCACACGATCAGCAACGGGAACAGCAGCCGCATCCCGAACACGGCGACCAGGATCCCGATCGTCAGGAACATCCGCTGCCAGAACCGGCTCATCTGCTTGAGCACCGCGGCGTTGATGACGGCGTTGTCGAAGGACAGCGACACCTCGAGGGCCGCCAGCACCAGCAGCAGGTACAGACTCTTGGGGCCGCCGTAGGCGTATCCGAGGACCAGGGCCGCCGCGGTGACCAACAGCGAGACCCCGAAGGTGCGCAAAGCGGGCACTGCGATCCTTTCCGGCCGCCGCCCACCCTAACCAACACCGATCGCCGCCGCGGCGCACGCTGTGGGCCGCTTACTATTTTCAAATTGTGGCGATACCTCGGGGCAGCGGGCCGAAAGCGCCGCCCCGATGACCGAGATCAGTGCCTCGCAGGGGCCGGTGGCGCGCGGCAGCATGGCCCGGGTCGGGACCGCCACGGCCGTCACGGCACTGTGCGGATACGCGGTGATCTACCTGGCCGCCCGCGACCTGGCGCCGAGCGGCTTTTCGGTGTTCGGGGTGTTCTGGGGGGCTTTCGGGCTGGTCACCGGCGCGGCCAACGGGCTGCTGCAGGAGACCACCCGGGAAGTCCGGGTGATGCCCTACCTCGAGGTCGCACCGGTCAAGCGCACCCATCCGTTGCGGGTCGCCATGCTGCTCGGGGCGGCCGCGGCCGTCGTGATCGCCGGCAGCTCGCCGTTGTGGAGCGGCCGGGTGTTCGTCGAGGCGCGGCCGCTGTCGGTGCTGCTGCTGTCCGTGGGGCTGGCCGGGTTCTGCGTGCACGCCACCCTGCTGGGCATGCTGGCCGGCACCAACGAGTGGACCCGCTACGGCGCGCTGATGGTGACCGACGCCGTCATCCGGGTGATGGTGGCCGCGGCCACCGTGGTGCTGGGTTGGCGCCTGGTCGGCTTCTTGTGGGCGACGGTCGCCGGCGCGGTCGCGTGGCTGATCCTGCTGGCGGCCTCGCCCGCCACCCGCGCCACCGCGCGGCTGCTGACCCCGGGCGGCACCGCGACGTTCCTGCGCGGCGCCGCGCATTCGATCACCGCCGCGGGCGCCAGCGCCATCCTGGTGATGGGGTTTCCGGTGCTGCTGAAGCTGACCAGCGCCGAGCTCGGCGCGCAGGGCGGGGTGATCATCCTCGCCGTCACGCTGACCCGCGCGCCGCTGCTGGTGCCGCTGACGGCCATGCAGGGCAACCTGATTGCGCATTTCGTCGACGAGCGCAGCGACCGGGTTCGGGCGCTGATCGGCCCGGCGGCCATCGTCGGGGCGATCGGCGCGGTCGGAGTGCTGGCCGCGGGCGTGCTGGGCCCGTGGGTGTTACGGGTCGCCTTCGGCCCGCAGTACCAGGCCGGCAGCGCGCTGCTGGCCTGGCTGACCGCGGCGGCGGTGGCCATCGCGATGCTCACCCTGACCGGCGCGGCCGCGGTGGCCGCCGCGCTGCACCGGGCCTACGCGCTGGGGTGGGTGGGCGCCACGGTCGCATCGGGATTGCTGCTGGCGCTGCCGTTGTCGCTGCAGACCCGGACCGTGGTCGGGCTGTTGTGCGGGCCGCTGGTGGGTATCGGCGTGCATCTGGTGGCGTTGTCGCGCGCCGCGCGCCTAACCGGCTGATCCGACCTGCACCGGCGTGTACCTTGTGGGCTTAGATGGGTACTGACACGCATTATTCGGCCGTCTGGGTCGTGATTCCCGCCTTCAACGAAGCCGCCGTCATCGGCGAGGTGATAGCCGATGTGCGTTCGGTATTCGACAACGTCGTCTGCGTGGACGACGGCAGCACCGACGACACCGGCGAGATCGCCCGGCGGGCCGGGGCGCATCTGGTGCGCCATCCGATCAACCTCGGGCAGGGCGCGGCCATTCAGACCGGGGTCGAGTACGCCCGCCGGCAGCCAGGCGCCCAGGTCTTCGCCACCTTCGACGCCGACGGCCAGCACCGGGTCAAAGACCTGGCCGCGATGGTCAACCGGCTGCGGGTCGGTGACGTCGATGTCGTCATCGGCACCCGGTTCGGCACCCGGCAGGGGGCCCGGCCGCCGTTGGTGAAGCGCATGGTGTTGCAGACCGCGGCACGGCTGAGCCGGCGCGGCCGCCGGCTCGGCCTGACCGACACCAACAACGGGCTGCGGGTGTTCAACAAGAAGGTCGCCGACGGGCTGGACATCACCATGAGCGGCATGAGCCACGCCAACGAGTTCGTCATGCTGATCGACGAAAACCATTGGCGCGTGGTCGAAGAACCCATCGAGGTGCTCTACACCGAGTACTCGAGGTCGAAGGGCCAACCGCTGCTCAACGGGGTGAACATCATTTTCGACGGATTTCTGCGAGGAAGGATTCCACGATGAACTGGATCCAGGTGCTGCTGATCGGATCCATTGTGGCGCTGCTGGTTTACCTGCTGCGCTCGCGGCGCAACGCCCGATCCCGGGCCTGGGTCAAGGTCGGCTACGTGGTGTTCGTGCTGGCCGGTATCTATGCCGTGCTGCGGCCCGACGACACCACCGTGGTGGCGAACTGGTTCGGGGTGCGCCGCGGCACAGACCTGATGCTCTACGCGCTGGTGATGGCGTTCTGCTTCACCACGCTCAGCACCTATATGCGGTTCAAGGACCTGGAGCTGCGCTACGCGCGCCTGGCCCGGGCGGTCGCGCTGGAATCCGCGCTGCCGCCCGACCCGAACTAGTTGTGCTGGTTGCGGAAGTACTCGACCGTGCGGGCCACCCCCTGCTGCAGGCCGACCTTCGGTTGCCAGCCCAAAACCCTTGCGGCTAAGCCGATATCGAGGCAGGACCGCTTCAGGTCGCCGAGCCGCGGCGGGTGGAACTCCGGGTCGTCGGGTCCCCCGACGGCGGCCGCGACGGCCGAATGCAGTTGCCGGTCCGAGGTTTCGACGCCGGTGCCGATGTTGAAGCGCTGGCCGCCGCCGGCGTCCCCGGATGCCTTGACGAAGGCGTCCACCACGTCGTCGACGAAAACGTAGTCGCGGGTGTTGGTGCCGTCCCCGAAAACCTTGGTGGGCTTGCCCGACAGCAGCGCCTGGGCGAAGATCGCCACCACACCGGCCTCGCCGTGCGGATCCTGGCGCGGCCCATAGACATTGGCCGGCGCGATGTGCGAGCAGTCCAGGCCGTAGAGGTGGCGGAAGGTGTTCAGGTAGATCTCGCCGGCCACCTTGCCCGCGGCATACGGCGAGGCCGGGTCGGTGGGCACCGTCTCGGGGGTGGGATAGGTCGGCGGGGTGCCGTAGATGGAGCCGCCGGAGGAGGTGTGCACGATCTTGCGCACCCCCGCCCGGCGCGCGGCCTCGGCCAGCCGCACGGTGCCGATGACGTTGACCGAGGCGTCGAATTGCGGGTCGGCCACCGAGTGCCGCACGTCGATCTGGGCGGCCAGGTGGAACACCACCTCCGGGCGGTGTTCGTCGAGGATGGCCTCCAGGTCGGCGGTCACGATGTCGGCCTCGACGAACACGTGCGCCGGGTTGCCGACCAGATGCTCGAGGTTGCTCGCGCGGCCGGACGCGAAGTTGTCCAGCCCCACCACCGTGTGACCGTCGGCCAGGAGACGGTCGACTAGCGTCGAGCCGATGAATCCGGCTGCCCCGGTAACCAGTGCGCGCACCGGCCCACCATACATAGCCCTGGCGGCCGCCGCGCTCGTCGTGGTGCAGCTGGCGGTGCGCGCGGTGCTGGCGTTCGGCGGCTACTTCTATTGGGACGACCTGATCCTGATCGGCAAGGCCGGCACCCACAACCTGCTGGCGCCGTCGTATCTGTTCGACGACCACGACGGGCACCTCATGCCGGGGGCATTCCTGCTCGCCGGCACCATCATCCGGGCCGCGCCGCTGGACTGGACCTGGCCGGCGGTCAGCCTGCTGGTGCTGCAGCTGCTGGCGTCGCTGGCGTTGTTGCGCGCGCTGCACGTGATCCTGGGCTGGCGGCCGGTGCTGCTGATCCCGTTCACGTTCGCCTTGTTCACCCCGCTGGCGGTGCCCGGGTTCGCGTGGTGGGCGGCGGCGCTGAATTCGCTGCCGATGCTGGCGGCGCTGGCCTGGGTGTGCGGCGACGCGATCCTGCTGGTGCGCACCGGGAACCGGCGTTACGCGCTGACCGGGGTGCTGGTCTACCTCGGCGGGCTACTGTTCTTCGAGAAGGCCGCGGTGATCCCGTTCGTGGCGTTCGCGGTGGCGGCGCTGCTGCGTCATGTGGCGGGCGACGCCGGACCGGGATCCGCGCTGCGCACGGTGTGGCGGTCGGGCCGGCGACTGTGGGTGCCGTCGCTGGCGTTGACCGCCGCCTGGGTGGGGCTGTACCTGGCCGTGGTCAACCAGCGGCGGTGGAGTTCGGACGTGGTGATGACGGGCCGGCTGCTGGTGCGCTCAATCACGCACGGCATCGTGCCGGGGCTGGCCGGCGGGCCGTGGCACTGGGACCGCTGGGCGCCGGCCTCGCCGTGGGCCACGCCGCCGCCGCTGGTGATGGCGCTCGGCTGGCTGGCGCTGGCCGGCGTGCTGGCGGTGTCGCTGCTTCGCAAGCGGCGGATCGGGCCGGTGTGGCTGACCGCGGCCGGCTACGCGGTGGCCTGCCAGGTGCCGATCTATCTGATGCGGTCGTCCAAGCAGACCGCGCTGGAACTCGCCCAGACGCTGCGGTATCTGCCGGATCTCGTCGTCGTGCTGGCGCTGCTGGCCGCCGTCGCGCTCAGCGCCCCCAACCGGCCCGCCGGCCCGCGCTGGCTGGACGCCTCACCGAAACGCACGGTAGTCGCGTGCGGTTTGGCGGCGCTGTTTTTGGCCAGCAGCCTGTACTCGACGGCCACGTTCCTGACCAGCTGGCGCGACAACCCCGCCCAGCCCTATCTGCGCAACGCCCGGGCCGCGCTGGCGGCGGCCCATGCGGCCAGCGACGCGCCGCTGCTGGACCAGGAGGTCGACCCGCTGGTGCTGCAACGGGTGGCCGCGCCGGAAAACCTGGCCAGCCACCTGTTCGCGCTGCTCCGCGACAGGCCCGAATTCGATTCGGCGACAACGCAATTGCGAATGCTGGACAGCTCGGGGCGGCTGATCAGGGCGCGGGTGACCTGGGTGCGCACCATCACGCCGGGGCCGATGCCGCAGTGCGGGTATTTCGCGCAGCCGGACCGACCGGCCCGCCTGGTCCTGGACGGCCCGCTGCTGCCGGCCGACTGGACCGTCGAGCTGAACTACCTGGCCAACAGCGACGGATCGATGACGTTGTCGATGACGCAGGGCCCCCCGGTCAAGGTGCCGGTGCATCCGGGGCTCAACCGCGTCTTCGCCCGGCTGCCCGGCGCCGGGGACGCGATCACGGTGCGGGCCAACACCACCGCGCTGGCGCTGTGCCTCGCGTCGGGCCCGGTCGGGTTTCTGGCCCCGGCGTGAGGACCTCGCCCGCCGCCGTCACGCTGGCGTGACGCTCGGCGCCGACGGTCACGCTGGCGTGACGCTCGGCGCCAGACAAACGGAGCCACCTAGGAGAATCGAACTCCTGACCTGCTCATTACGAGTGAGCCGCTCTACCGACTGAGCTAAGGTGGCGTGCCCGATGGGCGGCACGAGTCTACGGCAGAGGGGTCGCGTCACCCAAGTTGCTGGCCGATGGTGGCGACCATGGCGTCGACGGCGAACTTGGGCTTGACGTTGACGGCCAGCGCTTCGCGGCACTCCAGCACCGCCTCGATGCAGCGCAGCAGCCGCTCGGGCGGCGCGTGCGCGGCCAGCGCCGCGACCCGCTCGGCCATGTCCGGGTGGTTGGCCCGCACCGCCCCGGCGCCGGAGGAGGCCATCAGCGCGTCCCGGAAATAGGTCGCCAGGTCGATCAGCGCCCGGTCCAGCGCATCCCGCGACGCCCGGGTCTGACGCGACTTCTGGCGCCGCTCAAGGTCTTTGATGGCCCCGGCCGCCCCGCGCATGGCGCCCGCGGTGCCCTTGCCGGTGCCGCCGGCGCCCAGCGCCGTGCGCAGCTCCTCGGTCTCGGCCTCGGCGCGCTCGGCGGTCAGCACCACCGCCTCCGCCTCGGCCGCGGCCACCAACTCTTCGGCCGCGGCGTAGGCCCGCGACGGCGTGGCCGCGTCGCGCACCAGGCCCAGCGCCCGCTCCCGGCGCTGCCGCGCCTCGGGGTCGGTGGCCAGCCGCCGCGCCCGGCCCACGTGGCCGCCGCTGACCGACGCCGCCCAGTCCGCCGTCTCGGGGGTGAGGCCGTCGCTGTCGACCAGCACCCGGGCGATCGCCTCGGTCGACGGAGTCACCAACGCGACGTGCCGGCACCGGGACCGCAGCGTGATCGCCACGTCCTCGGGGTCCACCGACGGCGCGCACAGCAGAAACACCGTCGACGGCGGCGGCTCCTCGACCACCTTCAGCAGCGCGTTGGCAGCCCCCTCGGTCAACCGGTCGGCGTCCTCGATCACCACGATCTGCCAATTCCCGGTGGCCGGGCGCCGCGCGGCGATCTGCACGATCGCGCGCATCTCGTCGACGCCGATCGACAGGCCCTCGGGAACCACCCGGCGCACGTCGGCGTGGGTGCCGGCCAGGGTCGTCGTGCAGGCATGGCAGCGGCCACAACCCGGTTCGCCGTCCGCGGTGCATTGCAGCGCGGCCGCGAAGCACAGCGCCGCCACCGAGCGTCCGGACCCCGGCGGGCCCGTGATCAGCCAGGCGTGTGTCATAGTCCCGGCGCCCGCGTCGCTGTGGCCCGCGTCACCGCGGGCGGCCCGGGCCGCGCCGAGCAGCTCGGCCTTCACCGCGTCCTGGCCTACCAGCCGCGTAAACACCCCGGACATCAGCGCCTAACCTACTGCGACCGCCCGACAGATACCGATCGGCCACCATACCGCGACCATTCCGTTATCTTCGCCGCCGTCGCGGCCGCCGAAATGACCTGCCGAGAACGCAATTTAGTTTCCGGGACGTCGCCGCCGCCCGATACGGTGGGATCGTGACAACAGCGGCGGCACTACCGGGGCGGATCAGCGCATTCGCCCGCTGGGTGGTGCGCACACCGTGGCCGTTGTTCTGGCTGAGCATGATGCAGGCCGACATCATCGGCGCGCTGTTCGTGCTCGGCTTCTTGCGCTACGCCCTGCCGCCCGAAGACCGCATCCAGCTTCAGGACCTGCCGGTGGTGAACCTGGCGGTGTTCGCGACGTCGTTGGTGGTGCTGTTCCTCGCCGCCTCGGTGGTCAACCTGACGCTGCTGATGCCGGTGTTCCGGTGGCAGCGCCGGGACAACCTGCTGGCCGAATCCGACCCGGCCGCCACCGAACTGGCCCGCATCCGCGCGCTGCGCATGCCGTTCTACCGCACCGTCACCAGCATGGTGATCTGGTGCATCGGCGGCGTGGTGTTCATCATCGCCAGCTGGTCGGTGGCCCGGTTCGCCGCGCCGGTGGTGGCGGTGGCCACCGGGCTGGGCGCCGCGGCCACCGCGATCATCGGCTACCTGCAGTGCGAGCGGGTACTGCGCCCGGTGGCCGTCGCCGCGCTGCGCAGCGGGGTGCCCGAGAACGTCAAGGCGCCCGGCGTCATCCTGCGCCAGATCCTGACCTGGATGCTGTCCACCGCGGTGCCGGTGCTGGCCATCGTGCTGGCGGTGGTGGCCGACAAGACCTCGCTGCTGCATGCCACGCCGGAGAAGCTGTTCACCCCCATCCTGCTGCTGGCGGTCGCGGCGCTGGGCATCGGGCTGGTCAGCACGCTGCTGGTGGCCATGTCGATCGCCGACCCGCTGCGCCAGCTGCGCTGGGCGCTCTCGGAGGTGCAGCGCGGAAACTACAACGCGCACATGCAGATCTACGACGCCAGCGAGCTGGGCCTGCTGCAGGCCGGCTTCAACGACATGGTCCGCGACCTGTCCGAGCGGCAGCGACTGCGCGACCTGTTCGGCCGCTACGTCGGCGAGGACGTGGCCCGCCGCGCGCTGGAGCGCGGCACCGAGCTGGGCGGTCAGGAACGCGATGTCGCGGTGCTGTTCGTGGACCTGGTCGGCTCCACCCAGCTGGCCGCCACCCGCCCGCCCGCCGAGGTGGTGCACCTGCTCAACGAGTTCTTCCGGGTGGTGGTGGAAACCGTTGGCAAGCATGGCGGTTTCGTCAACAAGTTCCAGGGCGACGCCGCGCTGGCCATCTTCGGCGCGCCGATCGAGCACCCCGACTCCCCCGGCGGGGCGCTGGCCGCGGCGCGGGAGTTGCACGACGCGCTGCTGCCGGTGATCGGTTCGGCGGAGTTCGGCATCGGGGTGTCGGCCGGCCGCGCCATCGCCGGCCACATCGGCGCGCAGGCCCGGTTCGAGTACACCGTGATCGGCGACCCGGTCAACGAGGCCGCCCGGCTGACCGAGCTGGCCAAACTCGAGCCCGGCCACGTGCTGGCGTCGGCGATCGCAGTCAGCGGCGCGCTGGATTCGGAGGCGTTGTGCTGGGACGTCGGCGAGGTCGTCGAGCTGCGCGGCCGCACCGCTCCCACCCAGTTGGCCCGACCGGTGAAGCTGGCCACCCCCGAAGAGGTTGCGCCGCAAGAGGTTTCCAGCGAGGTGAGCGGCTAACCGCGCTTGGCCGCCTTCTTGGCCGGGGCCTTGCGGCTGGTTTTCTTGGCGGTCCGCTTCGCCGGGCCGCGCGCCCTGCGGTCGGCCAACAGCTCGGCGGCGCGCTGGTCGGTGAGCGACATGACGTCGTCGCCCTTGCGCAGGCTCGCGTTCGTCTCGCCGTCGGTGACGTACGGCCCGAACCGGCCGTCCTTGATCACCATCGGCTTGCCGGTCGCCGGATCGGCGCCCAGCTCCCGCAGCGGCGGCGCGGCGGCGCCCTGCCGGCCGCGGCGTTTGGGCTCGGCGTAGATCTTCAGCGCTTCCTCGAGGGTGATGTCGAACAGCTGCTCCTCGGAGGCCAGCGAGCGAGAGTCGTTGCCGCGCTTCAGGTATGGGCCGTAGCGGCCGTTCTGCGCGGTGATCTCCTCACCGGTCTCGGGGTCGACCCCCACCACCCGGGGCAGCGAGAGTAGGCGCAGCGCGTCCTCGAGGGTGACCGTCTGCAGGTCCATGGTGCGCAGCAGCGACGCGGTGCGCGGCTTGGGCCCGGTGGGCTTCTTGCCCTTCTTGGCGGGCGCGCCGCTGCCGTCGTCATCGTCGGGCGGCGGCTCGGGCAGCACCTCGGCCACATACGGCCCGTAACGGCCGTCCTTGGCGACGATCTCGTGGCCGGTCGCCGGATCCACCCCCAGCACCCGGCCCTCCTGCGGCGTGGCGAACAGCTGCTCGGCCACCTCGAGGGTGAGCTCGTCGGGGGTCAGCGAGTCGTTGAGGTTGGCCCGCTGCGGGGTGGGCTCGCCGTCGTCGCCGGTTACCATGCGCTCCAGGTAGGGCCCGTTCTTGCCCACCCGGACGTAGACGGGGCGGCCCTGCTCGTCGTCAAAGAGCTTGATGGAGTTGACTTCTCGGGCGTCGATGCCCTCCAGGTTGACGCCGACGAGTTTCTTCAGGCCGCCGGAGCGGGCGATCGAGTCGGCCACGCCGTGCTCGCCGCCGAAGTAGAAGTTGTTCAGCCAGTCGGTGCGCCGCTCCTGGCCCGAGGCGATCGCGTCCAGCTCGTCTTCCATCGCGGCGGTGAAGTCGTAGTCCACCAGCCGGCCGAAATGTTGCTCCAGCAAACCGGTGACGGCGAACGCGACCCAGGACGGCACCAGGGCGCTGCCCTTCTTGTGCACGTAGCCGCGGTCCTGGATGGTCTTGATGATCGACGAGTAGGTCGACGGGCGGCCGATGCCCAGCTCCTCGAGCGCCTTGACCAACGACGCCTCGGTGTAGCGCGGCGGCGGGTTGGTGGCGTGGCCGTCGGGGGTGAGCTCGATGGCGTCCAGCCGCTGGCCCTGGGTCAGCTGCGGCAGCCGGCTCTCGGCGTCGTCGGCCTCGCCGCCGGCCAGCTCGTCGACGGTCTCCACGTAGGCCTTCAAAAAGCCCGGGAAGGTGATGGTGCGCCCGCTCGCGGAGAACACCACCTGCCGGTCCCCGGCCTGGCCGCCGATCCGCAGGCTCAGCGTGGTACCGCGCGCGTCGGCCATCTGGGAGGCCACCGTGCGCTGCCAGATCAGCTCGTAGAGCCGGAACTCGTCGCCGTCGAGCTCGCGGCGCACCGCGTCCGGGGTGGCGAACGTCTCGCCGGCCGGACGGATCGCCTCGTGCGCCTCCTGCGCGTTCTTCACCTTGCGGGTGTACTGGCGCGGCGACGGCGAGACGTACTCCTCGCCGTAGAGCTGACGCGCCTGGGTGCGCGCGGCGTTGATGGCCGAACCCGACAGCGTGGTCGAGTCGGTACGCATATAGGTGATGTAGCCGTTCTCGTAGAGCCGCTGGGCGATGCTCATGGTGCGCTCGGCGGAGAACCGCAGCTTGCGGCCCGCCTCCTGCTGCAGCGTCGACGTCATGAACGGCGCGTACGGCCGGCGGGTGTAGGGCTTTTCCTCCACCGAGGCCACCGACAGCTGGGCGCCCTGCAGCCCGGCGGCCAGCTCGGTCGCCTGGGGCTCGTCGAGCACGATCACCTCGTCGGCCTTGCGCAGCTGGCCCTGCGAGTCGAAGTCCCGCCCGGTCGCCACCCGCAGGCCGTCCACGCTGGTCAGCCGGGCCGCGAAGGTGGGCGGGGAGGCCTGGGGGTCGGACACGCTGGCGTCCAGCTGGGCCACGATGTCCCAGTAGGACGCGCTGCGGAACGCCATCCGGTCGCGCTCGCGCTGCACGATGATCCGGGTGGCCACCGACTGGACCCGGCCCGCCGACAGCTTGGGCGCGACCTTCTTCCACAGCACCGGGCTGACCTCGTAGCCGTACAGCCGGTCCAGGATGCGCCGGGTCTCCTGCGCGTCGACCAGGTCGATGTCCAGGTCGCGCGGGTTCTCGGCGGCCTCCAGGATGGCCGGCTCGGTGATCTCGTGGAACACCATCCGCTTGACCGGAATGTTGGGTTTGAGGGTTTCCAGCAGGTGCCAGGCGATGGCCTCGCCCTCGCGGTCGCCGTCCGTGGCCAGGTAGAGCTCGTCGACGTCCTTGAGCAGGCCCTTGAGCTCGCTGACGGTGTGCTTCTTCTCCGGGCTGATGATGTACAGCGGCTCGAAGTCGGCGTCGACGTTGACGCCGAGCCGCGCCCACGGCTCCGACTTGTATTTCGCCGGCACGTCGGCCGCGGCGCGGGGCAGGTCGCGGATGTGCCCGCGCGACGACTCGACGATGTACCGCGAGCCCAGGTAGCTGGCCAGTTTGCGCGCCTTGGTGGGCGACTCGACGATCACGAGTCGCCGGCGGCTGCCGTTCCCGCCGCTGGTGTTTTCCTTCAGTTTCGGGTCAGCCAACTGCCCTTACGCTCCATCCCTGATTGGTCCCCCCTGCGAGACCACCTGCAGGAAGAATGACAGGTCGGCTACGAAAATTCCGGTGAAATTCACAGTACGCGACCGTTCCTTCGCCCTGCGGCACCTGACAATTTCGCACCCGGAGGCTCGCCTGCGCAAACCGGCGGGCCCGGCGGCGGGCCGGATCCGGGGTCCGTCCGCCCGCTACACGCGCGGCCAGTGCGCCGACGCCTCCGGGCTGTCGGGCGGCTCTCCCACGTTCTCTACCAGGCGTGACAGCCGGCGGCGGCCGCTGATCCGCAGCGCCGGCCGCCCGCCGCGGGTGCCGATCAGCGTGGGCGCGATGCCGACCCGCATCAACGCCGACGCCAGCGGCGAGTGGGTGTCGGGTGCGTGCGGATCCAGCGCCAGCACATAGTGCTCGCCCTCGGGGTTGCCGGCGGCCAGCGTCCAGGCCCGCAACTCGCGCGGCCCGGGCAGCCAGCGCGGCGGGACGGTCTTCACGGCGCCGCGCGTCCATTCGACGGCCAGCGGGCTCAGCGCGGGATCCACCGCGGTGCGCACCAGCGGGGTGTCCTCGTCGGTCCGGCCGATCTCGGCCACCAGGCCGGCCTCGGAGATCATGTCCGCCAGCGCCTCGGCGCGCCAGGTGTGGTCGACCACCACCGACAGCCGGGCGCCGTGGGGTTCCGGGGTCCCCACCATGACGATCTGCCCGGACGCCGCCAGCACCCCGGAGAGATCGGCGACCGCGGGGGGCACCGACTCCGCCGTGAAGAAGGAAAGCTGGCTCACGCCATCCGACAGTAGGCCAGGTCTGCCGTTCGCGTCTTGAGGCAATCGGCGTTGCGGGCGCGCCGACTCGGGCCGCGGGAGATCACCAGGGATGAAACCCCTGGAGAAAACTAGAGAAAAGAGGAAACCCCCCGGCCGGGCCCGCTGGGCGGGACTGCACGGGGGGTATCCGTTTCAGGTCTGCTCGCCTACAGGGAGCGGACTCCGGTGGCCTGGGGGCCCTTAGGGCTGTGGCCGATTTCGAACTCGACCTTCTGGTTCTCTTCAAGGGTGCGGAAGCCCGTTCCCTGGATCTCCGTGTAGTGGACAAACACGTCAGCGGAACCGTCTTCGGGAGCGATGAACCCGAAGCCCTTCTCCGCGTTGAACCACTTCACAGTTCCCTGTGGCATCTCTCGATCTTTCCTTTTCTTCTGGGTGCGGGGCATCGCCTTTCGATGCCCCGGGTCCTGGTACGACCGCCATACCTCGCTCAGTCGCCGGAACTTCACCCGACCGATTAACCTCGCAGGAACCGCGGCCGCAACGTCGATCCTGCGAAAGTTTGACACGAACACAGAAGCTGCGACCGCAAATAGTCAACCATGTTCATCGCGTCGGCGACAGACTTGCGTCGCCGGGCGGTTCCACGAGGGGCGAGATGGCGAGTTTCGGCAGTGAGCTGCTGGCCGCCGCGCTCGCCGGGAGCGCCGCCGACGAGCAGCCGCTGCGTCATGTGGCCGAGTTGCCGCCGCGCCGTGGCCGGCCGCACGACTGGCCGGCGTGGGCCGAGCCGGAGGTGGTCGGCGCGTTCGCCGCGCGCGGGATCAAATCACCCTGGTCGCATCAGTTCACGGCCGCCGACCTGGCCTGGTCGGGCCGTCACGTGGTGGTCAGCACCGGCACCGCGTCGGGCAAGTCGCTGGCCTATCAGCTTCCCGCGCTCAACGCGTTGGCCACCGACCCGCGGGCCCGGGTGCTCTACCTGTCGCCGACCAAGGCGCTCGGCCACGACCAGTTACGCGCCGCGCACGCGTTGACCGCGGCGATTCCGCGGCTGCGGGAACCCGGTTTCGCGGTTGCCCCCACCGCCTACGACGGCGACAGCCCCACCGAGGTGCGCCGCTTCGCGCGGGAGCGGTCCCGCTGGGTGTTCTCCAACCCGGACATGATCCATCTGTCGACGCTGCGCAACCACGCCCGCTGGGCGGTGCTGTTGCGCGGCCTGCGCTTCGTGATCGTCGACGAATGTCATTACTACCGTGGGATTTTCGGTTCCCATGTCGCGATGGTGCTACGCCGGCTGTTGCGGTTGTGCGCCCGGTACGCCAGCGCGCCGACGGTGATCTTCGCCAGCGCGACAACGGATTCGCCCGGCGCGACGGCCGCCGAGTTGATTGGGCTGCCGGTGCGGGAGGTCACCGAAGACGGTTCCCCGCAGGGGGCGCGGACGGTGGCGTTGTGGGAGCCGGCGCTGCGGGCCGATCTGGTGGGCGAGAACGGTGCGCCGGTGCGCCGTTCCGCCGGTGCGGAGGCGGCGCGGGTGATGGCCGACCTGATCGCCGAGGGTGCGCAGACGCTGACATTCGTCCGGTCGCGCCGGGCGGCCGAGTTGACCGCGCTCGGCGCGCAGGCCCGGTTGGACGAGATCGCCCCGGAGTTGTCGGCGCAGGTGGCGTCCTATCGCGCCGGCTATCTCGCCGAGGACCGCACAGCCCTCGAGCGGGCGCTGGCCGAGGGCCGGCTGCGGGGCCTGGCCACCACCAACGCGCTGGAGTTGGGGGTCGACATCGCCGGGCTGGACGCGGTGGTGCTGGCCGGTTTCCCGGGCACCGTCGCCTCGTTCTGGCAGCAGGCCGGGCGGTCCGGGCGGCGCGGCCAGGGGGCGCTGGTGGTGCTGATCGCCCGGGACGATCCGCTGGACACCTACCTGGTGCACAACCCGGCCGCGCTGCTGGGCAAGCCGGTCGAGCGGGTGGTGATCGACCCGCGCAACCCCTACATTCTGGGTCCGCAATTGCTGTGTGCGGCAACGGAATTGCCGCTGCAGGAGGCGGAGGTGCGCGAGCTGCACGCCACCGAGGTGGCCGAGGGCCTGGTGGACGACGGGCTGCTGCGGCGGCGGAACGGGAAGTACTTCCCGGCGCCCGGCCTGCAGCCGCACGCCGCGGTGGACATCCGGGGAGCGGGCGGCCAGGTCGTCATCCTCGAGGCCGACACGGGCCGGTTGCTGGGCAGCGCCGGCGCCGGGCAGGCGCCGGCGTCGGTCCATCCGGGCGCGGTCTACCTGCATCAGGGCGAGAGCTACGTCGTCGACTCGCTGGATCTGCAGGAGGGCATCGCGTTCGTGCACGCCGAGGATCCCGGGTATGCGACGTTCGCGCGGGAAATCACCGACATCGCCGTCACCGGCGCCGGGGAGCGGCTGGTCTTCGGGCCGGTCACCCTGGGCCTGGTGCCGGTGCGGGTCACCCACCGGGTGGTGGGCTACCTGCGCCGCCGCCTGTCCGGGGAGGTGATCGACTTCATCGAACTGGACATGCCGGAGCACACGCTGGCCACCACCGCGGCGATGTACACCATCACCGAGGAAGCGTTGCGGGACAACGGCATTGACGGCCCGCGCATCCCCGGGTCGTTGCACGCGGCCGAGCACGCGGCGATCGGGTTGCTGCCGCTGGTGGCCAGCTGCGACCGCGGCGACATCGGCGGCTTGTCCACCGCGGTGGGACCCGAACCCGCCGGCCTGCCCAGCGTCTTCGTCTACGACGGTCACCCCGGTGGGGCCGGATTCGCCGAGCGGGGCTTTCGCCGGGCCAGCACCTGGCTGGGGGCGACGGCCGCCGCCATCGAGGCGTGCGAGTGCCCCCGGGGCTGCCCGTCGTGCGTGCAGTCGCCCAAGTGCGGCAACGGCAACGACCCGCTCGACAAGGCGGGCGCGGCGCGGGTGTTGCGATTGGTCCTCGCGGAGTTGGACCGAGGGCCGCGCTGAGCGCAGGGGCGGGCGGCGAAATCCGCGGGCCAGGTTCAGTCGCGCCTCGGCGCAGGGGCGGGCGGCGAAATCCGCGGGCCGGTTCACCCGGGCCTGCCCCGGACCCGCCCGGTCACCGTAAAATCGTCCGCATGGCCCACGACTGGTTGCTCGTGGAGACGCTCGGGGGTGATCCCACCGTTGTGGCGCAGGGCCGTCAGCTCAAGAATCTCGTGCCGATCACCACGTTCCTGCGCCGCAGCCCCTACCTCTCCGCGGTTCGGACGGCGATCGCCGAGTCGGTGCAGACCGGCCAGGCGTTGACCAGCATCACCCCCAAGCGCGACCGCGTCATCCGCACCGAACCGGTGGTGATGTCCGACGGATTCATCCACGGCGTGCACGTGTGGACCGGGCCGTCGGACATCGAGCCGCCGGAGCGGCCGATTCCCGGGCCGCTGAAATGGGACCTGACGCTGGGGGTGGCCACCGACACCCGCGAATCGCTGATCAACAGCGGCAAGAACCCCGAGGTCGAGGTCACGTTCGGCCGGGCGTTCGCCGAGGATCTCCCGTCGCGTGAGCTCAACCCGAACGAAACCAAGGTGCTGGCCATGGCGGTCAAGGCCAAACCCGATCAAACACTGTGCAGCACTTGGGATCTCACCGACTGGCGGGGCGAGGCCATTCGGATCGGTTTCGTGGCGCGCACCATCTTGGAGCCGGGGCCCGACGGCCGGGAACACCTGGTGGCGCGGGCGATCAACTGGCAGGCCGAGCAGAAGGGGCCCGCGGTGTCGACCGACGATCTGGCGCAGCGGATCCTGTCCGGGCTGGCCCAGGCCGGGGTGCACCGCGCGCTGATCGATCTCAACAATTGGACGCTGTTGAAATGGCTGGACGAGCCGTGCACCTTTTACGACTGGCGCAGCAGCGAGACCGGCAAGCCCCGGGTCCACCCCGACGACCACGCCGTGATGTCGGCCATGACAGAGGAATTCAGCGGGGGCGCCACCAGCAGGGTGCTGCGGCTGGCCGGGCACGACGGCGATTGGGTGCCGGTGCACATCACGGTGAACCGGGTGGAACTCGAGCCGGACGCCTACGCCGGGCTGGTCTCGCTGCGGTTGCCCACCGAGGAAGAGCTGGCCGCCGCGGGCCTGCCGCAAGCCACCGGCGGAACGCCTTAGCCGGTCGCCGGGCCCGCCCGCGCGGCGGCGACGGCGGTGCCGACGGCGCCGACCGCCACCCGCGCCGTGACGACGACGTCGAGACCGTCTGCGACACAACCGATGTCGTCGACCCGCATGGAGTGGGCCACGGCCGCGGCCCGGGCGCAGGCCGCATCGGCTCCCGACGGCAACCGGGCCGCGGCGGCCAGGGCCGCCAGATCGGCCGCCGCCTGGGCCCGGTGCCGCGCCACCACCGCGGCACCGAGGTAGACCGCGGCACCGGTCGCCGACAGCAGCACCACCACCATCCAGGCCGCGACCAGGGTGGCCGACCCGCGCTCACCGTGCCGGCTCGGCCGCCGAGACCGCCTGGGCCCGAATATCGAGGGCGGGCAACAGTTTCGAATGCGCGACAACGGTGGCCACCAGCAGGTCGCCGTCGCGGCGCAGGTCGACCCGCGCCCCCGCGGGCGCGAGCCGGACCGCGGCCGCCGTGGCGGAGCGTTCGTCGCCGCGAGCAGCCAGCCGGGCGGCCTCGCGGGCGGCGTCGACACAGCGCACCTGCATCGCAACCGCGGTGATTCCGGCCAGGCAGGCCACCAGCACCACGACGAGCGAGGCGATGCCCAGCGCCGCCTCGACGGTGCTGGCGCCGGCACAGCCGGCTATACCTTGGTGTTGAGCGCGCGACCGATGATGTTGGTCAGCGCGGACACGATGGAATCGCCGGTGACCACGGTGTAGAGCACCGCCCCGAAGGCGGCCGCCGCGATGGTGCCGATGGCGTACTCGACGGTCGACATGCCCGACTCGTCGGCCACTAGCACCGCCACACGAGCCGAGAATTCGCGAAACACCTTGCGCATCAATGGCTTCCTTTCCTTTCACAACAGCCCGGACCGCAGCACGTCGCCGGCCAGCCCGGCCACCACCGGGACGATGCCCAGGCAGACGAACGCCGGCAGGAAGCACAGACCCAGCGGCCCGGCGATCAGCACCCCGGCCCGCTCCGCCGCGGCGGCGGCCGTATGGGCGGCGTCGCTGCGGGACTGGTCGGCCAACTCGGCGACGCCGCCGGCCAGCGCCGCGCCCGAGGCCGCCGAACGCCGGGCCAACCGCAGCAGCGCGTCGATCTGCGGGTCGGCCGGGCCGCCCGGCGGGTCTGGCGGCACCGACCATGCGACGGCGGGATCGGCGCCGAGCGCCAGCAGGTCGGCGGCGCGGCGCAGCACCCGCCCCAACTGCGCCGGGGCGGACGGGACCGCGGCCGCCGCGGCGGCTGACACCGCCATCCCCGCGCCCAGGCATACCGCCAGCACGTCGAGACAGGAGGCGATCGCCAGCGGATCGGGCCGCGCCCCGCCCCGGGCCCGGCTCACGCCTTGGCCCCGGGCCGCGCCGGCGTGCCGGCACGCCGGCGCGTCAGCGAGGGGCCGGGGCCCATCAGCACGGCCGCGGCCAGCAACACCGCCGCTAGATCCATCTGCGCGTCATGCCATCACCCGATCGACGATGCGGTCGGCCCACAGCAGCCCGGCGCAGGCCAGCGTCGCGCCGACGAGCAGCAGCCACCCACCCACCTGCCCGCCCAGCAGGAAATCCAGCGGCCGGGCGCCGATCAGTTGGCCGAGCAGCACGCCGAGCACCGGCAGGGCGGCCAGGATCGCCGCGGTGGCCCGCGCGCCGGCCAGGCTCGATGACACCCGGGCCGAGAACCGTTGCCGCTCAGCGATATCCCGCTGCGCGGCGCGCATCAGGGTGGCTATGCCCGACCCGTGGTCGCCGGCCAGCCGCCAGCACAGCGCGAGCCGCTGCCAGTGCTCGGGCCGCGCCGAGCCGCGCGACGCGGCGGCCAGGCCGGCCGCGACGTCGGCGCCCAGCCGGGCCCGGGCTGCCACCGAGCGCAGCGCCACCGCGACCGGGCCGGCGGTCTCGCCGGCGGCGACGTCGAACGCGCGCACCGGATGCGAGCCGGCCCGTAGCTCGCCGACGAGCACGTCGAGCGCCGTTTCCAGTGCCCGGCCTCGCCGGCGGCGCGGCGGATCCGGCCGCGGCGGCGATGCCGCAGACCCGCCGTCGCGGCCACCACCGCGCCGGCCAGCACGCTCGGCAACGGCAGCACGGCCAGGGCCGCGCAGCCGCGCCGGCGGCCACCCAGCCCAGCCCCGCGAGCCGGCGCGCCGATGGCCGCCGGCTGCCCGTCACCGCCGCGCCCAGCCGGCGCCGCGGCGAGGGCGGCCCGACGACGAGGGCAACCGCCAGCAGCAACGCACCCACCACCGGCCCGGTCATGACGGCATCCGGTTTTCCAGCACCCGCCGCAGCAGCGGGGCGGCCTCGGTCATCCCCCGGTCGGCGTGCCACACCGTGACCGAGCGCACCCGTTCCTGAACCCGTTGCAGCACGGCGATTTCGCTGAGTCGCCGCCGGCCGGCGCGGTTGCGCTCGACGTGCAGCAGCACCTGCACGGCGGCGGCGAGTTGGCTGTGCAGCGCGGCACGGTCGAGCCCGCCGAGCGCACCGAGGGCCTCCAGCCGGGCCGGCACCTCGCCGGGGTTGTTGGCGTGCACGGTGCCCGCGCCGCCGTCGTGCCCGGTGTTCAGCGCGGCCAGCAGGTCCACCACCTCGGCGCCGCGGACCTCGCCGACCACGATGCGGTCGGGCCGCATCCGTAACGCCTGGCGGACCAGCTGGCGCACCGGGACCTCGCCGACGCCTTCGACGTTGGCGCACCGTGCGACCAGCTTCACCAGATGCGGGTGCGGCGGCGCCAATTCGGCGGCGTCCTCGACGCAGACGATCCGTTCGTCCGGCGGTACCGCGCCCAGCATGGCGGCCAGCAGCGTTGTCTTGCCGGCGCCGGTTCCCCCGCTCACCAAAAACGCCAACCGCGCGGCGATGATGTCGGCGACCAGCGCCGCGGCGGCCGGCTCGATCGCGCCCGCGGCGCTCAGCGCCGCCAGGTCCTGACTGGCCGGCCGCAGCACCCGCAGCGACAGGCAGGTGCCGGCGGCCGCCACCGGCGGCAGCACCGCGTGCAACCGCACCGCGAACCCGCCGGCGCCGATGCCGGTCAGCTCGCCGTCCACCCACGGTTGCGCGTCGTCCAGACGCCGGCCGGCCGCCAGCGCCAGCCGCTGCGCCAACCGGCGCACCGCGGCCTCGTCGGGAAAGCGAATCTCGCTGCGCCGCAAGCCGTTACCGTCATCCACCCAGACCGCGTCCGGCGCGGTGACCAGCACGTCGGTGGTGCCGTCCGCGCACAGCAGCGGTTCCAGGATGCCGGCGCCGGTGAGCTCGGTCTGCAGGGTGCGCAGGTTGGCCAGCACCTCGGTGTCACCGAGCATCCCGCCGGACTCGGCCCGGATCGCGGCGGCCACCACCGACGCGGGCAGCGGGGCGCCCAGCGGCACGGTTTCGCCGGCCAGCCGCTCGCGGACCCGGTCGATCAGCGAACTGCTCACGCCGCCTTGCCCTTTCGCCGCGCACCGGCCGGCGGCAGCACGCCCAGCACCTGGCGGGCCGCCACCGCGAGCGCGGACCGCCGCCCCAACCGCAGGCCGACGCGCTCCACCTGCGCGCCGAGTTGCGGCTGCGCCTTGATGGCCGCCAGCAGCGGCAGCCCGGTGATGCCGGCGATCTCGGCGGCCCGCAGTCCGCCCGGAGATGGCCCGCGCACCACCAGGCCCACGTTGGGGTTGACCGCGGCCAGGACCGGGGCCAGCGCCCCGGTCGCCGCGCACGCGCGCACGTCGCAGCGGCTCACCACCACCACCAAATCGGCGGCGCCCAAGGCGGCCTGCGCGGCGTCGGTGAATCGGCGGGGCAGGTCGCAGATCACGCTGACCGCCCCGCGGCGGCCGGCGTCGACGACGGCGTGCACCGGCCCGGCGTCCACCTCGTGACCGCGCCGGGTTCCCGACAGCACGCTGACGCCGCGGTGCCGCGGCAACGCATCGCGCACCGCCGCCCAATTGAGCCGGCCGCCCTGCAGCGCCAGGTCCGGCCAGCGCAGCCCCGGGGTGTTCTCGCCGCCGAGCAACAGCTCGATCCCGCCGCCCCACGGGTCGAGGTCCACCAGCAGCGCGTCGCCGGCGGCCTGGGCCAGGGCGACCGCGAGCAGGGAGGCCCCGGCGCCGCCGCAGCCTCCGATGACGGCGACCGCGTGCCCGCGTTGCCCGTCGTCGCGCGACGATTCGGCCGCCTCGGCGAGCTCACCGACCAGGTCGGCTTCGTGTTCGGGCAGCCGCAGCACCCGCGCGGCGCCGATGCGCACGGCCGCCGCCCACGTCGTCGTCGCGGGTTCGGCCGCCGTCAGCACCGTGACGTGATCGCGGCGGGGCAGCGCCCAGCGCCCGCAGCGCGCCGCCGCCGCAGCGTCCAGCACGACGGCCGCGGCCGCCGCCCAGGTCTTACGACTCACCGCGGCCGCGTCGCCGGCGTGCACCACCCGCACCCCGGCGGCGGCCGCCACCCGATCCAGCTCGGCGCGCAGCTCGGGTTCGGCCAGCATCGCCAACACACCCGCCGAACCCGCCGGGTAATCGGGGCACTGGGCCCCGGAGCCGCCAGTCATCCGTTCACTGTGCGGGCCGTGACGTTGGCACACCAGTGCCAGATGCGGATTTGGGGATAGAGACGCCACTGTGCACAAACCCGGCGCGGGCGCGCACCGCCAGCGACGGCGGGCCGATTCTCCGCAACCCGCCCAGCACCGGTCGGAGCGCCCGAAACCCGGGGGAAACAGCCCGGAAAGACCCGAGAAAAGGGACGACCCCCGCCAGGGGGGGAGGAGGCGAGGGTCGTCGTGCATCAGCCCCGGGGGGTCGGGCTGATACACCCTCGGCTCAGGCCGAGTAATGCTTACTATACACATGACAGTCGGCAGTAACGCAATAGATCATTTTCCGAAAAAACACGTTGAGCCGCGAAAACACTGCCTCATCGGCCCACGGCACGGCCCTGAGCGGCCATTTCCGGTGCGGGATCGCGGCCGGGCGGGACCGTCGACCTATGCTGGGGCGGTGACCGTCTTCGACCCGGCCGCGGAGCAGTCAGCCCCCGAGCAGTCAGCGCCGAGTGGCGTCCCGCACGCCCGCACGGCGGCCTTCTTCGACCTGGACAAGACGATCATCGCCAAGTCCAGCACGCTGGCGTTCAGCAAACCGTTTTTCGCTCAGGGCCTGCTCAACCGGCGCGCGGTGCTCAAGTCCAGCTACGCGCAGTTCATCTATCTGCTCTCCGGTGCCGATCATGACCAGATGGATCGGATGCGGGCGCACATGACCAACATGTGCACCGGCTGGGACGTCGAACAGGTCAAGTCGATCGTCAACGAGACGCTGCACGACATCGTCACCCCGCTGGTGTTCGCCGAGGCCGCCGACCTGATCGCCGCGCACAAGCTGTGCGGGCGCGACGTCGTGGTGGTGTCGGCCTCCGGGGAGGAGATCGTCGCGCCGATCGCGCGGGCGCTGGGCGCCACCCACGCGATGGCCACCCGCATGGTCGTCGAGGACGGGCGGTACACCGGCGAGATCGCCTTCTACTGCTACGGCGAGGGCAAGGTCCAGGCGATCCGCGAGCTGGCCGCCCGCGAGGGGTACCCGCTGGAGCACTGCTACGCCTACTCCGACTCGATCACCGACCTGCCGATGCTCGAGGCGGTCGGCCACCCCAGCGTGGTCAATCCCGACCGCGGGCTGCGCCGCGAAGCGCTGGAACGCGGCTGGCCGGTGATGTCGTTCTCCCGGCCGGTGTCGTTGCGGGACCGTATCCCCGCGCCGTCCGGCGCCGCCATCGCCACCACCGCCGCGGTGGGCATCAGCGCGCTGGCCGCCGGCGCGGTCACCTACTCGCTGCTGCGCCGCTACTCGTTCTAGCCGACCGACCGCGCCCGCACAGCAAACGCACTGGCCGCACGGGTCATTTCGTTTCGCGGCATTGGGGACATTTGGGCCTTGCTGTGCGCAGGGTCTAGTAGTACAAAGGAACCACGGAAGCCCGGTGAGGCCAAGGTCGATCCGGAAGAGAAGGTTCGATCTCCCGATCCGGGCGCCCAGCACGGTGCTCGGCACCCACGCGGAGTCATAGCCGCGAAAATGGCAGAAGTGTTGCGGGCCTGCGTAATTGCGAATTGCGGAAGGTGTCGACGGCCCTTTGGGTGGGGCTGCAACCGGAAGCGTCGTGAGATCGCCGAGGCCAACCCACGCAGCCCCGAGGTGCACGCTTGGTAACCGAGTCCCGTGCTAGCGGGCGGCGGACCGAACATTCGGAACGTCGCCCGCTCTACATTTTTCGGGCCCGATTCCGACGCCGATCCAACGGCCCGTCAGCTACCCCCGGCAGCTATCGATTCGACATCGAGTCGGCGATCGACAACGCCTCTTGCGCGCCGGCGCGCATCGCCCGGCAGCACAGCACCAGCCAGGCACCGACCCCCTCGGGCGTGCCGTCGGCGAAGCCGCGCGCGGCATCCCGGTACGCCGCGGGTTGACGCATCCAACTGACCTCGGGCACCCCCAACCCGTGCGGGTCCAACCCGCTGGCGATGGTGACCAACCTCGACACCGCGCGGGCCACCACGCCGTCGCAGCTGCCGAACGGCCGCAGCGTCAGCAGCTCGCCGTGCGCGACGGCGGCGAGCACCGGCGCCGGCACCCGGGTGCGGCCATTCACCAAGTCCGCCAACAACTCCAACCGTGGCCCCACGCCGGCATCGGCCCGCGGGCGCCCCAGCCGTTCGTCATCGACCTGGTCGGCCGCGGCCAGCATGTGCAGCCGGGCCAGCGCCTGCAGCGGCGCCCGCCGCCAGATGCCGACCACCGGACCTTCCCCGCCCTCGAGCGCCTGGGCCACCCGAAGCGCGCCGGCGAACACCGGATCGCTGATCTGCCCGGCCTCGGCGAGATCCTCCAGCCGAACCGGCCCACCGTCGAGCACCGACGACGCGCGGGCAGCCCGCAGGGCCGCCTCGGCGGCGGTCACCGGCCAGCCGCGCAGGTTGGCCCGGTGCCGGTGCGCGCGGCCCAGCGCGTCGCGGGCGCGGTCGCTCGCCTCGGCGACGCCGGGCAGCTCCATCAGGGGCGCCAGTGGATCAGCCGTCACAGCTTGACAACCTATCTCCGCCGCGCCGCGGTCGCGGGATGGCATCCAGCAGCTGCCGGGTGTAGTCCTGGGCCGGGGCGGTGAACAGCTTTTCGGTGGGCGCCTGCTCCACCACCCGCCCGGCGCGCATCACCAGGACGTCGTCGGCGATCTGGCGGATCACCGCCAGGTCATGACTGATGAACAGATACGCCAGCCCCAGATCGGCCTGCAGCCTGGCCAACAGCTCCAGGATCTGCGCCTGCACCAGCACGTCGAGCGCGGACACCGCCTCGTCGCAGACCAGCACCTGCGG
The DNA here is from genome assembly GCF_000523975.1 of Mycobacterium sp. MAC_080597_8934. Lineage (NCBI taxonomy): Bacteria > Bacillati > Actinomycetota > Actinomycetes > Mycobacteriales > Mycobacteriaceae > Mycobacterium > Mycobacterium sp. MAC_080597_8934. The sequence goes on along the minus strand of NZ_JAOS01000001.1, from coordinate 150,822 downwards.
CCGCAACGCCAGCGCGCGGGCGATCGCCACCCGTTGCCGCTGCCCGCCCGACAATTCGCGGGGCAGCCGGTCCAGCACCGACGACGGCAGCGCCACCTGGTCGACGAGGTCGTGCACCGCCTTGGCGCGTTGCCTGCGGTCACCGACGCGGTGGATCCGCAACGGTTCCTCGATGGCGCGAAACACCGAGTACATGGGATCCAAACTGCTGTAAGGGTTTTGGAACACCGGCTGCACCCGGCGGCGGAAGGCCAGGTGTTGGTCGCCCGACAACGTGTCGTCGATGCGGGTGCCGTCGAAAACCACGGTGCCCGAGGTGGGCGGCAACAGGCCGAGCACCATCAACGCCAGGGTGGACTTCCCCGACCCCGACTCTCCGGCAATCGCCAGCGTGCGCGCCCGGCGCAGCCGGAACGACACCGCGTCGACGGCACGAAATTCGCTGCGCCGCCACGGTGTTGCGCGCGGCTCCCGGTACAGCTTGGTCAAGTCGGAGGCGACGAGGATGTCGGCGGGCTGCGGTTGCGTGCGGTCCGGCTGCCGCGGGCTGGTGCGCGCGCCGCCGCCGACCGTCAGCGCCGGTGCGGCGGCCACCAGCCGGCGGGTGTACTCGTGCCGCGGTTCCTGCAGAATCGACTGCGCCGCACCGGATTCCACCACGACACCGTCGTGCACGACGACCACCGACTCGGCGCGCTCCGCCGCCAGCGCCAGGTCGTGGGTGATCAACAGCACGGCCGTGCCGAGTTCGGCGGTGAGCCGCTGCAGGTGGTCGAGCACCTGGCGCTGCACCGTGACGTCCAGCGCGGAGGTCGGCTCGTCGGCGATCAGCAGCCGCGGCCGCCCGGCCAGCCCGATGGCGATCAGCGCGCGTTGGCACATGCCGCCGGACAGCTGGTGCGGGTAGCGGGCCGCTTGTTTCGCCGGGTCCGGCATTCCCGCCGCTTCCAGCAGCTGCACTGCGCGACGCCGGGTGTCGCGGTCGGAGGTGTTGGCCCGCAACGCTTCCCGGATCTGGAAGCCGACCTTCCAGACCGGGTTCAGGTTGGTCATCGGGTCCTGCGGGATGTAGCCGATCTGCCGGCCGCGCATCGAGCGCAGTGCGCGGCGGTCGGCGGCCGAGATGTCCACACCGTCGAACATGATGCGCCCGGCCGTGATTCGACCGCCGGGCGGCAACAGTCCCAGGATCGCGGCGGCGGTGCTGGATTTCCCCGACCCGGACTCGCCCACCACCGCGACGGTCTGGCCGGGCAGTACCCGCAAATCCAGGCCGCGCACCGCGGCGTGCTCGCCGAACCCGACATGCAGGCCCTCGACCGACAGCAGCGGGGTGGTCATGCCCGCCACGCCCGCGACGCCGGGTCGAGGGCGTCGCGCAGCGCGTCGCCCATCATCATGAAGGCCAGCACGGTCGCCGCCAGCGCGCCGGCCGGATAGAACAGGATCGGCGAACCGGCCCGCAGCCGCGTCTGGGCGAGGTTGATGTCGCCGCCCCACGACACCAACGACGGCGGCAGCCCCACGCCGAGGTAGGACAACGTTGCCTCGGTGACGATGAAAAGACCCAGCGCGATGGTGGCCACCGCGATCACCGGCCCCAGCGCGTTCGGCAGCGCGTGCCGGATCAGGATCTGAAACCTGCTCATGCCCAACGCTTTAGCTGCAAGCACGTAGTCGCTGGCGCGCACCGCCAGGACCGCCCCACGCGCGATCCGGGCCACCTGGGGCCAGCCGAACAACGCCAGGATCGCGATCACCGTCCACACCGTGCGGTGGTGCAGCACCTGCATCAGGACGATCGCGGCCAGCAGCAGCGGCAGCCCGAAGAACACGTCGGTGACCCGGGAGACCACCGCGTCGATCCAGCCGCCGTAGAAGCCGGCCAGCGCGCCCAGTGCGCCGCCGACCACGAAGACGATCGCCGCGGCGCCCAACCCGACGGTGACCGAGGCGCGCGCCCCGTACACGGTGCGGGCGTACACGTCGTGGCCCTGCAGATCGGTGCCGAACCAGTGCGCGCGCGACGGCGGCAACAGGCTCTGGGCGGGATCGGCGTAGGTGGGATCGGCGGCGGTGAACAGCGCGGGGAACAGCGCCACGGCAAGGATCACCAGGATCAGCAGGCCCGCGCCGATGAACTTCGGGCGTCGCCGCAGCCGGCGCCACGTCTCGCGCCAGAATCCGCCCCGGGCCCTGATCCGTTCAGCCATAACGGATCCGGGGGTCCAGCACGGCGTACAACAGGTCCACCACCAGGTTGGTGACCAGGTAGATCAGCACCAGCACCGTCACGATGGACACCACGGTGGGGGCCTCCTGCCGGGTGACGGCCTGGTAGAGCACCCCACCCACGCCGTGGATGTTGAAGATGCCTTCGGTGACGATGGCCCCGCCCATCAGCGCGCCCAGATCCGCCCCCAGGAACGTCACCACCGGGATCAGCGAATTGCGCAGGATGTGCACCGTCACCACCCGGGGCCGTGACAATCCCTTGGCGGTGGCGGTGCGCACGTAATCGGCGTGCGCATTGGCCGCCACCGCCGACCGGGTCAACCGCACCACGTAGGCGAAAGACACCGAGCCCAGCACGATTCCGGGCAACAGCAACCGCGTGAAGGTGGCGGCGTTGCCCACCGTCACCGGCGCGATGCCCAACCGCACCCCGAACACGAACTGCGCCAAGAACCCCAGCACGAAGATGGGGACCGCGATGATGACCAGGCCGGTGATAAGCACCGCGGAATCGAACAGACCGCCCTGGCGCAGTCCCGCGATGACCCCGAACCCGATGCCCAGCACCGCCTCGACGGCCAGCGCGATCAACGACAGCCGCAGGGTGACCGGAAAGGCATGTGCCAGAACATCACTGACGGGCAGCCCGGAATAGGCCCGGCCCAGGTCGCCGCGCAGCACCCCGCCGAGGTAGCGCAGGTACTGCACCAGGAACGGATCGTCGAGGTGGTAGCGGGCCCGCAGCGCCGCGGCCACCGCGGGCGTCAACGGGCGGTCACCGGCGATCGCGGCCACCGGGTCGCCGGGCAGCAGGAAAACCATGGCGTAGATCAGCAGGGTGGCCCCCAGAAATACGGGCACCATGACGGCGATCCGGCGTGCGATGTACCAACCCATGTCAAGCCTTGACGATGTTCTCGTAGTCGGGCAGCCCGTTCCAGGTGACCGTCACGTGGCTGACCTCCGCCGACCATCCGACCACACTGATGTAGTTCCACAGCGGAACAACGGGCATGTCGTGGAAGAGAATTCGCTGCGCGTCGTTGGCCAGCGCTGCTGCCTGCGGCAGGTCGGGCGCGGCCTCCGCGGTTTTCAGCGCGGCGTCGAACCGCGGGCTGGAATAGCCGACGTCGTTGGACCCGGCGCCGGTGGCGAACAGCGGGGCCAAAAATTCGATCATGGACGGGTAGTCGCCCTGCCAGCCGGCGCGGAACGCGGAGCCGATGCTGCGGTTGGTGATCTGGGTTCGAAAACCCGCGAAGGTGGGCTGCGGCGCGCCGAGCGCATCGATGCCCAGCACGTTCTTGATGCCGTTGGCGACGGCGTCCACCCAATCCTGGTGTCCCGCATCGGCGTTGTAGGCGATGGGGTAGCTGCCGCTCCACGCCGAGATCGCGTCGGCCTGCGCCCAGAGCCGGCGGGCCCGCTCGGGGTCGAAGTCCAATGCGTCGCTTCCGGCGATGTTCGGGTCGAAGCCGGGCAGCGACCGGGCGGTGAAATCGCGTGCCGGACTGCGGGTGTCGGCGAAGATCTGCCGACAGATCTGCGCCCGGTTGATGGCCGCCGACAGCGCCAGGCGGCGCAGCCGGCCCTCCTCGCCGCCGAAGTGCGGCAGCCGCAGCGGGGTGTCGAGGCTCTGGTTGATCGCGGCCGGCCCGGTGGTGACCCTGTCCGCCAGGTCGCGCCGGTAGACCGGCAGGGCGCTGGGCGGGATGGTGTCGAGCACATCGAGGTTGCCGGAGAGCAGATCGGCGTAGGCGGTGTCCAGGTTGGCGTAGAACTCGAACCTCAGCCCCTTGTTGCGGGGCTTGCGGTTGCCGTGGTAATCGGGGTTGGGCCGCAGGTCGATTCGCACGTTGTGCTCCCACGCCGGGCCGTCGGGGCCGTCGGCGAGCTGGTACGGGCCGTTGCCGATCGGGTGCCGCCCGAATGCGGCCATGTCGCGAAAGGCGGCCTGCGGCAGGGGATAAAATGCGCTGTGGCCAAGCCGCAGTTTGAAGTCCACGGTCGGGGCCTTGAGCCGGACGGTGAACTCCAGGTCGTTGACCACCCGCAGCCCGGTCATGGTGGTCTGCTGCGGCTGCCCGGCGGCCAGCGCGTCGTACCCGTCGATCGGGCTGAAAAAGCTTTGCTGCAGTTGGGCATTGGTGCTCAGCGCCCCGTAGTTCCAGGCGTCGACGAAGGAATGGGCCGTCACCGGCGAGCCGTCGGTGAACCTCCAGCCGGGTTTCAAGACGATGCGATAGTTGACGTTGTCGCCGCTCTCGATCGACTGGGCCACCTCGGGTGCGGGGTTGCCGGCGGCGTCGTAGGACATCAGCCCGGCGAAGAGTCGATCCAGGATGCGGCCGCCCTGGCTGTCGTTGGTGCCGGTGGGAACGAGGGGGTTCGGTGGTTCGCCGCCGTTGACCACCACCAGGTCCGGGCTCAGCACCCCGCCGCCGCAACCGGCCAGCGAGGCGACCACGAGCAGCGCGGCGGCGGCCGTGGCCAGCACGGCCACCGGGGTCCGCATCCCACGCATGACACCCGACCCTAGGGCGTGAAGCGGCGCGGCGGTGAAGTGCCCGCGCGCGTCTACTGCCCGACCAGAGGCGACGGACGTCGTTCAGACCGCGGTGATCGGATGCACCTGCAGCTCGCAGGCCTCGATGGTGGCCGGCACCGTCACCACCGCGGTGGTGTCGGGCGGGTTGACGAGCAGATCGGTGTAGGTGGGGCACGGCTGCCCGTCGGCGTCGACGGCGACGCCCTCGACGATCGCCTGGCCCTGCGTGGAGATCGACAGGATGACGGTGGGCGGCGCATCGACGCCCGCCGGCAGCCCGCCCAGGTATCCGCGCGGGGTGGGCTGCGCGTGGACGAGCGCGCCGCCGGCACCCGAGTCCACCGCGGCGTATCCGGTCAGCGTGCACGGTTCGGCGCCGCCGGCGAGGGTGAACACCAGCGTCACCGCGCGGTGGCCGACCGCGCCCTGCGCCGGTGCGGCCGTCACCGCGATCTGATCCGACCAGCACGGCGTCGGCGTGTCCGTGGTGTCGGCCGGCAGGGCCGCGGCGGGCCACCCCGCCGCGGTGGCGGCGGCGTAACTCGTTGCCAGCGCGGCAAAGCTGGCGACTGATCGGCGAAGGCCCCGCGAGTGACCCGGCACAGCGGTGATTATCCGGCACGCCGGCGCCCTTCGACGTCGATTCGAAGGCTTTGCTTTTCACCTTGTGAGGCTAGGCTCTCTGACGGTTGACGCCTCGACCCAGGAGTGAAGCCCGTGACCGCCAGCAACACCGCAAGCCCCGCGTCGTATCCGCCGCCGCCGCAGTTCGTCGAGCAGGCCAATGCGGATGAGCAGTTGTACCGCGAGGCCGAGCGGGACCAGCTGGCGTTCTGGGCCGAGCAGGCCAACCGGTTGTCCTGGGCCACACCGTTCACCAGGGTGCTGGACTGGTCCCGGGCGCCGTTCGCCGAGTGGTTCGCCGACGGCACGCTCAACGTCGCCTACAACTGCGTGGACCGCCACGTGCAGGCCGGCCACGGCGACCGGGTCGCCATCCACTGGGAGGGCGAATCTCCCGGCGATCAGCGCAGTCTGACCTATTCCGAGCTGTACACGCAGGTGTGCAAGGCCGCCAACGCGCTGACCGATCTCGGTCTGGTCGCCGGCGACCGCGTCGCCATCTATCTGCCGCTGATCCCCGAGGCGGTGATCGCGATGCTGGCCTGCGCGCGGCTGGGCGTCATGCACAGCGTGGTGTTCGCCGGCTTCACCGCCAAGGCGCTGCAGGCCCGCATCGCCGACGCGGCGGCCAAGCTGCTGATCACCAGCGACGGGCAGTTCCGCCGCGGCAAGCCCGCGCCGCTCAAGGACGCCGCCGACGAGGCGGTCGCCGACCCCGACAGCCCGGTCGAGCACGTTGTGGTGGTGCGGCGCACCGGAATTGACGTGTCCTGGACCGACGGCCGCGACCTGTGGTGGCACGACGTCGTCGACGCCGCCGCGCCCGAACACACCCCCGAGCCGTTCCCCGCCGAGCAGCCGCTGTTTCTGCTGTACACCTCGGGCACCACCGGCAAGCCCAAGGGCATCGTGCACACCAGCGGCGGCTATTTGACCCAGGCCGCCTACACGCACTATTACGTCTTCGACATCAAGGCCGACACCGACGTGTTCTGGTGCACCGCCGACATCGGCTGGGTCACCGGACACACCTACGGCGTCTACGGCCCGCTGGCCAACGGGGTCACCGAGGTGCTCTACGAGGGAACCCCGGACACACCGACCCAGCACCGGCATTTCGAGATCATCGAAAAGTACGGCGTGACAATCTATTACACCGCGCCTACGCTGATCCGCACGTTCATGAAGTGGGGGCGGGAAATCCCCGACGCGCACGACCTGTCCAGCCTGCGGCTGCTGGGTTCGGTCGGCGAACCGATCAATCCCGAGGCGTGGCGCTGGTATCGCAGCGTGATCGGCGCCGACCGGCTGCCGATCGTCGACACCTGGTGGCAGACCGAGACCGGCGCCACGATGATCTCCCCGCTGCCCGGAGTCGCTGCGGCCAAACCGGGTTCGGCGATGCGGCCACTGCCGGGCATCTCGGCCAGGATCGTCGACGACCACGGCGACCAGCTGGTGCCGGGCATCCACCACGGCGAGCACGTCACCGGCTACCTGGTGCTGGACCAACCGTGGCCGTCGATGCTGCGCGGCATCTGGGGCGACCCCGACCGCTACGTCGAGACCTACTGGTCGCGGTTCGCCGAGCAGGGCTGGTATTTCGCCGGGGACAGCGCCTATTACGACCGCGACGGCGCCATCTGGGTGGTCGGGCGCATCGACGACGTGATGAACGTGTCGGGGCATCGGCTGTCCACCGCCGAGGTGGAGTCGGCGCTGGTCGGACACCACGGCGTCGCCGAGGCGGCGGTGGTCGGCGCCACCGACGCCACGACCGGCCAGGCCATCTGCGCGTTCGTCGTGCTGTGCGCCGATTACCAGGTGCACGACGGGATCGTCGACGAGCTGCGCGCCGAGGTGGCCCGGGAGATCTCGCCGATCGCCAAGCCGCGGGAGGTGCACGTGGTGCCCGAGCTGCCCAAGACCCGCAGCGGCAAGATCATGCGCCGGCTGCTGCGCGACATCGCCGAGAACCGCGAATTGGGCGACACCTCAACGCTGCTCGACCCCGGGGTGTTCGACGCGATCCGGGCGGCGAAGTAGTCGGCGCGCGCGCCCCAGCCCCTCGCCGGGCGTCACTCTGGCGTGACGCTCGACGGCCGGCGTCACTCTGGCGTGACGTTCGGCCAATTCCTCAGCCCGGCAGCGGGGCGAACCCGGCGCCCGGCCGGTGCTTGGCGTTGATGTCGGCCAGGATCGCGTTGAACGACATCACCACCGCCGGGGTGTGCAGCGGGATGTACTTGATGACGCACGTCGGCAGGTTGTCGCTGAACGCCCCGTGGATCATCCCGACCAGCTGATTGTTGACGGTGACCGGCGCGCCCGAGTCACCCGGCTGGCCGCACACCTGCATCACGATGGTGCCCGGGGTCTGACCCATGCCCCAGGTGACGCCGCACGAATTGCCGGTGGTGCGGCCCTGTTTGCAGGCGATCTCGCCGAAGGCCGGGTCGGGACCGATGCCGCTGATCAAAAACCCGTTGAAGTTGGCCACCGGGGTCACCTTGGCCGGATCGAACTTGATCACCGCGTAGTCGAGGTTGTCGTTACCGGCGACCATGGTGCCCAGGATGCCCGCGTTCTCCGCGCCCTCGGCGGCCACCTGCGCGCCCGGGCCGCCGCAGTGCGCCGAGGTGAAGCCGATCAGGTCGCCGGCGGCGTCGCCACCGATGGTGGTCAGCGTGCACATGGTGTCGCCGTTGACCACGATGCCGGCCCCACCGCCCAGCGGGATCCTGACGTCCGCCGCGGCGGCGCGGGGATGCGAACCCGTCACCGCCACGAGCAGGGCAACCATCGCCACCAGGCAGCATCGGTGTGCCCTCCGCACAACCCACTCCTATCGGTCGGCCGGATCCCGCGACCGGCTTGGCCGAGTGTAATCGGCCCGGACGTCTTGTTCGTGGCACCGAGCCCGGTGCCACGAGATCGGCCGGAATCGTCTGGCTTCTTCTGTCCGGCCGCCACGTGGCAACATAAACCGCGACGACAGCGAGCCGGGCAACGACGAAAGAGGACCGTCTGTGAGCAAAGTCGAGGGCAAGAACGGGGTGCCCAGCACCCTGACCACGATCCCGTTGACCGACCCGCATGCCAAGCCTGCCGAGCCGACGATCGGTGACCTGATCAAGGACGCGACCACCCAGGTTTCCACCCTGGTGCGCGCCGAGGTCGAACTGGCTCGCGCCGAAATCACCCGGGACGTCAAGAAGGGGCTCACCGGCAGCGTCTTCTTCATCGCCGCGCTGGTGGTGCTGTTCTACTCCACCTTCTTTTTCTTCTTCTTCGTCGCCGAGCTGCTCGACACCTGGCTGTGGCGCTGGGTGGCGTTCCTGATCGTGTTCGGGGTCCAGGTCGTGGTCGGGGCGGTGCTGGCTTTGCTGGGCTTCCTCAAGGTGCGCCGGATCCGGGGGCCGCGCCAGACCATCGAGTCGGTCAAGGAGACCCGCACCGCGCTCACGCCCGGGCACGACAAGGCCGCCGGCGCGCGGGCGCTGACCGAAAGCCACGGCAAGCACGCCAAGCCCGGCGACGGCGCCGCCGCGGACCCGTCGGGTTGGTAGATGGCGCCGCCGGATCCGTCGGTAACCCGCATCGACGGGCCGTGGCGCCATCTGGATGTGCACGCCAACGGCATCCGCTTTCACGTCGTCGAGGCCCTGCCCGTCGGCGACGCCCGCGGCCTGCCCGCCACGGCGCGGCCGTTGGTGATGCTGCTGCACGGCTTCGGATCGTTCTGGTGGTCCTGGCGTCATCAGCTGCGCGGGCTGACCGGCGCCCGGGTGGTCGCGGTCGACCTGCGCGGCTACGGCGGCAGCGACAAGCCGCCCCGCGGCTATGACGGCTGGACCCTGTCCGGCGACGCGGCCGGGCTGATCCGCGCGCTCGGGCACTCCTCGGCGACGCTGGTCGGCCACGCCGACGGCGGCCTGGCCTGCTGGGCCACCGCGCTGCTGCACGCGCGGCTGGTGTCGGCCGTCGCGCTGATCAGCTCACCGCACCCGGCGGCGTTGCGGCAGTCCACGTTGACGCGCCGCGACCAGGCCCGGGCGCTGCTGCCGACACTGCTGCGATACCAGGTGCCGCTGTGGCCCGAGCGGCTGTTGACCCGCGACGGCGGGGCGGAGATCGAGCGCCTGGTCCGCAGCCGCAGCTGCGCGAAATGGCTTGCGTCCGAAGACTTTTCCGAGACCATCGGCCATCTGCGCACGGCCATTCAGATCCCGGCGGCGGCGCACTGCGCGCTGGAGTACCAGCGCTGGGCGGTGCGCAGCCAGCTGCGCGACGAGGGACGGCGGTTCCTCCGGTCGATGCGCCGGCAGCTCGGCGTGCCGCTGCTGCACCTGCGCGGCGAGGAAGACCCCTACGTGCTGGCCGACCCCGTCGACCGGACCCGGCGTTACGCACCGCAGGGCCGCTACGTAACCGTCGCGGGCGCAGGGCATTTCAGCCACGAAGAGGTGCCGGAGGAGATCAACCGGCACCTGACGAGCTTCCTCGAGGACGTGCACGGCCCGGCCGTCAACTGACGCAGGACCCGGTGCCCACCGTCTTGGTCTCGCCGATCTTGGCGAGCTGACCGGCGACCTCGTCGGCGGTCAACACGAAGCCGGTGTCGGGGTCGTCGACGGCCGCGCCGAACACCACCCCGAGCACCTGGCCGTTCAGGTCGATCAGCGGTCCACCCGAATTGCCTTGCTCCACACTGGCTCTGATGGTGTACACGTCGCGGGTGACCGGCGCCGGGTCGCGGTAGATGTCGGGTCCGCTCAACTTGATCAGCTCGCGGATCCGGGCCGGGGTCGCGGTGAAGTTGCCGCCGCCGGGATAACCCAGCACCACCACGCTGGCCCCGGTTTTCGCCTCGGTCTGGGCGAACGGCAACGGCGGCGGCGGCAGGTTGGGGACGGCCAGGATCGCGATGTCGACGGACGGGTCGTAGGACACCACGGTGGCGTCCAGCGGGTTGCCGCTGGCGTAGATCTGCACGCTGTTGGAACCGGCCACCACGTGCGCGTTGGTCATCACCCGGTCGGGCGCGATCACGAATCCGCTGCCCTCCAACACCTTTTGGCAACTGGGCGCCAGGCTGCGCACCTTGACGACACTGGGCGCGGTGGCCTGCACCACGGGGTTGCTGGCCAGCTCGGGATCGGGTGAGGCGACCGGGATCACCGGGGTGCGGCTGAACGGCTCGAGCACCGCGGGCAGCCCGGAGGTGTTCAGCAGCGCCGAGAGCCGCTTGGGCACCGTCTTGAGCCACGGCGGGGCAACCTCGTTGACCTTGGCCAACACTCGGGAACCGCGCACCGCGGCGGCCAGCTCGGGCTGATCCTTGGACTGGGTCAGCGGCGTCGCCAGCAGCCACGCCGCGGTCAACACCACGACCAGCTGCACGCCGACCCCGATCACCGAGTCGACGGTGCGGATGGACCGGCTGCGGATCGCGCCCCGCACCGCGCGCCCCAACACCACGCCGGCGACCTCGCCGATGACCACCAGCGCCAGGATCAAGAACAGTGCCGCAAACAGTTTCGCGCGCGGCGCGGCGATGTGGCTGACGAGGTGGGGCGCCAGCAGCACCCCGGCGATCGCGCCGAGCAGCACCCCCACGAACGACAGCAGCGACCCCAACGCGCCGGACCGCCAGCCCGAGATCGCCGCGATGAAGGCCACCGCCAGCACCGCGACGTCCAGCCACTGCGACGGGGTCATCGAATTCAGGTTCATTCGAGTGCGTCACCCCGCTCGCCGACCAGCGCCATCGCCGCGTCCAACTCCCGCTGATCGGAGGTGTCCCAGGGCTGGGCCCAGCCCGCGACGTCGAGCAGCGCGGAGATCACCTGGCCGGTGAAGCCCCACACCAGCATCTCGTTGAGCAGAAACGCCGGCCCGGCCCACCGGCGGCCCAAGTCGCCGCGGTACACCATCAGCCGGTTGGCGGGATTGATGAAGGCGCGCAACGGAACTCGCGCCACCAGCGCGGTCTCGGCCTCGTTGACCACGGCCACCGGCCCGGGGTCGGGCGAATACGCCAACACGGGCACGACGTGGAACTGCGAGGGCGCGATGAACATCTTCTCCATCGTGGCCAGCGGATGCAGCCGGCTCACGTCGATCCCGGTCTCCTCGCGGGCCTCGCGCAGGGCGGTGGCCACCGGGCCGTCGTCGGTGGGATCGGCGGCGCCGCCGGGAAACGCCGCCTGCCCGGCGTGGTGGCGCAGCGTGGACGCCCGCACGGTGACCAGCAGGTCGGCGTCGGTGGGCGGGCCCCCGCCGGGCGGCCCGGATTCCGGGCCGGAGAACAGCACCAGCACCGCGGCTTCCCGCGCGGCGCCGCGCACGCTCGTCAGCGCCGACGCGGCCTTGGTGGTGATCATCGCCAGCACGTCGGCCGGCAACCGGCGCCGGGCCGCGTCGGGGACGTCGTCGACGTTGTCGACCAGCGGACGCAGCCAGGACGGGCAGGCGTCAGGCGTCAGCGGAACGGTCCCACGCGCCGGGGCGGGGTCCCCATTCCGCAGGGGCGAACCCCCAGCACTCACGGCCCCTCCAGTCGGTTCAATTTTTCCGCTTATCCCCTGTCGTTCCCGATCGCGGCCGCGATCTCGTCGGCCGTGCTGAAAGCACGCGGCAGCGTCTGGGCAACGCTACCGTCCGGCCGCAGCACCACCGTCGCGGGCATCACATTTACCACCCGCAGCGCGGCCGCGACCCGGCGCCGACCGTCCTGCAGGGTCGGCAGCCGAACGCCGAGCTCGGCCAGTCGCAGCAGGGCCGCGGTCTCGTTCTCGTCCTGATGCACCGTCAGCACCGTCACCTCCGCTCCGGCCCGTCGTTGATACTCGGCCATCGCGGGCAGTTCGGCCGCACACGGCGCGCACCAATAGGCCCAGAAGTTGAGCACGACCCGGCGCCCGGCCACCGCGCGGCCGGCGTCGACCACCGAACCGTCGGCGGCGCACTCGGCCGTCACGCCGCGCAGCGCCGCCGGGCCGGGACCGGTTCCCGCGGCCGGACACGGCGGCAGGTCGGCGCGCTGTCGGGGACCGGCCAGCGCTGCCGGGGTGTCGGCGTCGCGGTGTTCGCGGTCGGCCACCGCCCGGCCGGTGGCCGCCGGGCCGGGCGTCGCGGCGTCGTCACGCAGCTGGGCCAGCAGCGCGACGATCAGCGCCACCACCACCGCGAAAATCGCGATGTGCCAGCGAACCTTCCGGGTCAGCGTCGGCCTCGGGATGGGCATGCGGTCCCCGTGCTGTCGGCGCGGTTACAGCCCGGCCAGGGCGAGCAGATGCTCGGTTTCCGGCCCGCGCACCAGCTGCGCGGCCAGCGGCGGTTCGGTGGGGCCCAGCCCGAACGAGGGGCAGTCCCTGGCGAGCAGGCACACCCCGCAGGCCGGTTTGCGCGAGTGACACACCCGGCGGCCGTGGAAGATGACCCGGTGGCTGAGCATGGTCCACTCGCTGCGTTCGATCAGCTCGCCTACGGCGTGCTCGATTTTGACCGGATCCTTCTCGGCGGTCCAGCGCCAGCGGTGCACCAGCCGAGCGAAGTGGGTGTCGACGGTGATACCGGGGACACCGAAGGCGTTGCCCAGGATGACGTTCGCGGTCTTGCGGCCCACACCGGGCAGGGTGACCAGCTCGGCCATGGTGGCGGGCACCTCGCCGTCGAACCGTTCCACCAGGGCCTGGCCGAGACGGATCAGCGCGGAGGCCTTGTTGCGGAAGAAGCCGGTCGGGCGGATCAGGTTCTCCAGCTCGTCGCGGTCGGCCTGGGCGTAATCCAGCGCGCAGGTGTAGCGCTTGAACAAGGCCGGCGTCGTCAGGTTCACCCGTTTGTCGGTGCTCTGCGCCGACAGGATGGTGGCGACCGTCAGCTCCAGCGGCGTGGTGAAGTCCAGCTCGCAGTGCGCTTCCGGAAACGCTTGTGCCAGAATGCGATTCATCCGCCGCGCCCGTCGCACCAAGGCAACTCGGGATTCGGTCGACCAGCGCCGGGCGGCGGCCTCGCCGGGCGGGGCCGGGGTCGACTTCGCACGCCCCGACGACTTAGCCGTTGTCACCTACGACAGAGTACTTATTTCGTGATCCGGCCGAGACCTCGTGTTCATGCAAGGCCATGTTTACTCTTCGTGTGTCGTGGTTGCTGGTGGCCGGTGTACCGGTGCTGCTGATGCTGGCGGCGCTGGGACTGGGGCGGCTGGAAAAGGAGCTCGTCCGGGATCCGGCCGCGGTGGCCGATGTCGACGAGTTCCTCGAGCGCACCGGCGGCGTGGACATGCACACGCTGGCCGCCGAGGGCATGCCCGAGGCCCTGGAATACCTGCACCGGCGCGAGGCCCAGCAATCCGCCGGTCCGGCGCCGGGCGGGCGCAGCGGCGGTCCGCGGCACGCCGCGCCGTCCTTCGCCGCCGGCTTCGTCGACCCCGACGAGATGACGCTGCCGACCAGGATCGGCGGCCATTCGCACGTCAATCCGCAGTTTAGGGCACCTCGACACGCCAATCGTGTGTAGCGTTGGCACGTTAGACACAATGGCGTTCCTCTAGACTCGTCACGCGAGCAAGGGGTTAGCCTGCCCGTATCACATTAATTTCTTGCGAAAGTTGAAGAGGCAACGTGGACGAGATCCTGGCAAGGGCAGGAATCTTCCAAGGGGTTGAGCCCAGCGCAGTCACCGCACTGACCAAGCAGCTCCAACCCGTCGACTTCCCCCGCGGACACACCGTCTTCGCCGAAGGGGAACCGGGGGATCGGCTGTACATCATCGTCTCGGGCAAGGTGAAGATCGGTCGCCGCTCGCCCGACGGGCGGGAAAACCTGCTGACGATCATGGGCCCCTCGGACATGTTCGGTGAGCTGTCGATCTTCGACCCGGGCCCGCGGACGTCCAGCGCCACCACCATCACCGAGGTGCGCGCGGTGTCGATGGACCGCGACGCGCTGCGCGCGTGGATCGCCGACCGCCCCGAGATCGCCGAACAGCTGTTGCGGGTGCTGGCCCGCCGGTTGCGCCGCACCAACAACAACCTGGCCGACCTCATCTTCACCGACGTGCCCGGCCGGGTGGCCAAGCAGCTGCTGCAGCTCGCGCAGCGCTTCGGCACCCAGGAGGGCGGCGCCATGCGGGTCACCCACGACCTGACCCAGGAAGAGATCGCGCAGCTGGTCGGGGCGTCGCGGGAGACGGTGAACAAGGCGCTGGCCGATTTCGCCCACCGCGGCTGGATCCGGCTGGAGGGCAAAAGCGTGCTGATCTCGGACTCCGAGCGGCTGGCGCGGCGAGCGAGGTAAGCGCGGGCTAAGCCCGGGCGCAACCGAGCGAGCCTCCCACACCGAGCGAGGTAAGCGCGGGCGAAGCCCGGGCGCGCTAAGCGCCCGGACCGTTCGTCCTTCGCCACATCAGCCTCAGCTGCACCGCCGCGTCACCCATCAGGTGACGTCGAAATCCGCTAGCGGCGGCGCTAGCGGAACTCTGACGCATTCCGTCCCTTCGGGGCCGGGACCCATGGGGCCGGAGTGACTCACGCCAAGACGGTTACGTCGATGGCTCCGAGCGCAGGTGATTCAACTGCACCTGCACCGACCACTCGGCGGCGTCCCACAGCTTCTCATCGACATCGACGTAGACGTGTTCGACGATCCGGCGGGCGCTGACGTCCTCGCCCAGCTCCCGCACCGCCGACCGCACCTGGTCCAGCCGCTCCCGCCGGTGTTCCAGGTAGCCCTGCGCGACGCTTTCCAGGTCGGTCAGGTCCGGGCCGTGGCCGGGCAGCACCGCCCGCCGGCCCAGGCCGCGCAGCCGCCGCAGCGATTCCAGGTAGTCCGTCAGGCTGCCGTCCTCCTTGTCGAGGACGGTGGTGCCGCGGCCCAGCACGGTGTCGGCGGTCAGCACGGCGTCGTCGAGCAGGAAGCACAGCGAATCGGCGGTGTGCCCGGGCGTGGCCATCACCTTGATCGTTAGCCCGGCCGCGTCGATCACCTCGCCGTCGGTGAGCTCACCGCCCAGGCCGCGCAGAAAGCCGCTGCCCGCCGAGCGCACGGTGGCGCCGGTGCGCTCGACCAGCTTGTCGATGCCGTCGGTGTGGTCGCCGTGCCGGTGGCTGATCAGCACCAGCGCGATGCGGCCCAGCGCGGCGATCCGCGCGATGTGCTCGTCGTCGTCCGGCCCGGGGTCCACGATCACCAGCTCGTCGCTGCCCCGCCCGCGCAGCACCCAGGTGTTGGTGCCCTCCAGCGTCAGCAAACCGGGATTGTCGGCCAGCAGCACCGAGGCCGTGTCGGTGACCGCCCGCAACCTGCCGTATGCGGGATGGGTCGGCGACTCGGCAACCTCGGTCACGGCCGCGCGCCGACCTCCACGATCAGCTCCACTTCCACCGGCGCATCCAGCGGCAGCTCACCGACACCGACCGCCGAGCGCGCATGCGCGCCGTGTTCGCCGAACACCTCGGCGAGCAGGTCAGAGGCGCCGTTGACGACGCTGGGCTGGCCGTTGAACCCGGGTGCGGAGGCGACGAACCCGACGACTTTGACCACCCGGGTCACCGCGTCGATGCCCACCAGCGCGTCGACCGCGGCCAGCGCGTTGAGCGCGCAGATCCGCGCCAGCGCGCGGCCCTCGTCCGGGGTGATGTGGGCGCCCACCTTGCCGGTGGCGGCCAGCTTGCCGTCCTGCATCGGCAGCTGGCCGGCGGTGTAGACCAGGTTGCCGGTGCGCACCGCGGGGACGTAGGAGGCCAGCGGCGCAACCACTTCCGGCAGCGTCAGACCGAGCTCGGCGAGCCGGGCCTTCCAGGACGGTGCAGCACTCATCTACTTGGGGCGCTTGAGGTAGGCGACGTGCTGCTCGCCGGTGGGGCCGGGCAGTACGGACACCAGCTCCCAGCCGTCGGCACCCCACTGGTCGAGGATCTGCTTGGTGGCGTGCGTCAGCAGTGGGACGGTGGCGTATTCCCATGCGGTCGGTTGGCTCATCCCGCGAGCTTATCGGTCGCCGGTGAACCGCTCCGGCCAGGCCAATGCCCGGTCGGGCTAGCATGCGATGGTGGCAACCACATCGAGCGGCGGAGCTGCCGTCGGCTGGCCGGCGCGCTTGACCAAGGCCCGCTTGCATTTCGTGACGGGCAAGGGCGGTACCGGCAAATCGACCATCGCGGCCGCGCTGGCGCTGACGCTGGCAGCCGGGGGCCGCAAGGTGCTGCTCGTGGAAGTCGAAGGCCGCCAAGGCATTGCGCAGCTCTTCGATGTTCCGCCGCTGCCCTATCAAGAGGTGAAGATCGCGACCGCCGAGCGGGGCGGCCAGGTCAACGCGCTGGCCATCGACATCGAGGCCGCGTTCCTGGAATACCTCGACATGTTCTACAACCTGGGCATCGCGGGCCGGGCCATGCGCCGCATCGGCGCCATCGAGTTCGCCACCACGATCGCGCCCGGCCTGCGCGACGTGCTGCTCACCGGCAAGATCAAAGAGACGGTGATCCGCGTCGACAAGAACCGGCTGCCGGTGTACGACGCGATCGTCGTCGACGCCCCGCCGACCGGGCGGATCGCCCGCTTCCTCGACGTCACCAAGGCGGTGTCCGATCTGGCCAAGGGCGGTCCGGTGCACTCGCAGGCCGACGGCGTGGTCCGGCTGTTGCACTCCGAGCAGACCGCCATCCACCTGGTCACCCTGCTGGAGGCGCTGCCCGTGCAGGAGACGCTGGAAGCCATCGAGGAACTCGCCGAGATGCAGCTGCCCATCGGCAGCGTGATCGTCAACCGCAACATTCCCGCCTACCTGCAGCCCGCCGATCTGGCGAAGGCCGCCGAGGGCGACATCGACGCCGACGCGGTGCGGGCTGGGCTGCAAAAAGCCGGAATCACGTTGGACGACAAAGACTTCGCCGGCCTGCTGACGGAGACCATCGAGCATGCGACGGTGATCGCCACCCGCGCCGAGATCGCACAGCAGCTCGACGCGTTGCACGTGGCCCGGCTGGAACTCCCGGCGATCTCCGACGGCGTCGACCTGGGCAGCCTCTACGAGCTATCGGAATCGCTTGCCCAGCAAGGAGTTCGATGAGTACCACACCCAAACAGCTTGATATGGCGGCTATCCTGGCCGACACCACCAACCGGGTGGTGGTGTGCTGCGGTGCGGGTGGGGTGGGTAAAACCACCACGGCGGCCGCCATCGCGCTGCGCGCCGCCGAATACGGGCGCAATGTCTGCGTTTTGACGATCGACCCGGCCAAGCGGCTGGCCCAGGCGTTGGGCGTGAACGACCTCGGCAACACGCCGCAACGAGTGCCGCTGGCCGCCGAGGTTCCCGGCGAGCTGCACGCGATGATGCTCGACATGCGGCGCACCTTCGACGAGATGGTGGTCCAGTACTCCGGACCCGGTCGCGCACAAGCGATTCTGGACAACCAGTTCTATCAGACCGTCGCCAGCTCACTCGCCGGCACGCAGGAGTACATGGCGATGGAGAAGCTGGGGCAGCTGCTGGCCGAGGATCGCTGGGATCTGGTGGTGGTGGACACGCCGCCGTCGCGCAACGCGCTGGACTTCCTGGACGCCCCGAAACGGCTGGGCAGCTTCATGGACAGCCGGCTGTGGCGGCTGCTGCTGGCGCCGGGCCGCGGAATCGGCCGATTGGTCACCGGCGCAATGGGTTTGGCGATGAAGGCGATGTCGACGATCCTGGGCTCACAGATGCTCGCCGACGCCGCGGCGTTCGTGCAGTCGCTGGACGCCACCTTCGGTGGCTTCCGGGAAAAGGCCGACCGCACCTACGCGCTGCTGAAACGGCGGGGCACCCAGTTCGTGGTGGTGTCGGCGGCCGAGCCCGACGCGCTGCGCGAGGCGTCCTTCTTCGTCGACCGGCTGTCCCAGGAAGGGATGCCGCTGGCCGGGCTGGTGCTCAACCGCACCCATCCGCCGCTGTGCTCGCTGCCCGCGGAGCGGGCGATCGACGGCACCGAGATGCTCGAGCACGACGGCGACCCCGAAACCACCTCGCTGGCCGCGGCCGTGCTGAGGATTCACGCCGATCGGGCGCAGACCGCCAAGCGGGAAATCCGATTGCTGTCCCGCTTCACCGGCGCCAACCCGCACGTGCCGGTGATCGGCGTTCCCTCACTGCCGTTTGATGTTTCGGACTTGGAAGCGCTGCGCGCGCTGGCCGACCAGATCACGTCGAACCGGGCAACCGCCCGCTGAACGGCCCGGGATCGGGCGTAACAGTACCGTAATCACGAACAGCGGGCGGTCGGCGGCGCCGGTCACCCGGCGCTGCGGTTTCTCCTCTTGTCGAAGAAGTCCGCCCAGGACACCACCTCGGGGTGCTGCTTGAGCAGCGCGCGGCGCTGCCGCTCGGTCATGCCGCCCCAGACCCCGAACTCGACCCGGTTGTCCAGCGCGTCCGCCCCGCATTCCTGCATGACGGGGCAGTGCCGGCAGATCACTGCGGCCTTGCGCTGGGCGGCACCGCGCACAAACAGTTCATCCGGATCGGTGGTCCGGCACAGTGCCTTCGAGACCCAGGCGATGCGCTCCTCGGCATCGACACTGCGAAGTACCCCTTGAGCGGCTGCAATGTTTGTCCTACGCGCCGCCGGCCGTGTTGGTGACACGAACTGTTCCCTTCCCTACCGGTCGCCCGTCGCGACCGCCCTCCTGGGGTGCAGATCCAACCCTTGCGATCTACGCCACACTGTGTGCTTCGGTGTTACCTGAATCTCACCGTGTGTCTAAGTTAGGTGGTCAGCTGCCAATTGCGCAACAGTCCGATAACGCTTTTTTTGGGACGGGCGTCCCGTCTCGCTCCGAAGGATAGGCGAAGAAGTGATCTCGCACACCATGTTCGATCCGGATCGCTGACGCAACTGCAAATTTTCGTGCTGCTCAGCGCCCGCGCCGCCGGCCCCCCGATCGGCCCGATTAATCGGTGAACTTGCAGCGTGGCGGCGTGACTGCGGGCCGCTACTGTAGTAGCCATGTCAGACCGCCCCCCGGCCGCGCTCACGGTTTTGAAGCTCGCGGGGTTCTGTTTGTTGGCCAGTGTGGTGGCCACCGCGCTGCTGTTTCCCGTCGCCGGCGGAATAGGACTGGTGTCCAACCGCGCCTCGGAAGTGGTCGCCAACGGCTCGGCGCAGCTGCTCGAGGGCGAGGTGCCGGCGGTGTCGACGATGGTCGACGCCAAGGGCAACACCATCGCCTGGCTGTATTCGCAGCGCCGCTTCGAGGTGCCCAGCGACAAGATCGCCAACACGATGAAGCTGGCGATCGTGTCCATCGAGGACAAGCGGTTCGCCGACCACAACGGGGTGGACTGGAAAGGCACCCTGACCGGGTTGGCCGGCTACGCCCGCGGCGACGTCGACACCCGCGGCGGGTCCACCATCGAGCAGCAGTACATCAAGAACTACCAGCTGCTGGTGACCGCGAAGACCGACGCCGAGAAGCGGGCGGCGGTGGAGACCACCCCGGCCCGCAAGCTGCGCGAGATCCGGATGGCGCTGACGCTGGACAAGACCTTCACCAAGCCCGAGATCCTGACCCGGTACCTGAACCTGGTGTCGTTCGGCAACAACTCGTTCGGGGTGCAGGACGCCGCCCAGACCTACTTCGGCATCAACGCCTCCGACCTGAACTGGCAGCAGGCGGCGCTGCTGGCGGGCATGGTGCAGTCGACCAGCGCGCTCAACCCCTACACCAACCCCGAAGGCGCGCTGGCCCGCCGAAACCTGGTGCTGGACACCATGATCGAGAACATCCCGCAGGAGGCCGACGCGCTGCGCGCCGCCAAGGCCGCGCCGCTGGGCATCCTGCCGCAGCCCAACGAGCTGCCCCGCGGCTGCATCGCGGCCGGTGACCGGGCGTACTTCTGCGACTACGTGCAGGAGTACCTCTCGCGCGCCGGGATCAGCAAGGAGCAGGTGGCCCGGGGCGGCTATCTGATCAAGACGACGCTGGACCCCGACGTGCAGATCCCGGTCAAGGCGGCCATCGACAAGTTCGCCAGCCCGACGCTGCCCGGCATCTCGAGCGTGATGAGCGTGATCCAGCCCGGCAAGACGTCGCACAAGGTGATGGCGATGGCCAGCAACCGCACCTACGGCCTGGACGTCGACGCCGGGCAGACCATGCGCCCGCAGCCGTTCTCGCTGGTCGGCGACGGCGCGGGATCGGTGTTCAAGATCTTCACCACGGCCGCGGCGCTGGACATGGGCATGGGCATCAACGCCACGCTGGAGGTGCCGGGCCGGTTCCAGGCCAAGGGCATGGGGAGCGGCGGCGCCAAGGGCTGCCCGAAGGACACCTGGTGCGTGGTCAACGCCGGCAACTACAAGGGCTCGATGAACGTCACCGAGGCGCTGGCCACCTCGCCCAACACCGCGTTCGCCAAACTGATCCAGCAGGTCGGGGTGACGCGCACGGTGGACATGGCGATCAAGCTGGGCTTGCGCTCCTACGCCGACCCCGGCACCGCCCGCGACTACAACCCCGACAGCAACGAGAGCCTGGCCGACTTCGTCAAACGCCAGAACATCGGCTCGTTCACGCTGGGCCCGATCGAGGTGAACGCGCTGGAGCTGTCCAACGTCGCGGCCACCCTGGCCTCCGGCGGCACCTGGTGCCCACCCAATCCGATCGACAAGCTGATCGACCGCAAGGGCAACGAGGTGGCGGTGACCACCGAAACCTGCGATCAGGTGGTGCCCGAGGGCCTGGCCAACACGATGGCCAACGCGATGAGCAAGGACGCGGTGGGCGGCGGCACGGCGGCCGGTTCGGCCGGCGCCGCGGGCTGGGACCTGCCCATGTCCGGCAAGACGGGCACCACCGAAGCCCACCGGTCGTCGGGCTTCGTCGGCTTCACCAACCACTACGCGGCGGCCAACTACATCTACGACGACTCGCCGAATCCGACGGACCTGTGTTCGGCCCCGCTGCGCCACTGCGGCGAGGGCGACCTGTACGGCGGTAACGAGCCGGCCCGCACCTGGTTCACCGCGATGAAGCCGATCGCCACCAATTTCGGTCCGGTGCAGTTGCCGCCCACCGACCCCCGCTACGTGGACGGCGCGCCGGGGTCGCGGGTGCCCAGCGTGGCGGGCCTGGACATCGACGCGGCGCGGCAGCGCATCAAGGAGGCGGGTTTCCAGGTCGCCGACCAGAACAACTTCGTCAACAGCAGCGCCAAGCAGGGCGAGGTGGTCGGCACGACACCGAGCGGCGCGACGATTCCCGGGTCGATCATCACCATCCAGGTCAGCAACGGCATCCCGCCGGCCCCGCCGCCACCGCCGGAGGGCGCGCCCCCGCCGGTCGGTTCGCAGGTGGTCGAGATTCCGGGGCTGCCGCCGATCACCATTCCGCTGCTGGCGCCGCCGCCGCCGGCGCCCGGGCAGCCGCCGCCGTAACGGGCCGTGACGCGCGGGTTACGCGGCCAGTCGGCGACCGGCAGTAGGCTGCGATTCATGGCTGATGCTCACGTCTCGATTGCCCGGCGCCGCTCCGGGCCGCCTCGCGGCCGGCGCCGAGCCCTGCCCATCCTGTTGCGTACCGGCGCGGCGGCGCTCGGTTCGACGGTCGCCGGCCTGGGGTACGCCGCGATCATCGAGCGCAACGCGTTCGTGCTGCGCGAGATCACCATGCCCGTGTTGAGTCCGGGCTCGACACCGGTACGGGTGCTGCACATCAGCGACCTGCACATGACGCCCGGCCAGCGCCGCAAGCAGGCGTGGCTGCGCGAGTTGGCCGGCTGGGAACCGGATCTGGTGGTCAACACCGGCGACAACCTGGCCCACCCGAAGGCCGTGCCGGCCGTCATCCAGGCGCTGGGGGATCTGCTGTCGCGGCCGGGCGTCTTCGTGTTCGGCAGCAACGACTACTTCGGCCCGCACCTGAAGAACCCGCTGAACTACGTCACCAACCCGTCGCACCGGGTCCGCGGCGAGCCGCTGCCCTGGCAGGACCTGCGGGCCGCGTTCACCGAGCGCGGCTGGCTCGACCTCACCCACACCCGGCGCGAGTTCGAGGTGGCGGGCCTGCACGTCGCGGCCGCGGGCGTGGACGACCCGCACATCGACCGGGACCGCTACGACACCATCGCGGGGCCGGCCAGCCCGGCGGCCAACCTGCGGCTGGGGCTGACGCATTCGCCGGAGCCGCGGGTGCTGGACCGGTTCGCCGCCGACGGCTACCAACTGGTGATGGCCGGGCACACCCACGGCGGCCAGGTGTGCCTGCCGTTCTACGGGGCGCTGGTGACCAACTGCGGGCTGGACCGCTCGCGCGCGAAGGGGCCGTCCCGCTGGGGCGCGCACATGCAGCTGCACGTCTCCGCGGGCATGGGCACCTCGCCGTACGCGCCGGTGCGGTTCTGCTGCCGGCCGGAGGCCACCCTGCTGACGCTGATCGCCACCCCGATGGGCGACCGCGACGCGGTCAGCGACCTGAGCCGTTCGCAGCCAACAGCTTCGGTGCGGTGACGCGGACCCGGATCGCGGTCCGCAACCTGCCACGCGACTGGACGGACAACGCGATCCGGCTGATCCAGGCCGATGCGCGGCGCAGCGCCGACACCCATCTGCTGCGCTACCCGCTGCCGTCGGCCTGGGCCGGCGACGCCGACGTCGCGCTGTACCTCAAGGACGAGACGACGCACGTCACCGGCAGCCTCAAGCACCGGCTGGCGCGCTCGCTGTTCCTGTACGCGCTGTGCAACGGCTGGATCGGCGAGGGCACCACGGTGGTCGAGGCGTCGTCGGGGTCGACGGCGGTGTCCGAGGCCTACTTCGCGGCCCTGCTGGGGCTGCCGTTCGTCGCCGTGATGCCGGAGTCGACCAGCGCGGCCAAGGTGGCGCTGATCGAATCACAAGGCGGCCGTTGCCATTTCGTCGCGGATTCCAGCCAGGTGTACGCCGAGGCCGAGCGGGTGGCCCGGCAGACCGGCGGGCACTACCT
This sequence comes from Mycobacterium sp. MAC_080597_8934, assembly GCF_000523975.1. NCBI lineage: Bacteria > Bacillati > Actinomycetota > Actinomycetes > Mycobacteriales > Mycobacteriaceae > Mycobacterium > Mycobacterium sp. MAC_080597_8934. The sequence continues at coordinate 127,449 of NZ_JAOS01000001.1, read as the reverse complement.
GGACCAGTTCACCAACGCCGAGCGGGCCACCGACTGGCGCGGCAACAACAACATCGCCGAATCGATCTTCGAGCAGATGCGCGACGAGAAACACCCCGTGCCGGCCTGGATCGTGGTCGGAGCGGGCACCGGCGGGACGAGCGCGACCATCGGCCGCTACATCCGCTACCGGCGGCACGCCACCCGGCTGTGCGTCGTCGACCCAGAGCACTCGGCGTTCTTCGCGGCCTACGCCGAAGGCCGGGACGACGTGGTGGCGTCCCGGTCGTCGCGGATCGAGGGCATCGGCCGGCCGCGGGTCGAGCCGTCGTTTCTGCCCGGCGTGGTCGACCGCATGGTCGCCGTGCCGGACGCGGCCTCCGTCGCCGCCGCCCGCCACGTCAGCGCCGTGCTGGGCCGGCGGGTGGGGCCTCGACGGGCACCAACGTGTGGGGGGCGTTCGGCCTGCTGGCCGAGCTGGTGTCGCAGGGCCGCGGCGGTTCGGTGGTCACGCTGCTTGCCGACAGCGGCGACCGGTACGCCGACACCTACTTCGACGACGAGTGGGTGGCGGCGCAGGGGCTGGATCCGGCCGGACCGGCCGCGGCGCTGGCCGAATTCGAGCGCAGTTGCGCGTGGCAGTGACCCGGCACACCGCGGTTTGGCCAGCCGCCAGCCCGGTGCGATAGGCTGTCGGAGCTTCAAGCGGGGTGTGGCGCAGCTTGGTAGCGCGCTTCGTTCGGGACGAAGAGGCCGTGGGTTCAAATCCCGCCACCCCGACTCGTGTGAGCGGCGGGTCCTTCACCTCATCGTGGCCAGGTTGTGCCAGAAGTTTCTGAGGCTGTCGGACCCGCCGAACAGCGTCGTGAAGTTGGTCGAGTCGACGAGCACGATGTCACCGGCTCGTTCGGCGTGCGGCGGCATCCAGATCAACGCGTTGAATTCGCTGTTGCCCGCCTCGGTAAAGGGATGGGGCCGGGCCGGGTCGACGCGTTGGGTGGCCAGCACCCGTAGCCCGTCGCTTTCCGGGGCGGTGAGCTCGTAGTGCGGCAGATGCGGGTGAAAGTTCAGCGTCGTGACATCGTCCAGCAGCCCGGGCGCGTCCAGGTCGCGAGAGCAGGTCAGCGGTGCCATCTGACCGGTTGCGGCCACCCGGGCCGGATGCAGGCCCCACCTGTTGCGGACGGGAACGTCGAGCCCCTTCATCAGCGAGCGGGTGTAGGCCGAAAACCGTTGTTGCCGCGGCACGAGCGGATCTCCGTGGTGCAGGTATTCGACTTGCCGCTGGGCCATGTCGTCGGTGCCGCCGACGTCGTGGTGCGGGGCCAGCAGCAGGCAGGTGCCCTCGCGTTCCAGCCAGGCACGGATGGCCGAGATCTCCCCGGGCTCGGCCTCGTCTTCCCCGGCGAGATGGTCCAGCCCGAACACCATCAGGGTGTCGGTGTCGGCCAATATCCGCTCGTCGATCACCAGCCGGTAGCCGGCCTGGTCGACGCGCTGGAACACCGCCACCTGCTGACCGGTTGCTTCGCCGGCCAGCTCCTGGAACGCAAGCGTCGAGCGGTGGAACAGCTCCAAGGTGCCGGCGATGCCCTGCAGGAAGTGGGCGTCGTCCCAGTCGGGCCCCTCGTATCGGGGCCAGGCCGCCCTGCGCACTTCGGTCATGGTGGAGAAGCGGTTGTCCAGGGTCTGAATGTCGCGCTGCGATTCCCACGGATAGCTCCACGTCCAGTAGATGCTGATCCGCCGTCCGCCGGTGTGCGGGCGCACCCGGTGAGCTTGGTTGTAGGTGCGCGCGGGCGGCCGGGTGCTCATGACCGTTCGCCGAGCGCCGCGAGGTATCGCATGGCGTTGATGCCCGGAAGGAAGAAGTACGCCCCACCGGTCAGCGTCGTGAACGCCGGCAGTCCCTTGAGCACCCGGCGAATCGGTCGCTTCGGTATGGTGAAATCCAGTGTGCCGTCCTGGGTTCCACAGATCGGGTCGTGCTCGTTGCCGAGTTCGTGGAATGTGCGGTCGTTTATCCAGACGTTCTGCGCGAATTCGAACTGCCGGATCAGGCTGGCGCAGATGATGAACGCGGCGATCCCACGATCCTCGCCGTCGTCGGGAGCGCCTTCGGGAAGCGCCGGACCATAGGTCGCCCCACGGCGAATCATCCGGCGCCGGTTCATGTTGTGCGCGGTGTCTCGCGGGTTGAGCCGTCTGGCGTGGGCGCCCAGCGGGCATGCGTAGCCGAAGGGGTCCATCTCCTTGTAGTTGAAGTCGTTGTTGCGCAGCGGATCTGCGCCCAACTCGGGATCGTCTTCGTCGGGGGCGAGCACCAGGGGGGCACCGCTACGCCAGCGGCCCATGAGTTTTGCCGCCAACAACTCCTCCTGCCCATCCGCGCCGGCCACGGAACGGAGGTAGTCGCGGAAGACGGCCACGTGTTCGCGCAGCCGGCGGTACGCCGCATATGTTCCGTTGCGCGACAGCACCTCCGGCTCGGGCTGATTGGCCACCGGGCCGACTTCATCGGGATAGCCGAGGATGAATTCCCCGGCCTTGAGCGGCGCACCCGAGCCGGGGGTGGGTTCCTCGCCGGATCCTTCGATCACCGGCTGCGACAAGCGATCCCGGAAGCCGAAGTGGTCGTGGGCGTAGTTGAACGGAGGCGTTGCGTTCAGGTCGAGGTGTGACAACCTGCGCACACCTCGGCACCTTTTCAGCAGGTCGTCGTGGGCGTTGGTGGCGCGGGCATGTTCGGCGTCGTCTCGCGCGAACAGAATCGCGATCGCGTGCAGGTCCGCGCCGGCCAATCCGCCCACCCAGTTGTCGGGATGATTGCGTCCGGTGTCCCCGAGAATGTCCGCCCGGGCGGCCATGCCCTGCCGGAACTCTTCCGGAAAGCTGGCAAGGGCGTCCCCGGGAACCCCGAGCGCCCGCAAGCCGTTCCAGGTGAAACCCAGCGTGACCCATCGCTTGGCGCTGTCCATGGCGTCGCGTACCGACGCCGCGGACTGCACGACATCGACGAGGGCGGACAGCCACGCCCGCCCGGCGGTTGCATCGTCGAACGAGAGAAACTCGTAGCGTCCGGTCAGCGCCGGGGTTCGGGTCAGCAGGATGTGCTGGATGTCGTCGAGCTCGAGCATCTCAGACTCTGACCGACGTCATTGCATCTGATCCAGCATGGTCTGGAAGGCGGCCTTGAGCCGTAACGCCTTTTTGATCTCGTCGGCGGTGACGTAGGGATACTCCCCGTACTCCAGAAAGCTCGGGCACTGGTGCTCACGCACGAACTTGACGAAGGCGTCCGGGTTCTCCCGCCAGTCTTCGGGAAACCCCTCGAGGTTCGTGAAGACGGTGGTGATCCCGGTCTGACTGAACAGCTGCACCGCGTCCTCGGTGTACTTGTCGAAGTCCGTGTCGAAGATGCCCTGGTACTGGAAGTGCAGTCCCGATCCGACGTCGAAGAGCAACCAGCGCAGGTAGTGGAGCCGCAGCGCGGCAAGCACGTGCGGATCGGCCTTGATGGCCTCTTCGATCTGTTTGCCGTAGGCGCGGACGGCTTCCTCGCGGCCCTCCTTGACCTTGGCGATGATGGAAAAGCCGTAGCAGGCCGGGGTGCGGGGATACAGCGGCCCGTAACGACCGCGTTCGAGCTCGAAGTAGCCCTCCCTGGGAATGGCCAGGGCCGCGGGTTTGCTCCACTCGTGTTCGGTTGCCACCATCGTCGCTCCCAGGTCGGGCCGGTGCGCCGGACGCTACCACTCGACGCCGCCCGCGGAAGCGGATTGCCGGACGGGCCGGTGCCGGGTGCGAACATCCCCGTAACACGGGGCGATATAGTGGATCTCACCGTAATGCTGAGCAAACAGCATTGACATTCGTCGCCGTCAAACACTGCACGTGATTGCCTCGCGGGACCGCAGGCTGCTCAAAACGGCACGGGTATTGCCTGCCACCGGTCTCGAACTCATGAGGGCGACACTCAGTGACCAATTTTGACGATCTCACCCTGCTGAACGACGTTCTGCGCGCCATCTACTCGGCGGACACCGCGGATTTTCCGCAGGTGCTCGACGACCTGACCGCCGCGTCGGCCCGGTGGGTGCCGGGCGCCCAGGAGGCCGGGATCACGGTGACGAGCCGGCAGAACGAGGTCAGCACGCCCTCGGTCACCGACGATTGCGCCCGGCTGCTCGACGAGTTCCAGCAACGGTATCTGGAAGGGCCCTGCCTGCATGCCGCCTGGACTCGCAAGGTCGTGGTGGTCGACGACCTGCGGACCGACTCGCGCTGGCCCAAGTACCAGGCCGACGCCCTGGCGCGCACTCCGATCCGCAGCATCCTGTCGCTGCCGATGTACGCCGGTGAGCTGAGCATGGGGGCGCTGAACTTCTACGCCGAACGCCCGCACGCCTTCTCGGACGACTCCCGCCGGATGGCCGCCCTGTTTGCCACGCTGGGCTCGCTGGCGTGGAGCAACGTGGTGCGAACCCAGCAGTTCAAGGAGGCGCTGAGCACCCGCGACATGATCGGACAGGCCAAGGGCATCCTGATGGAACGCTACGAGCTCGACGACGAAACCGCGTTCAACACGCTGATCAAACTCTCGCAGAGCATGAACACCCCGCTGCGCGACATCGCCCGCCGCGTCATCGACGACACCACCCAACGATGAGGCCTCCCGGGTGCCGGAAAGTGCGTAAGTCTTTGTGGCGCAACGGCGTTCACGACACCCGCGGACCCCGCACCGGGATGGGTGCGACCCGCGTCCAGCTGCGCAGCTGGGTCCGCCCCACCAGCCGGCAGCGGTGGGTGATCGCCAACCGGCGGGCCGCCTTGGTGAACGTCTGATTGGTCACCACCACCGTGTGGTCGCAGCCGTGCTGGCGTGCCCCGGCGACGACCTGTTGCACGGCGGCCACCCCGACGGCCTTCGCCAGCCTTTTGCATTGGACCGCCATGCGGACGCCGTCCTTCTTGGCGATGAGGTCCACCCCGAAGTCGCCCGTGCCCGCCGTCGGGGTGACGACGTAGCCGGCGACGCGCAGCTGGGCCGCGACGAAGTCCTCGAACTCCGCGCCGGACATCCGGTCGATGGCACGCAACCCCGCGCGGGCGTGTTTGACGTCGCGGCGGCGGTGGGCATCGGCCCGCAACCGGTCCCGCTGCAGGGAAAGCCACCACAGCGCGCCGACCGCCGCGGCCAGGCCGGCCAGCCCGGCCGCACAACCCGCGGGCAGGCTGCCGGTGGCGTGTTGGGTGAAATACCAAGGCACGCCCAGCCCCAACAGGAGCAGCGCCCCGAGTGCCTTGTCCATGACCCCTCAACGTCTACGCGGCCGGCTTTGCCCGAAAACGTAGCGCAACCGTGTGACAAATCGGCGCAGCCGCCCGGGGCGGGCACGGCGGGCCGCCGCGCGTTACGCGCAATCGGCGCAGACCGGCAGCCCGGCGGCGGAGCGCCGCAACCGGCTGCGGTGCTGCACCAAAAAGCAACTCGAGCAGGTGAACTCGTCGGCGCGCTGCGGGATCACGGTCACCGACAGCTCTTCGCCGGACAGGTCGGCGCCGGGGAGTTCGAAGAAGTGGACGTCGTCGGGGTCGTCGTCGACGACGGTGGTGCCGGCCCCGTGCAGGGCGGGTGCCAGCTCGCGCAGCGAGGACTTGTCCGGGGTGTCGTTGTCGGATACGCGGCGTGCGTCGTAGTCAGTGGTGGTCGCCATCGGAGTTCCTTCCTGCTCGGAACGGGTTGACGCACTTTCGCTGTCCTCACCCGTGGCGCAGGCAGTACCCCGTCCGCGCACGCCTTACACCGATTCGGCGCAGAAATTTCACCCGGCGCCGCTCAGCTGCTGGGCGGGGGTGGCGGCTGGTCGGAATGCTCGGCGTGCCAGCGCAGTTCGGCGTCGCGCACCTTGCGGTGGGTGCGCAGCAGCCAGCCCGCGCTCACCGCGCCCACCACCGCGGCCACGATCAGGGCGATGGCGCCGCCGGTCAGGTGTCCGGCCGCCACGGCGAACACGCCGACTGTTATTGCGACGACCGCCACCGCCGAACCGGCCAATCCGGGCACATTGGCGCCGTAGGTGAAGGTTTCGCCGGCGTGCTGGCGGAAGGTGCGCGCGTGATCGACTGGGTCGCTGTTGCGGTGGTCCAACGTCATTCCTCGTCGAGAATCATTGTGTGCCAGCGATATTCGCGTGACACGACGGTACTCGGGCCATCAGGGCGGATCTCCGCAGTGCGTACCCGCCGTCCGGGGAGCTAAACGCCGGCGTGTCAGCCGCGCCCGTGCCGGGTATGCCGGATGCATGACACCGCGGAGCCTGCGCTGAGCGCCGGGGCGGGTGCGCCCGCCGTCCTGTTCGACGTGGACGGAAGCCTGGTGGACTCCAACTACCTGCACGTGCACACCTGGCAGCGCGCGTTCGACGACGAGGACATCGCCGTCGCGTCCTGGCAAATCCACCGCTGCATCGGCATGGACGGCAGCACGCTGGTGCGGACGCTGTCCGGCGACGCGCCCGACGACGTCGGGGAGCGGCTGCGCGACAAGCACAGCCGCTACTACCGGGAGCTGACGCCGCTGCTCAAGCCGCTACCGGGGGCGCGGGCCCTGCTGCGCCGGGTCGCCGACCTGGGACTGCAGGTGGTGCTGGCCAGCTCGGCGCCCGAGGACGAACTGGAGATCCTGCGCAAGGTGCTCGACTGCGACGACGTCATCGCCGCGACCACGTCGTCCCGCGATGTCGACACCGCCAAACCCGAGCCGGGCATCGTGCGGGTCGCCCTGGACCGCGCCGGGGTGCGCGCCGAGGAGGCCGTGTTCGTCGGCGACGCCGTCTGGGATGCGCACGCCGCGCGGGGCGCCGGGCTGGCGTGCATCGGGCTGTGCAGCGGCGGCATCGCCCGCGACGAGCTGCGGGCGGCCGGCGCCGACCCGGTCTTCGCCGACCCGCAGGACCTGCTCGATCACCTGGAGTCCACCCGGATCGCCGCGCTGGCGCGCGGCGGCTGAGCCCCCGCGGCCGTCACATGCCGCGGGTGCGCAGCAGCAGCGGCAGCACGAACCAGAACAGCACGAACAGCGGCAGCGCACACGCCCCGGCGACCAGGCCCACGTTCCGCCCGGCCACCGCGGCGAAGATGATGGTGGTCACGCCGATCAGCGCCAGGCCGAGCGCGCCCAGCCCGGCGTAGGCGCATCGGTGCGCCGCCGAGACCAGCACCTGCAGCCGGTGGCGGCGGAACAGGATCCGGTGCATGGCCACCGGCGCGATCAGCAACACGGTCGCGCACACCGAGAACACCACGGTGGCCAGGTAGGCGACCCGCATCGGCGGGCCCAGCACGTCGAAACGCTGCTGGAACGGCAGCGTCAGCAAAAAGCCGGTCAGCAGCTGCACCCCGGTCTGGACCACCCGCAGCTCCTGCAGCAGGCTGTTCCAATTGCGGTCCAGCCGTTGCACTTCGGTCTCGCCGCGTTCGCGGCGGTCCCACCGCTGGTCTTCCTGCGGATCGTCGACGTCTCCGCCAGACACGTTGTCAGCCAACCGAATCCATAGCAGCCAACCGACGCCGGGGGTCAGCCGTTGAGTTTGCCGTCCCGCACCGCGGTCAACGCGTCGTCGAGCGTCGGATACAGCGGGAAGGTCTTGTCCAGGCCGGTCAAGTGGATCGGCCTGCGGGTGGCCGGGCCGCGGGCGACCACGCCGAACCCGGTTTCCTTGCCCAGCTTCTCGTAGGTGGCGGCCAGGATCTTCAGCCCGACCGAGCCCAGGAACTCCACCGCGGACAGGTCGATGACCAGCGCCGGCGGGCTGTCCGCGACGACCGCGCCGATGGCCTGTTCCAGGGCCGGAGCCGTGACCAAATCGATTTCTCCGCTGACGCTGACCACGGAAACCCCGTCGTGGTCCTCAACCAACGTGGTAATCGAATCAGGAGCTGACAATGGCAATCCTTTGTCCCGGGACCGTGGCGTGGTTCAACCCTAGCCTGGATTGGCGAACTGCGAGAAGAATATGCCCTCTACACGTGCCCCGCGACAAGCCAGGCTAGTCTCGCAAAAGGCAACTGCGCACCGCGGGGCGCGACTCGGCTCGGAAGGCCTTGGGAGGCCATATGTCAGATTCGCCGTCGGATTTCAACAGTACCGGCACCGCAGCGCAGACCGTCGGTATCTCCAGCGAGGGGCTGCTCCCGCAGCTGGTTCAGCACCTGCGGCAGAATCGGACCATCCTGCGCGAGGAGTGGGCCCGCCGCATCACCGAGGCCGAGTTGCTCACCGCGATGACGCCCGAGGAGCTCTTCTCCGAGGCGACGGCCGTCTACGACAACTACGTCGAGGTGCTCGAGACCGGTAGCGTCGAGGCGCTGCAGGCCTACGCGCGCGACCTGTCCGAACGCATCATCCCGCGGGGCGTGGAGACCGACGAGGTGGTCGGGATCGTGCTGCTGCTGCGCGACGTGCTGGCCCGCTCGCTGTTCGAGAAGTACCAGACCGAGTTCGAGATGCTGAACCGGGTGCTCGACGCCTACGAGCCGGCGGCCAACCGGATCGCCAACACCGTGGCCGTGTCGTTCGTGCAGGAACGCGAGCGCATCATCCGCCAGCAGCAGGAGGCGATCCGCGAGCTGTCAACGCCGGTGCTGCAGGTGCGCGAGCAGCTGCTGATTCTGCCGATCATCGGCGTGCTGGATTCGCAGCGCGCCCGCCAGGTCACCGAACAGCTGTTGCGGGCCATCCGCGCCAACCGGGCCAAGGTGGTGGTCATCGACATCACCGGTGTGCCGACGATCGACTCCACGGTGGCCAACCACCTGGTGCAGACGGTGGACGCATCGGGGCTGATGGGCGCCAGCGTGATCATCACCGGCCTGTCCTCGGAGATCGCGCTGACGCTGGTGACGATCGGTCTGGATCTGTCCAAGATGAACGCCGTCGGTGACCTGCAGGGCGGCATCGAGGAGGCCGAGCGGCTCCTGGGCTACGAGGTGACTCGTACCGGCGAGCAAACCGGGTGACGGTTAGGAACCCGAGCGCCCCATGCCCGTACCGATCCTGAAACAGGGTGCGATCCTCATCGCCTCGGTGCAGGCGGCGCTGTCCGACTCCGACGCCGAACGGCTGCGCTATGACCTGATGGAGCGGGTCAGCCGGTTCCGCGCGCAGGGCATCATCGTCGACGTCACCGCCATCGACGTGATGGATTCGTTCGCGGCCCGGTCGCTGCGCACCATCGCGCACATGACCCGGCTGCGCGGCGCGGACACGGTGATCGTCGGGCTGCAGCCCGAGGTCGCCTTCGCGATGGTCCAGCTGGGCCTGGCCTTCGATGACATGAACACCGCGCTGGACCTGGAAGAGGGCATCGCGCTACTGAATCGCCAACTGGCGCAACGGAAACCGACGATCGGGCGCGACGGTGGCGGCTGATATCGTCGTCGCCATCGACAACCCGGACGACATCGTCGAAGCCCGCAAAGCCGGACACCAGCTCGCACTTGACTTAGGATTCTCCCTGACCGACGTCACGATGATCGCCACGGCGATCTCCGAAATCGCCCGCAACATCACCAGTTACGCCGGCCGCGGCGCCGTCCGGGTCGCCGTCGCCGACCGGGAGGGCCGCAAGGCGCTGGTGGTGCGCGCCGAGGACGAGGGTCCCGGCATCGCCGACATCGAACGCGCGATGGAGGACGGCTACTCGACGGGCCGCGGGCTGGGCATGGGCCTGCCGGGCGCCCGCCGCCTGATGGACCGGCTGGTGGTCGAGTCCACCCTGGGCCAGGGAACGGTCATCGAAATGTGGAAATGGGTTCCCCCTCGTGCGTGACAGCGGCCGGTTCGGACCCATCGAATGGGCAAGGGCTGGAAGGCCTTTGCCCAGCGAATACACCTCGGGCGACCGCGGTATCGCCGTCGACATCGACGGCGAGGCGGCGCTGTTCGCACTGGTGGACGGTCTCGGTCACGGGCCGCCCGCGGCGGAAGCCGCGCTGCGCGCCGTCGACACGGTGACCGCCGCGGGCGCCGAACCCATAGAAGTCTTGATCCAGCTCTGCCATCGCGCGTTGGAAGGCACCCGGGGCGTGGCAATGACGTTGGCGCGGATCGACTTTGCGGCCAACACGCTGACCTGGACCGGGGTCGGCAACGTCACCGCGCATCTGGTGGCCAAGGCGCCCACCGGCACCGAAGTCCGGTCCAGCGCACGCCTGGCCGGGGGCATCGTCGGCTACCGGATACCGGAAATCCGGCCGGCGCAAGTTGTTTCGATACGGCCCGGCGACCTGCTGGTGATGCGCACCGACGGGATCATCGACGACTACCTGGACCACATCGACTTCGCCGCCCCCGCCCTCGCCATCGCCGAAGGCCTGCTGGGCAAGGACGCCAAGGAGACCGACGACGCCATGGTGCTGGCCGCCCGGCACCGGGGAGCCTCGACATGAGTGATGACAACGACTTTCACGATCAGTACGCCCGTGCGCTGCGTGCCTATCTGGCGAGCCGCGACGAGGCCAGCCTGGCGGTCGGGCACGAGCTGGGCCGCCGCGCCCTGCAGGAGCAGATCAGCCTGCTCGAGATCATCGAGCAGCACGTCCGGCTGGTCTTCGAGATCTCGCAGGACGTGCGCATCGACGCGCCGATCGCGCTGGAGTTCCTGCTGCAGCTGCTGGTCCCGCTGGACGTCGCGACCCGGGGATTCATCGACGGCAACCGGCGCTATGCCGAGCAGCGGGCCCGCGCCGAGGGGCTGGCCGACCGCGACAAATTCCGCAACGCACTAGTGAATTCGTTGCAGGAAGGGTTCTTCGTCGCCGACCACGAGGGTTCGGTGATCGAGGTGAACAACGCCTTCATCGAGATCCTCGGGTTCCCCGCCGAGGGCCTGCCCTACCGGTGGCCGCACCCGTGGCTGGTCGACCCCAAGACCGCGAGCGAACAGATCGGCGTCGTGCTGCGCACCGGCAGCGCCGAGTACGAGACACCGATTCGCCATGCCGACGGGCATCTGGCCTGGGTGAAGGTGAGCATCAACGCGGTCAAGGATTCCGGCAGCGACCGCGACGCCTACGTCGGCACCATCCGCGACGTCACGGCCGAGCGCGCCTTCGCCGCCCGGGAGAGCGCGGTGCTGCGGCTGGCCACCGCGGTGGCGGTGGCCAAGAGCGTGGACGAGCTGCTGTCCATCACCCTCGATGAGTGCAGCGCGGCCATCGACGTGCAGCGGGTGGTCGCGGTGTCCTGGCCCAGCGGCGACGGCGACCCGGCGGTCCAGGTGGCCGGCCGGCCGGCGGCGTCGTCGTGGCGCGAGCTGGATCCGTGGCTGCGCGACACCTTCGCCGAGGCGCGCCATCAGCTGCCGTTGACGGCGAAAACCGTTGATCACCCGGATAACCCGGGCAAATCACGGGGATTGGTCGCGGTGCTCTCCGGGGCCGGGGACCTGGCGTTGTGGCTGGAGTTGCGCACCCCGCGCTGGGTCAGCGGGGAGGACCGGCTGCTGGTCACCGTGCTGATCGGGCACCTCAGCCTGGCCCTGCAGCACGTCCGCCAGTTCGAGAACGCCCGCGAGACGTCGCTGACATTGCAGCGCGCCATGCTGCCGCCGGTGCAGCCCCCACCCGGATTCGCGGTGCGCTACGAGCCCGCGGTGCCGCCGCTCGAGATCGGCGGCGACTGGTATGACGTGCTGCCGATCGGCGACCACCGGATCGGCATCGTGGTCGGCGACTGCGTGGGCCGCGGCCTGCCGGCCGCGGCGATCATGGGACAGCTGCGCAGTTCCGCGCGGGCGCTGCTGATCAACGGCGCCGAGCCCGCGGTGCTGCTCGATCAGCTCGACTCGGCGGCGTCGCTGATCCCGAATGCCTACTGCACCACCGTTTTTCTCGCGATCCTGGACACCGAGACGGGCGTGCTGCAGTACAGCAACGCCGGGCACATGCCGGCCGTGCTGGCCGGACCGGAGCCCGGGACGACGACCCTGTTGACCGACGCCGCCTCGGTGCCGCTGGCCGTGCGCCGCGAGGACCCCCGCCCCCAGGCCACCCGGTTGCTGCCGCCCGGGTCGACCCTGATGCTGTTCACCGACGGGCTGGTGGAACGCAAGCACGAGCCGATTGACGACGGAATCGGCCGTGCGGCAGAGGTTTTGGCGCAGACGATGACGCTGCCCCTGGACACCGTCGCCGACGAGGTGCTGCGCGAGCTGGCCCCGGCCGCGGGCTACGACGACGACGTGGCGATGGTGATCTACCGGCATCAGCAGTCACCGTTGCGCATCGAAACCGCCGCCACCGCAGACCAATTGGTCCGCATCCGGCACCGACTGGCGGACTGGCTGGGCGCCGCCGGCATCACCGGCGAGTTGGCCGCCGACATCGTGCTGGTGGTCAACGAGGCCTGCACCAACTGCGTCGAGCACGCCTACCGGGGTTTCGTCGCCGGCACCATGGTGCTCGACGCCCGCCTGGGCGAGGGCGAAGTGCACACCCGCATCACCGATTACGGTTCGTGGAAGACGCCGGCGGCCAATCCGGTCAACAGCGGGCGGGGGTTGCCGCTGATGAAGGCGCTCAGCCAGGCCATGGAACTGCGGACCAGCGCCACCGGCACCGTCGCCGACATCACGTTCCTGCGGCCCGCCGAATGACCGGCTTCGATTAACCGGCTTCCGAAACGGGTAGTCACCGGCGTGACCCGCACATCGATCCCGACGCAACCCGTCCTGCCGTCCGCGCACGGGCCGCTGTCGACGGCCGTCCGCTGCGCGCTGACCGGGCCCCCGTCCGTCGACCACCTGGCGCGCATCGGCGCGTCGGTGCGTGACTCCGACCCGTACGGGCTGGATCTGCAGCTGGCCCTGGCCATGTGCTACGAGCTGCACTACCGCGGCTTCACCGGCGTCGACCCCGCATGGGAGTGGAATCCGGCGCTGCTGGCGCTGCGCGCCGAGCTGGAACGGGTGTTTTTGGCCGGTGTGCGTCGCGACGTCGGACCCATCGACCCCGACCGGACGGCGGCCGACGAGATGAACGCGATCGCGGCCGAGCCCGTCGAGGGCACCGGCCCGTCGTATCACCTGCGCGACCGCGGCAGCTGGCAGCAGATGTGCGAGTACTTCGTGCACCGCTCGCTGTATCACCTCAAGGAGGGCGACCCGCACGCGTGGGCCATCCCCCGGCTGACGGGCACCGCCAAGGCGGCGTTCGTGGCGGTCGAGTTCGACGAGTACGGCGCCGGCCAGGGCCCGCGCCTGCACCAGCAGCTGTTCGCCGATCTGCTGGCGGCCGCCGGCCTGGACACCACCTACTGGGGTTACATCGACGCGGTGCCCGCCGAGTCGCTGGCGGTGGTCAACCTCATGTCGCTGTTCGGGTTGCACCGCGCGCTGCGCGGCGCCGCGATCGGGCACTTCGCCGCCACCGAGATCACCTCCCCGCCGGGATCGGCGCGCATGGTGCGCGCCCTGCAGCGCATGCAGGCGCCGCCGGCCTGCATCACGTTCTACAGCGAGCACGTGGAGGCGGATGCGGTGCACGAGCAGGTGGTGCGCCTCGATGTGGTCGGCGATCTGGTGGCGCGCGAACCGGAGCTGCAGCGCGACGTCGTCTTCGGGATCCGCGCGCACGCGGCGGTCGAGGACCGCCTGGCGGACACGATCATGGCGTCGTGGCAGCAGGGTCGGTCGTCGTTGCGGCGGCCGCTGGACCGGCCGAGTCCTTGAGCTGGCGGCATCGGCGATGGCTGGTGTCGCACAACGGATATCGGCGGCTGCGCCGACAGGTGCAGATCGCCACCATGAAACGGTCCGACTCGACCACCTCGCCGCCGGGCATCTCGATGCGCACCGGCCCCGAGACCAGCACCGGTCCGTTGGGCACCACCTGAACCCTGGTGGGGCTCATCGCTTTTCCGCCCGGATCACGATCAGCTCCTCTTCGCGGCGCCCGCGCGGGATCAGGCCGACGTCCTCCAGCCAGTGCGCCCGCGACAACATCACCGGACCGAACGGGATCCACTTGGAGGCAATCACTTTCGCATCCATTCCGGCCCACTTCAGGGAATCCAGCGACTGCTGCACACCGGCCAGCGCCGAGTGCACCAGCAGCAGCGATCCGCCGTCGCGCAACAGCTTCGGCGCCGACTCGCACAACGGATCCAGGACCAGCCGGCCGTCCCGGCCCGCGTTCCACGCCCACGACGGCCCGGTCACGGGGCCGAGCTCGTCCAGCACGGCGCCGGGCGGGGTGGGCACGTAGGGCGGATTGGACACCACGACGTCGAACGGCGCGCAATCCACCGCGGCGAGCCACGACCCCTCCCGGACGTCGACATCCACCCCGGCCAGCGCGGCGTTCTCCCCGGCGCACCGCACGGCGTGCGGGCATTTGTCGAACGCCGTGACGCTGGCGCAGCCCATCTCCGCCGCGGCGATCGCGACGAAGCCGCTGCCGGTGCACAGGTCCAGCACGCGCCGTCCCGGGATCAGACCGGTGCCGTGCATCACGTCCACCAGCAACCGGGAATCCTCTTGCGGCTGATAGACATTGTGGGCGGGCAACACAGCGGGCTCGGGGTAGGTGGTTGTCACTGTTGGCCTTTCGAGAACCCTTACAAGGAGCGCCGCTGATCTCACGGCTTGGCGTGGATAATGCCCGCAAACCACCGCATTCAAACGGACCAGCCGAAAAGTGTTGACGGCTAACCGGTGGTGGCGCCCGCGAATTGCGCCAGGATGGTCGAGCAGAACGCCGGCAGGTCCTTCGGCGAGCGGCTGGTGATCAGGTTGCCGTCCACCACCACCTCCTCGTCCACCACGTGGGCGCCCGCGTTGCGCAGATCGGTGCGGATGCTGGGATAGGAGGTCAGCGTCCGGCCCGTTGCCACACCGGCTTCGACCAGCGTCCAGGGGCCGTGGCAGATGGCGGCCACCGGCTTGCCGGATCCGACGAAGTCCCGCACGAAGGAGACCGCGGTGTCGTCGAGGCGCAGCTTGTCGGGGTTGACGGTGCCGCCCGGCAGCACCAGGCCGTCGAAGTCATCGACCGACGCGTCGGCCACCTTGCGGTCGACGGTGAAGGTGCCGGCCGGCTCCAGGTCGTGGTTGCGCGCCTGGATCTCGCCGTCCTGCAGCGAGACCACCTCGACGCGGGCGCCGGCCTCGCGCAGCGCCGCCGCCGGCTGCTCCAGCTCCACCTTTTCCACCCCGTCGGCCGCCAGGATCGCTATCTTCTTGCCTTGCAACTCATTTGACATCTCGGTTCCCCTTTCTCGTTCGCCGCTACTTCGCCGCGTCGCGCAGCGCCGCCAGCAGCGGTTCGGCGGCTTCCTTGAGGAATCTCTCCTGGGTGTCCCCGCCGATCTGGACCAGCGCGATGTCGGTGAACCCGGCCTCCCAGTACGGCCGGACCCCCTCGACGATCGCGTCCAGGTCGGGGCCGCAGGGAATGGCGTCGGCGACGTCCTCGGGGCGCACGAACTGGGTGGCGCCGGCGAACCCGGCCGGGGTGGGCAGGTCCGCGTTCACCTTCCAGCCGCCGGCGAACCAGCGGAACTGGTCGTGCGCGCGTCTGACGGCGGTGTCTCGGTCGGGGTCCCACGACACCGGGATCTGCCCGACCACCCGCCCGCCGCCGGCGAGGTTGGCGGCCTGGCGGGCGCCGTGCCAGGCGTCGACCAGGTCGGCGTTGGGTTCGGTGGCGATCAGGTGGTCGGCCAGCTTGGCGAACTTGTCGACCGCCCGGGTGCCGCCGATGGCCACCCCGATGCCGACCGGCACGTCGGGCACGTCCCACAGCCGCGCGGAGTCGACCCGGAAATAGTCGCCGGTGAAGTCCACCAGCTGCCCGCCGAACAGCTCCCGGATGATTTTGATGGCCTCGCGCAGCATGTCCTGCCGGCGGGTGATGGTCGGCCAGCCTTTGCCGACGACATGCTCGTTGAGGTTTTCGCCGCTGCCCAGGCCCAGGGTGAACCGGCCGTCGGACAGGATCTGCACGGTGGCCGCCTGCTGGGCGACGATGGCCGGGTGATAGCGCATCGTCGGGCACGTCACGTAGGTGTACAGGTCGACCCGCTCGGTGGCCTGCGCCACCGCGCCCAGCACCGCCCAGGCGTTGGGCGCATGTCCCTGCGAGGTGAGCCACGGTGAGAAGTGGTCACTGCACACGTGGAAGTCGAAACCGCGCTCTTCGGCCGAAATCGCGTACCGGACAAGCTCTTTGGGTCCACTCTGCTCGGTCATCAAAGTGTAGCCAAAATTCGTCATGCGCACCGGGATACCCGGCTGCACCGAGGGCAAACGACGCGGGCGTGCTCAGCCCGCGGTGGTGATGGAGTCCGACGTGATCCCGGCCGCGCGGCGGGCGGCCAGCCGGCGCTGCTGCGGCTCGATGGTGTAGCGGGGTGGCGGGCGGACTCCAGCCCGGCCTCGAACACCCCGAACCGGGTCAGCGCCGAGGCCGTCGCCAACGCCAGGCCGCTGACCACCGCCACCACCCGGTGCCGCCCGCCCAGCAGGGTGCCCAGCCCGCCGGCGATCACCAGGCGTTCGCTGGCCCGCAGCATCCGGCCGGGCCCGCCGGTGTGCAGGGGTTCGGCGGCGACCGGGTCCATCCGGCGCTCCATGACCTTGCTGGCCGCCAGGTCGCCGAGCGCACCGAGCACGGCCAGCGTGCGGGCCGGGCCGGCCTGGTGCACGGGCGTGGTCACCATCGCCAGTCCCGACGCGGCCAGGCTCGCCGAGCTGACGAACACGAACGGCAGGTCCTCGTGGGCGGCGTTCCAGGTCGGGGTGGCGGTGTCGGCCAGCAGCACGGCGGTGTAGACGGCCAGCGGCGGCGCCAGCACCGCCGCCTGAAGGCCGGCCGGCCCCTCGGCGGCGCGCAGCACCGGGCGCAGCGGGCCCAGCGGGAGCCGCTGCCCGGTCATCCGGTCCACCTCGGCGGCGGCGGCCACCGAGATCCCGGCGCTGAACGCGCTGAGAATCCACGAGCCCAGGTTCATCGGCGAGGTCAGCTTGACGGTGCGCAACATGTTCAGGAACCGCTCGGGCCGGCCCAGGTCCTTCACCAGCGCGACCAGGCTGAGCAGCACCGCGGCCAGGGCGGTCAGCCGGGTGTTGCGGCGCAGCGTGTCCCGGCCGGTCAGCTGGGCGCCGGCCGCCAGCAGCCCGGAGCCGCCGGCGACGCCGCCCAGGAACAGATACGCCCCCACCTCGTGGCCCCACGGCGCCGGCTTGACCACCGGGCGCCCGTAGTACGAGCTGAACTCGGCCTCGGGCACCATCGGCATCTCGCGGGAGCCGTCGCCCGCCCCGCGCCGGCCGCCGCGCTTGCCTTTGCGGCGCTTGCCGCCCGCCGGTTCAGGCGGCCGGAAACTGTCGAATTCCGAGGTGCTCACCGGCTCCTCCAAAACGCCAGCACGGCCGCCCCGACCATGCCGGCCGCGGCCAGCCCGGCCCGCTTGAACATGGTCATCAGGTCGGCGGTGCACACCCGCGGGTCGGGCGGCAGACCGTAGACCTCGGGTTCGTCGAGCAGCAAGAAGATGGAGCCGGTGCCGCCGACGCCGTCGTGCTCGTTGGCCCCGTACAGCCGGGCCTCGGTGAGCCCCTGGGCGTGCAGGGCGGCCACCCGCCGGCGCGCCATGGCCACCAGGTCGTCGTGGTCGCCGAACTTGATCGAGGTGGTGGGGCAGGTCTTGGCGCAGGCCGGGATCTCGTCCTCGAGCAGCCGGTCGTAACACAGCGTGCACTTCTGCGCGACGCCGGTGACGATCTCCTCGCTGGGGCGGTCCGGCCGTTGCGCCGGTGTCGCGTAGGTCCCGTCGTTGCGCCGCTCGACGACCCCGAACGGGCAGCCCGCCACGCAGGTGCCGCAGCCGTTGCAGACGTCGTGCTGCACCACCACCGTGCCGAATTCGGTGCGAAACAGCGCGCCGGTCGGGCAGACGTCCAGGCAGCCGGCGTGCGTGCAGTGCTTGCAGACGTCCGAGGACATCAGCCAGCGGAACTCCGGGGTGTGCGGCACCGCCGGCTCGGTCGGCTCGGAGGCCGCGGCGGGGAGGGTCGGCATGCCCAAATCGATGAGCGCCCTGCCGGATTCGCGTGCCTGCTCGATGCGTTCGCGACCCTGTTCGACGAAGGCCACGTGCCGCCAGGTGCTGGCGCCCAGCGCGCCGGTGTTGTCGTAGGACGAGCCCAGCAGCTCGAGGTCGCCGTCCTGCGGGTTGCGGTTCCATTCCTTGCAGGCGACCTCGCAGGCCTTGCACCCGATGCAGATCGAGGTGTCGGTGAAAAAACCCTTGCGCGGCTTGCGATCCGCCCAGCCGGCGTCGGCGGCCGGGTCGGTCGGTCCGGTCAGCTGGCCCATCAGCTCCCCCTTTCCCACACGGCATCGTCCACCCGCACGTTGCCGGTCTCGGTGGTGACGCCCGAGCGCGACTGGTAGTCGGCGATCAGCCGGAGCAGCTCCTCGCCGCGCGGGCGGCGGCCCGGGCGGATGTCGCACGACCCGGCCTTGGATTCCTGGATCTGCACGTTGGGATCCAGTGTGACACCGAGCAGGTCGTTGGCCGCGTCCCCGCTGACCACCGCGTCGCCGCCCACACCCCAGTGGTAGGGCAGCCCGATCTGGTGCACGGTGTGGCCGTTGATGACCAGCGGCGCAACACGTTTGGTGACCAGCACCCGCGCCTCGATGGCGGCGCGCGGCGAGATGATGGTGGCCCACCCGTACGGCTGCAGGCCGCGTTCGGCGGCCAGCTCGGGTGAGACCTCGCAGAACATCTCCGGTTGCAGCTCCGAGAGGTAGGGCAGCCACCGGCTCATGCCGCCGGCGGTGTGATGCTCGGTGAGCCGGTAGGTGGTGAACACGTACGGGTAGACGTCGGAGCCGGGCTCGCCGGCGCTGGGTGCGCTGAGATTGTCCTTGCGCGCGAAGGTGATTCGCGCCGGGTTGCGCTGCTGGGGATACAGCGCGTTGGCCACCGGCGATTCCTGCGGCTCGTAGTGCGTGGGCAGCGGCCCGTCGACCACACCCTTGGGCGCGAACAGCCAGCCCTTGCCGTCGGCCTGCATGATGAACGGGTCGTCGCCGGCCAGCGCGTCGGGGCCGCCCAGCTCGGGGTCGGGCCGGGCGCCCGGGGCCCGGTCGACCACGAAGTCCGGCACGTCGTAGCCGACCCAGCGTCGCTGGTCGGGATCCCACCAGATGTAGCGCTTGCGTTCGCTCCACGGTTTGCCGTCCGGGTCGGCCGACGCGCGGTTGTAGAGCACCCGCCGGTCGGCGGGCCACGCCAGCCCCACTGCGATTGGCTGGGCGATGCACCGCCGTTGGGCACCCGGCGCGCGGCCTGGTTGACGGCGTTGGCGTACACCCCGGTGTAGATCCAGCAGCCGGCGGCGGTCGAGCCGTCGGCGCGCAGCTCGGTGTAGGACGCCAACGGGTCCGCGGGCTCGCCGACCCGGTATCCGTTGATCTCGGCCAGCACCGCCTCCCCGTCCGGGTCGCCGTGCTCGTCGGTGGGGTAGTCCCAGGTCAGATCCAGCAGCGGCCGGTCCCGCTCGTCGGTCGAGCCGGCCAGCCGTTGCCGGATCCGCTTGCCGAGTTCGTAGAAGAACTGCAGTTCGCTCTGGCACTGTCCCGGCGGTTCGACGGCCTGGTGCCGCCACTGCACCAATCGTTGTGTCTGCGTGAAGGATCCGGCCTTCTCCACGTGCGTGGCGGCGGGCAGGAAGAACACCTCGGTCTCGATCTCCTCGGTTTTCAGTTCCCCGGAGGCGATTTCGGGCCCGTCCTTCCACCAGGTGGCCGATTCGATCAGGTTGAAGTCGCGCACCACCAGCCACTTGAGATGCGACATGCCCAGCCGTTGCATCCGGCCGTGCGCCGAACCGACCGCGGGGTTCTGGCCGAGCAGGAAGTAGCCCTCGACCTCGTCGGCCAGCATGCCCATCACGGTCTGGTAGGTGCCGTGCGGGCCGGTCAGTCGGGGCAGGTAGTCGTAGGCCCAGTCGTTGTCCGCGGTGGCCGCCTCGCCCCACCACGCCTTGAGCAGGCTGACGGTGTAGGCGTCGGCGTTGGCCCAGAAGCCCTTCTGTTTCTTGGATCCCACCGCGTCCAGGTAGTCGGCCAGGGTGTCGTGCACGCCCGCCTTGGGCATCGGCAGATAGCCGGGCAGCAGGTTGAACAGCGTGGGGATGTCGGTGGAGCCCTGGATGGTGGCGTGGCCGCGCAGCGCCATGATGCCACTGCCCGGGCGCCCGACGTTGCCCATCAGCAGCTGCAAAATCGTTGCGGTGCGGATGAATTGGGCGCCCAGGGTGTGCTGCGTCCAGCCGACGGCGTAGGCGAAGCAGGTGGTGCGCTCGCGCCCGGAGTTCTCCACGATGGAGCGGGCCAGGTAGTCGAAGTCCTCCCGGCTGATCCCGCACACGTCTTTGACCATCTCCGGCGTGTAGCGGGCGTAGTGCCGCTTGAGGATCTGGAAGACGGTCCGCGGGTGCTGCAGGGTCTCGTCGCGGCGCACCCTGGCGTGCGCCAGCGGCGGGCCGCCGCTTCCGTGCTCGTCACCGGCAGCGCTGTGGGTGGCGGTGGCGCCGTGGGTGTGACCGCCGCCGGGGGACTCGATTTCGCCCCCGGACCGGCCGTCGTCCTCCTCTTCGTAGGCCCAACTCGACGTGTCGTACTGCCCGGTCTCGGGATCGAACCCGGAGAACAGGCCGCCGAGATCCTCGGTGTCGCGGAAGTTTTCGTTGATGATGGTGGCGGCGTTGGTGTACGCGACGACGTATTCGGAGAACCACAGGTCGTTGGTGAGCACGTGGTTGATCAGCGCGCCGAGCAGCACCACATCCGAACCGGCCCGGATCGGGATGTGCCGGTCGGAGACCGCCGAGGTGCGGGTGAATCGCGGGTCGACGTGGATCACCCGCGCGCCGCGGGCCCGGGCCTCTTCCACCCATTGGAAGCCGACCGGGTGACACTCGGCCATGTTGGAGCCCTGGATGACGATGCAGTCGGCATTGGCCATGTCTTGCAGTGATTGGGTGGCGCCGCCGCGCCCGAAGGAGGCTCCCAGACCGGGAACCGTGGCACTGTGTCAAATACGGGCTTGGTTCTCGATCTGAATGGCGCCGGCGGCGGTGAAGAGCTTCTTGATGAGGTAGTTCTCTTCGTTGTCCAGGGTCGCGCCGCCCAGCGCGGCGATGCCCATGGTGCGGCGCAGCAGGTTGCCCTTCTTGTCGATGTCCTGCCAGCTGTTGCGGCGCGATTCCACGAAGCGGTCGGCGATCATGTCGATCGCGGTGTCCAGCTGCAGCGGCTGCCATTCGGCGGCCCGCGGCGCGCGGTAGAGCACCTGCAGCTGCCGCCCCGGCGAGTTCACCAACTGCTCGCTCGCAGATCCCTTGGGGCACAAGCGTCCTCGCGAGATCGGCGAATCGGGGTCGCCCTCGATCGCCACGACCCGCTCGTCCTTGACGTACACCCGCTGGCCGCAGCCGACGGCGCAGTACGGGCACACGCTCTGCACCACCCGGTCGGCCGTGGCGGTGCGCGGCACCAGCGCGCGGGTGTGTTTGGAGGTCACCGCCGAGCCGCGGCCGAGTTTGTCCGTCGAGCGCACCTGGCGCAGCACGGGCCATTCCAGAAACACCTTGCTCAGGGCTTTTTTCGGGGCCATCCCCTCACCCTAATGGCGATCGCAAGCGCGGCGAAGCCGGGCGCAGCGGGTCGCCATCATTGGACCTAATGGCGATCGCAAGCGCGGCGAAGCCGGGCGCAGCGGGTCGCCATCATTGGACCTAATGGCGATCGCAAGCGCGGCGAAGCCGGGCGCAGCGGGTCGCCATCATTGGACCGCTCAGCGCACCACGATGGTGTGCTCGCCGCGCGGCACCAGCTCACCGATGACGGGCGCCCCCGGGATCTCGCCGGCGATCAGCAGCCCGCCGGAGGTCTGCGCGTCGGCCAGCAACAGCGCCTCGTCCTCGCCGACCCCCGACAGGTCGACGTGCGGGGCCACCCAGTCGAGGTTGCGCCGGGTGCCGCCGGACAGGTAGCCGGCCGCCAGCGCCTCGCGGGCGCCGTCCAGGTACGGCACCGCCGCCGCGTCGAGCACCGCCGTCACCCCGCTGGCCCGGGCCAGCTTGTGCAGGTGGCCGAGCAACCCGAAACCGGTGACGTCGGTGGCGCACTCGACGCCGGCGGCCAGCGCCGCGCCGGCCGCCTCGGCGTTGAGCGTGGTCATCACGGCGATGGCCTCCTCGAACCGCTCCCCGGTCGCCTTGTGCCGGTTGTTGAGCACGCCGATGCCGAGCGGCTTGGTCAGCGACAGCGGCAGGCCCGGCTTGCCGGAGTCGTTGCGCAGCAATCGATTCGGGTCCGCGATCCCGGTCACCGCCAGCCCGTACTTGGGTTCCGGGTCATCGACGCTGTGCCCGCCGGCCAAATGGCAGCCGGCCAGGCCGCACACGTCCAGCCCGCCGCGCAGCGTCTCGGCGGCCAACTCGAACGGCAGCACCTCGCGCGGCCAGCCCAGCAGGTTCACCGCGACCACCGGGCGCCCGCCCATCGCGTACACGTCGGACAGCGCGTTGGTGGCCGCGATCCGGCCCCAGTCGTAGGCGTCGTCCACCACCGGGGTGAAGAAGTCCGTCGTCGCGATCAGCGCGGTGCCCTGCTGGATGCGCACCACCGCCGCGTCGTCACCGCTGTCGAGGCCCACCAGCAGCTCCCCCAGCGGGTCGCGCGGACTGGCCGCGCCCAGCCCGCGCACCACGTCCTCGAGCTCACCGGGCGGGATCTTGCAGGCGCAGCCGCCGCCGTGAGCGTATTGCGTCAGTCGGTAGGTCACCCGTCCATAATTGACCCCATGGTCCAGGGAGGCGTGTCCGGTCTGGTGACCGGCGCGGTCTTCAAAACCGTGGAACGGCAGACGCTGCCGCTGGCGGGTTCGATTCCCGTCCGCCTCCGCCATACTCCGTCGGGCCTGCCATGAGTGATCCCCGCCGGCGGGTGCCGGGCACCGACACGCTGCTGGCCGACCCGCGGCTGGCCGCCGCGCAGCGGGTGCTGGGCCGCGCGCTGGTGAAGTCGGTGATCACGCAGGCCCAGCAGCGGGCCCGGGCCGGAGAGATCTCCCCCGAGCAGGTCGCCGAGCACGCGCTCGCCGCGCTGCCCGCCACCGCGTCGAGCCTGCGGCCGGTCATCAACGCCACCGGCGTGGTGGTGCACACCAATCTGGGCCGGGCGCCGCTGTCGCGGGCGGCGCTGGACGCGGTCGTCGCCGCGGGCGGGGCCACCGACGTGGAGTTCGACCTGGCCACCGGGCGCCGGCCCGCCGCGGCCGGGGCGCGCTGGCCGCGCTGGCCCGGGCGGTACCCGCGGCCGGCGCCGTGCACGTCGTCAACAACAACGCGGCCGCGCTGCTGCTGGTCGCCCTGACCCTGGCGCCGGGCCGTGAAATCGTGCTCAGCCGAGGCGAACTCGTCGAGATCGGCGACGGCTTCCGCATCCCGGAGCTGCTGGAGTCCACCGGTGCGCGGCTGCGCGAGGTCGGCACCACCAACCGCACCGGCCTGCGCGACTACACCGAGGCGCTGGGGCCGCAGACCGGCTTCGTGCTCAAGGTGCACCCCTCCAATTTCCACGTCACCGGGTTCACCTCGGCGGTCGGCGTGGCGGCATTGGCCGCCGAGTTGCGCACCCGGGACATCCCGCTGGTGGTCGACATCGGCTCGGGCCTGCTGGCGCCGCATCCGGTGCTGCCCGACGAGCCGGACGCCACCTCGACGCTGGCCGACGGCGCCGACCTGGTCACCGCGAGCGGGGACAAGCTGCTCGGCGGCCCGCAGGCCGGGCTGCTGTTCGGCCGCGGCGATCTCGTCGAGCGGCTGCGCCGCCATCCCGCGGCCCGCGCGCTGCGGGTGGACAAACTGACCCTGGCGGCGCTGGAGGCGACCCTGACGGGTCCGCCGCCGCCGGTAGCCGCCGCGTTGGACGCCGACGTCGGGCGGCTGCGGCCGGGCGCAGTCCCTGGCCGCCGCGCTGCCTGCGGACGCCGACGCGGTGGCGCTGGATTGCGTCGCGGCGGTCGGCGGCGGCGGCGCGCCCGGCGTCGAATTGCCCAGCGCCGCAGTGAGTCTGCCCGAGCGCTACGCCGCCGCGCTGCGCGCCGGCCGGCCGCCCGTCGTCGGCGGTTGGAGGGCGGCCGGTGCCTGCTCGACCTGCGCACGGTCTCCCCCGAGGACGACGAGCTGCTGGCCGCGGCGGTACGGGCGTGTTCGTCCTAGCCACCGCCGGGCACGTCGATCACGGCAAATCGACTCTGCTGCACCGGCTTACCGGCATGTGGCCGGACCGGCTGGCCGAAGAGCAGCGCCGCGGCCTGACCATCGATTTGGGCTTCGTGTGGACCGAGCTCGCCGGCCGTCGGCTCGCCTTCGTCGACGTCCCGGGCCACGAGCGTTTCGTGGCCAACATGCTGGCCGGCGTAGGGCCGGTACCCGCCGTGGTGTTCGTCGTGGCGGCCACCGAAGGCTGGATGCCGCAATCCGAGGAGCACCTCGCGGCGTTGGACGCGCTGCGGGTGCGGCACGGGCTGCTGGTGATCAGCAAGGCCGATCTCGCCGACCCGGGCCCGGCCGTCGCGCAGGCGACGGAACGGTTCGCCGCCACCTCGCTGGCCGGGGCTCCCGTCGCGATCGGCACCGACCTCGAGCGGGTGCGCGCCGAACTGGTCGCGCTGACCGACCGGCTGCCGCCACCCGATCCGCACGCCGACGTCCGGCTGTGGGTGGACCGCAGCTTCACCGTGCGCGGCGCGGGCACCGTGGTCACCGGCACGCTGGCGGCCGGCACCGTGCGGGTGGGCGACGAACTCGAACACGCCGGGCGACGCGTCACGGTGCGCGGGCTACAGTCCTTGGGCCGCAACGAGACTCAGGTCGGCGCGCTGGCCCGAGTGGCGCTCAACCTGCGCGGTGTCGACCGGCACGACATCGGCCGCGGCGACACCGTTCGCACCCCGGGCGCGTGGCGCGACACCGCGGAGATCGACGTCGCCCTGCGCGGCCCGGGCACGGCCGAGGACACGCTGCACAGCCAACTCGTGCTGCACGTCGGGTCGGCGGCGGTGCCGGTGCGGGTGCGCCGGCTGGGCCCGGCGGCGGCGCGGCTGCGGCTGGCCGGCCGCTGCCGCTGCGGGTGGCCGACGTCGGGCTGCTGCGCGACCCGGGCAGCACCGGATCGCCGCCGGGTCGAGGTGCTCGACGTGCGCCGCCGGAGCTGCGCCGCGCGGCGCCGCCCGGTTGCGCGCCGCCGAGCTGGCCACCGGCTCGGCGCCCGCGCCGCACATCGCCCGGGCCGACGACCTGCGCGCCATGGGTGTGCCGGCCCGCGGGCAGCGGGTGGGTGACTGGGTGGTGGACCCGCGGTGGTGGGCGGAGCGGCGCGACGAGGCCGCCGCACAGGTGCGGCGCTGGGCGGGTGAGCACGACATCGCGGCCGGCATGCCGCTGGAGACGCTGCGCCGGCAGGTCGGCCTGCCCGCCGCCGAGCTGGTGCCGAAGTTAATGCAGGGCACCGGTTTCGAGGTGGCCGACGGGCTGGTCCGCGCCCCCGGCGCGGGGCTGCCGGCCCGCGTCGACAAGGCGGTGCGCGAGGTCGAGGCGTGGCTGGCCGCCGAGCCCTTTCGCGCCCCGGAGGCCGACGAACTCGCCGGGCTGGGCCTGGGCCCGCGCGAGCTGGCCGCGGCGGTGCGGGCCGGACGGCTGACCCGGATCGCCGACGGGGTGGTGCTGGGGCCCGACGCGCTGGCCCGCGCCGCCGGCGTGCTGGCCGGGCTGCCACAGCCGTTCACCGTCAGCGAGGCGCGCCGCGCGCTGGGCACCACCCGACGGGTCGCGGTGCCGCTGCTGGAGCAGCTCGACGCCCGGCGGGTGACGCGCCGCGCCAGCGACGGCACCCGGGTGCTGATCGCGGATTGAGGCCGCGGACTAGAGCCGCTCCTTGACGGCGGCCGACAACCGGGCGCCGTCGGCCTTGCCGGCCGCGATCGCGGTGGCGGCCTTCATCACCATGCCCATCTGCTTCATGGACGGCCGCTCGCCGATCTCCTCGGCGACCTGGGCGATCGCGGTGTCGACGACGTCGGCCACCTCCGCCTCGGTGAGCGGGGTGGGCAGATATTCGTCGATGATCCGCGCCTCGGCGTGCTCGTTGGCGGCCAGGTCCCCGCGCCCGTTCTGGGTGTAGATCTCGGCCGATTCGGCGCGTTTGCGGGATTCCTTGGCCAGCACCTTGATCACCTCGTCGTCGGTGAGGTCTTTGGCCTGCTTACCGGAGACTTCCTCGGTCTGGATCGCCGCCAGCAGCATGCGCAGGGTGGCCGTGCGCAGCTTGTCCTGGGCTTTCATCGCCGCGGTCAGGTCGGCCCGCAGCCGGGATTTGAGTTCCGCCATGTGTGCGACGCTACGCGCCGGAGCCCGGGTCAACGTTGTGAAATGGTCCGGCCGCCGACAGGATGGAGCCCATGACGAACCACCGGTGCACGAGCCGCGGGGCTCGGTGAGCGCGCCGCCGCCCGGTTATCCGGTTGGTCCGCCACCGGCATACGGCTCACAATCCCAATACGGCACCCAATACGGCGCCCAATACCCCGGCCAGTACGGCGTCCACTACGGGCCGCCCCCGACGTACCCGCCGCCCGGCTATCCCCCCGCACCGGCGTTCGGCCCGCCGCCGGGCTACGGGGTGCTCAAACCCGGCATCATCCCGCTGCGGCCGTTGACCCTCGGCGACATCTTCAACGGGGCCGTCGGCTACATCCGGGCCAATCCGAAGGCGACGCTGGGACTGACCGCGATCGTCGTCATCGCCATGCAGATCATCACCAAGGCCGCCGTGCTGGGCCCGCTGGCGGCCTACGGCAGATTCACCGGCGACCGATCCGACGAGTTGACCGCGGGCGTGCTGGGCGCCTGGTCGGTGTCGGTGGGCGCCGGCGTCCTGGTCGGCTGGCTGGGCGGCATGCTGCTGTCCGGCATGCTGACCGTCATCGTCGGGCGGGCGGTGTTCGGATCGTCGATCACCGTCGGGGAAACCTGGACCAAGATCCGGGGGCGGCTGCCCGCCCTGCTCGGCCTGGCGCTGCTGGAGGCCGTCGTGGTGGCCGCCATCGCCGGACTGGTGGTGGTGGTCATCGCGATCCTGGCCGCGATCGGCAACGCCGCGGCCGCCGTGGTGCTGGGCATTCCGCTGGTGCTCACCGTCATCGCGGTGCTGGTGTACCTCTACACCGTGGTGCTGTTCGCCCCGGTGCTCATCGTGCTGGAGCGGCTGCCCGTCCTCGACGCGATCACCCGCTCGTTCCGGCTGGTGCGGCGCGGCTTCTGGCGGGTGCTGGGCATCCGGGCGCTCGCCTTCCTGGTGACGGCGGTGGTCGCCAACGCCGTCGCGGTGCCGTTCAGCATCGTCGGCCAGGTCTTCCAGATCAGCTCGTCCGGCACGGCCTTCCTGATCAGCACCGCGATCCTGTCGGTCGGGGCGGCGATCGGCGAGATCATCACCGCACCGTTCAACGCCGGGGTGATCGTGCTGCTCTACACCGACCGCCGGATGCGCGCCGAGGCGTTCGACCTGGTGCTGCAGAGCGGCGCCGCCCAGGGAAGCTATGCGGCCGCGTCCACCGACAACCTCTGGCTGACGCGGCCCCGGTAACGGCGGAGCGAGGACTAGCGCAGGATGCCTTCCATCGACATCGACCGCGATGCCGCGCACCGCGCCGCCGCGGACGAACTGCACAAGCCGATCTACTCCAAGGGCTCCACGCCCAGCCAGCTCGTCGCCTGGCTCAACGACGCGATCTACCGGATGCTGCAGAAGATCTCCACCGTTCCGGGTGGATGGCTCACCGCCACCGTGCTTTTCCTCCTGCTCGCGATCGCGGCGGTGGTCGCCGTGCACATCCTGCGCCGCACCATGCGCACCCGCCGCGGCGGCGACCACCTGTTGTTCGAAGCCGCCCTGCTGACCGCCGCCCAGCACCGCGCGACGGCCGAAAGCTGCGCCGCCGAAGGTGATTGGGCGGCCGCGATCCGGCACCGGCTGCGCGCCGTGGCCCGCCAGCTCGAGGAGACCGGCGTGCTGACCGCCGCCCCGGGCCGGACCGCCAACGAGCTGGCCCGCGACGCCGGCGCCGCCTTGCCGCATCTGGCCGGCGAATTAACCCAAGCCGCAACGGCTTTCAATGACGTCACCTACGGCGAGCAGCCCGGAACCCAGGCCGCCTACCAGCTGATCGCCGACCTGGACGAGCACCTGCGCTCCCGCTGGCAGGGTGTCACACCGCCGCCCGGCCAACCCGTCGTCGCCGAGTCCTGGGCCCAGGTGCGCTGATGGCGACGACCACCGCCACCGCCACCGCGCCGCGGCGCCGGCGCTCCTGGCGCTGGGTGCTGGCCACGCTGCTGGTGCTGGCCGTCATCGCCGGGGTGGACGCCTACCTGAGCGCGCCGCGGCCCGGCACCCGGATGGACGCGGCGTCAACCGATCCCGACGGCGCCCACGCGCTGGTGGCGCTGCTGCGCGACGGCGGAGTCGACGTCGTGGTCGCCGACCACATCGCCGACGTCGAATCCGCGGCGCGCCCGGACGCCCTGATCCTGGTGGCCCAGAGCCAGTACCTGGCCGACTCGGTGCTGGACCGGCTGGCCCGGATCCGGTCCGATCTGCTGCTGGTGGAACCGACCACCGAGGCCCGCAAGGCGCTGTTGCCCGGCGTGCGGATCTCGGGGACCAACGGCTTCGACAGCGACCCGAATTGCACTCTGCGCGAAGCGGTGCGGGCCGGGTCGGTGCGGTTCGGGCGTGCCACCACCTTTGAATCCGAAGACGGCCGGGCGATGACCCGCTGCTACGACGGCGCGCTGATCCGGTTCCGCGACGGCGGACGCGCCATCACGGCGGTGGGCAGCACCGACTTCATGACCAACGGCAGCCTGCTGCAGGCCGGCAACGCGGCGCTGGCCATGAACCTGGCCGGGGGCCGGCCCCGGCTGGTCTGGTACGCGCCTCACTTCGTCGAGGGCGAGTCCTCTTCGAAGGCAACGGTTTTGGATTTGATCCCGGCCAACGTGTACTGGGTCGTCGGCCAGCTGGCGGTGGTGGTGCTGCTGGTCGCGGTGTGGCGGGGCCGCCGGCCCGGACCGCTGGTGGCCGAGGAGTTGCCGGTGGTGGTGCGCGCCTCGGAGACCGTCGAGGGCCGCGGCCGGCTGTATCGGTCCCGGCGGGCGCGCGATCGCGCCGCCGCGGCCTTGCGCACCGCCGCGCTGCAGCGGCTGACCCCCAAGCTCGGCCTGGCCGGCGGCGCCACCCCGGAGGCGGTGGTGTCCACCGCCGCCCAGCGCACCGGCTCCGATCCGGGCTGGGTCTCCTACCACCTGTTCGGCCCGCCGCCGACGACCGACCACGACCTGTTACAACTTGCCCGTGCGCTCGACGACATCGAAAGGCAGGTCGCACACCCGTGACGCAACCGACGCAACCGGTCACCGCCAGCCCCACCGCTGAATCGGCACGAGAGGCGCTGCTGGCGTTGCGCGCCGAGCTCGCCAAGGCGGTCGTCGGACAGGAGGGCGTGGTCAGCGGTCTGGTCATCGCGCTGCTGTGCCGCGGCCACGTGCTGCTGGAAGGCGTTCCGGGAGTGGCGAAGACGCTGCTGGTGCGGGCGCTGGCCGCGGCGCTGCAGCTGGAGTTCAAACGGGTGCAGTTCACCCCGGACCTGATGCCCGGCGACGTGACGGGCTCGTTGGTGTACGACGCGCGCACCGCCGCGTTCGTGTTCCGGCCCGGGCCGGTGTTCACCAACCTGCTGCTGGCCGACGAAATCAACCGCACCCCGCCCAAGACGCAGGCCGCGCTGCTGGAGGCGCTGGAAGAGCGTCAGGTCAGCGTCGAGGGCGAGGCCCAGCCGCTGCCCGAACCGTTCATCGTCGCCGCGACCCAGAACCCGGTGGAATACGAAGGCACCTACCAGCTGCCCGAGGCCCAGCTGGACCGCTTTCTGCTCAAGTTGAATGTGACGCTGCCGCCGCGGGAGGCCGAGATCGCCATCCTGCACCGGCACGCGCACGGCTTCGATCCGCGCGACCTGTCCGTCGTCCAGCCGGTGGCCGGGCCCGCGGACCTGGCGGCCGGCCGCGACGCGGTGCAGCAGGTCCGGGTCGCCGACGAGGTGCTGGGCTACATCGTCGACATCGTCGGCGCCACCCGCTCCTCGCCGGCGCTGCAGCTGGGGGTGTCACCGCGCGGGGCGACCGCACTGCTGGCCACCGCCCGGTCCTGGTCGTGGCTGTCGGGCCGCAACTACGTCACGCCCGACGACGTCAAGGCCATGGCCCGCCCGACGCTGCGGCACCGGGTGATGCTGCGCCCGGAGGCCGAACTCGAGGGCGCCACCTGTGACGGTGTGCTCGACGGGATTCTGGCGTCGGTCCCGGTGCCCCGGTGATCCTGACCGGACGCACCGGGCTGGTCGCACTGATCTGCGTCCTGCCGATCGCCCTGTCCCCTTGGCCCGCAACGGTTTTCACGGCACTGCTGGCGGCCCTGGCGGTCGCGGTGGCCGTCGACGCCGCGCTGGCGGCCAGCCCCGCGCGGCTGCGCTATATCCGCTCCCCCGACCGCTCGGCCCGGCTCGGCCAGCACGCCGACGCGGCGCTGTTGATCCACAACGACGGCCCGCGCCGGTTCCGCGGCCAGATCCGCGACGCCTGGCCGCCCAGCGCGCGGGCCCGGCCGCGCCTGCACCGGGTGGACATCCCCGCCGGTCAACACCAGCACATCGCGACCCGGCTGGCGCCGGTGCGCCGCGGCGACCAGCGGGCCACGGTGGTCACTGCCCGCTCCATCGGGCCGCTGGGCCTGGCCGGACGGCAGGGGTCGCAATCGGTGCCCGGCCAGTTGCGGGTGCTGCCGCCGTTCCTGTCCCGCAAGCACCTGCCGTCGCGGCTGGCCCGGCTGCGCGAGATCGACGGGCTGCTGCCCACCCTGGTGCGCGGGCAGGGCACCGAATTCGATTCGCTGCGAGAGTATGTCGTCGGCGACGACGTGCGCTCCATCGACTGGCGCGCCACCGCGCGGCGCGCCGACGTGGTGGTGCGCACCTGGCGACCCGAGCGCGACCGGCGGGTGGTGATCGTGCTCGACACCGGGCGCACCGCGGCGGGCCGGGTCGGTGTCGACCCGACCGCCGCCGATCCCGCCGGCTGGCCGCGGCTGGATTGGTCGATGGACGCCGCGCTGCTGCTGGCCGCGCTGGCGTCGCGAGCCGGCGACCACGTCGACTTCCTGGCGCACGACCGGGTCGGCCGGGCCGGCGTCTTCGGCGCCTCGCGCACCGAGCTGCTCGCCCAGCTGGTCGACGCGATGGCCCCACTGCAGCCTACCCTGGTCGAAACAGACTGGCGGGCAATGGTTTCCGCGATTGCACTGCGGGCCCGCCGGCGGTCGCTGGTGGTGCTGCTGACCGACCTCAACGCGGCGGCCCTGGACGAGGGCCTGCTGCCGGTACTGCCGCAGCTGTCGGCGAAACATCACCTGCTGGTGGCCGCGGTCGCCGACCCGCGGGTGGACCAGATGGCCGCCGGTCGCTCGGATGCGGCGGCGGTGTACGACGCGGCCGCCGCCGAGCGGTCCCGCAACGAGCGCGCCGCGATCGCCGCCCGGCTGCGCCACGGCGGGGTGGAGGTGGTTGACGCCGCACCGGCCGAACTGGCGCCCGCGCTCGCCGATCACTACCTGGCGATGAAGGCGACCGGCCGGCTGTAGCGCCCGCCCCGGTCAGCCGGTCGGGACGACGTCGGGCGCTTCGTCGATGTCACCGCTTTCCCCGGCTTTGACGCCGCGGCGGCCGAAGTAGCCGATGTAGCACAGGAACGCCGCCTCGGCGACGACGCCGATGCCGACCCGCACGAACGTCGGCAGCGGCGACGGCGTCACCAGCGCTTCGATCAACCCGGACACCAGCAGCACCGCCACCAGGCCCACCGCCACCGACACGACGGCGCGGCCCTGTTCGGCGAGCACCTGCCCGCGGGGACGGTCGCCCGGCGAGATCACCGACCAGCCCAGCCGCATTCCCGTTGCCCCGGCAAGGAATACCGCCGTGAGCTCCAGCAACCCGTGCGGGGCAAGCAGACCCAGCAGCAGCCCGCCCTTGCCGGCCGGGAACATCAGCCCGGCGATCACCCCCAGGTTGGCGGCGTTCTCGAACAGCACCAAAGGAATCGGCAATCCCAGCACCACCGACAGCGCGATGCACTGGGCCGAAACCCAGGAATTGTTGACCCAGATCTGCAGCGCGAACGCGGCGGCGGGATGTTCGCTGTAATACGACTCGACGTCGTGATTGACCAATTGGTCGATGTCGCTTGGAGTTCCCAGCGCCGACTGCACCTCGGGGTTGCCGGCCACCCACAGCGCGACGATCACCACCACCGCGAAGAACGCCGCCCCGGTGGCCACCCACCACCGCCAGGACCGGTAGGCGACGACGGGGAACGACACCGTCCAGAACCGGACGAAGGTGCTGCTCAGCGGGGCGTGGGCGGCGGTCACCGCCGAGCGGGCCCGCGCCACCAGACTGGACAACCGGCCGACCAGCATCGAATCCGAGGACGCCGAGCGCAGCATCGACAGGTGGGTGGACACCCGCTGGTAAAGCTCGACCAGCTCATCGATCTCGGCGCCGGACAGCGACCGGCGCCGCCCGACCAATCGGTCCAGGCGGTCCCAGGTCGGGCGATGGGCCAGCACGAAGGCATCGACGTCCACCCTGGGCAGCCTAATCGCCGCGCGGTCCGGGCAAAGTCCGCCCGGCCCCGGCTCACCGCCCAGCCTGTACCGTTCCAGTTATGTCGGAGGTGGTGACCGGGGACGCCGTGGTGCTCGACGTGCAGATCGCCCAGCTGCCGGTGCGGGCGCTCAGCGCGCTGATCGACATCGCCGTGATCGTCGTCGGCTACCTGCTGGGGCTGATGCTGTGGGCCGCCACCCTGACCCAATTCGACACCGCGCTGAGCAACGCCATCCTGCTGATCTTCACGGTGCTGGTGATCGTCGGCTACCCGCTGATCCTCGAAACCGCAACGCGGGGACGCTCGGTGGGCAAGATCGCGCTGGGGCTGCGCGTGGTGTCCGACGACGGCGGCCCGGAACGCTTCCGCCAAGCGCTGTTTCGGGCGCTGGCCTCGCTGGTGGAGATCTGGATGCTGTTCGGCAGCCCGGCCGTCATCTGCAGCATCCTGTCGCCCAAGGCGAAACGGATCGGCGACATCTTCGCCGGCACCGTGGTGGTCAACGAACGCGGACCCCGGCTGGGGCCCCCGCCGGCGATGCCGCCGTCGCTGGCCTGGTGGGCGTCGTCGCTGCAGCTGTCCGGACTGTCCAGCGGCCAGGCCGAGGTCGCCCGCCAATTCCTTTCCAGGGCAGCACAACTCGATCCGGGGCTGCGCCTGCAGATGGCCTACCGGATCGCCGGCGACGTGGTGGCCCGCATCGCTCCGCCGCCGCCCGGCGCCCCACCGGAATTGGTGCTGGCCGCCGTGCTCGCCGAACGGCACCGCCGCGAGCTGGCCCGGCTGCGCCCGCCCGCACCCTGGCCCGCACCCGGCTATCCGCCGGCCTGGCCCGGCTCCGGGCCCGCACCGCCGTGGCCGGCCCCGGGGCCGCTGAATCCCGGTCCGCCGGAAGGGTTTTCGGCAGGCTTCACGCCGCCGCGCTAGCTGGACACGCTGGCGGCCATCAGGGCGACGTCTGCGATCAGCAACGCCCACCCGCACAGCGGAACGGCGATGCCGCCGCGGCGTTTGGCGGTCAAGAACGAGACGATGATGACGACGACGGCCACCGCCGGTGCGCCGTAGAACGCGACGCCGAAATCGATCCCGCCGTGGCCCAGGTTGGGGCAACTGCGGTCGCTGCACCCGTCGGTGCTCATCACCGCACCGAGCGCGAACGGCATCACGATCGCGGCGGCGGGCACCGTCGCCAGCGCCAGTCCCCAGTTGACCCACGGCCACACGTTGCGGCCCCCGGGGCGGCCGGGCCGCCCGGACGCGACCGCACCCGCAGCTCCGCCGTCGACCGTGAGCTTGTCGTTTGCGTCCATCTGTGTGTTCCTACCCGCCGTCTGCCGGGTGCAAACCGCGTCGGGCGGCCGAGGAGATCCCGGGTTGTGGACCGTTTGTGCAGTTCAGTGGGCTGCAGCCAAATCCGATCAACATATCCCGTTGCATCGCGTTAGTTTGCGATATATCGTGATGTTTCGAAGCGCACGTCCGGTGCGCAAACCCACGAACGTAAGGACGAAAACCATGAGCAACCCCTTCACTCCCCCCGACGGACCCTTCGGCGCCCGCCCCGGCTTCGGCTTCGGCTTCGGGCCCGGCCGGGTTGACCGCCGCGCCCTGCACGAGGCGCGCCGCCAGGCCCGGCGGGATTTCCGCGAACATCTGCGCGAGCACGCCGGCGGCCACGACGGACCGCTGGGCTTCGGTCCCGGATTCGGGCCTGGCTTCGGCCCCGGGTTCGGACCGGGCTTCGGCTTCGGTCCGGGCGGCCCGCGCGGCGCATGGCGCCGTGGCGGCCCGGGTCGCGGCAAGCGCGGTGACGTGCGCGCCGCCGTGTTGGCACTGCTGGCCGAGCGCCCGATGCACGGCTACGAGATGATCCAGCTGATCGCCGAACGCAGCAACGGGCTGTGGAAGCCCAGCCCCGGCTCGGTGTACCCGACGCTGCAGCTGCTCGCCGACGAGGGCCTGATCACCGCGACCGAAACCGACGGCAGCAAGAAGCTTTTCGAGCTGACCGACGACGGGCGCGCGGCCGCGGAGAAAATCGAGACCCCGCCGTGGGACGAGATCGCCGAGGGCGCCGACCCCGGTCACATGAACCTGCGGGCGGCCATCGGTCAGTTGTTCGGCGCGGTCGGGCAGTCCGCCCACACCGCGAGCCCCGAGCAACAGCAGCGCATCGTCGACATCCTCAACAATGCGCGGCGCGAGATCTACGGCATTCTCGGCGAGGACTGAGTTGCCTTGAGCGGGCCCTGGATCGGGTCACGTCACGTGACGTCGGCCCAATCCAGGGTCCGCTGCACCGCCTTGCGCCAGCCCGCGTAACCCGCGGCGCGCTGCTCGTCGCTCCAGGCCGGCGTCCAGCGCTTGTCTTCGCGCCAGTTGGCCCGCAGCTCGCCCGGGTCGGCCCAGAACCCCACCGCCAGGCCCGCCGCGTACGCCGCGCCCAGCGCGGTGGTCTCGGCCACCACCGGCCGCACCACGTCCACGCCCAACACATCGGCCTGGATCTGCATGCACAGGTCGTTTCCGGTGATGCCGCCGTCGACCTTCAAAACCTCAAGGCGCACACCGGAATCCGCTGCCATCGCGTCCACCACGTCACGGCTCTGATAGCAGATCGCCTCCAGCGTCGCCCGCGCCAGGTGGGCATTGGTGTTGAACCGCGACAGCCCGACGATCGCGCCGCGCGCATCCGAACGCCAGTAGGGCGCGAACAGCCCGGAAAAGGCGGGGACGAAATAGACGCCGCCGTTGTCGTCGACCTGCCGCGCCAGCGATTCGCTCTGCGCGGCGCCGCTGATGATGCCCAACTGGTCGCGCAGCCACTGCACGGCGGCGCCGGTGACCGCGATCGAACCCTCAAGTGCGTAAACGGGTTTGGCGTCGCCGAACTGGTAACACACGGTGGTGAGCAATCCGTGCTCGGACCGCACGATGCTCTCACCGGTGTTGAGCAGCAGGAAATTCCCGGTGCCGTAGGTGTTTTTGGCTTCGCCCTCGGCCAGGCAGACCTGGCCCACCATCGCCGCGTGTTGATCCCCCAGCACGGCGGTGATCGGTATCCGGCCGCCGGCCGGCCCGGTGTCCGAGGTCACCCCGAACGGCCGCGGCGACGACGACGGCCCGATCTCGGGCAGCATGGCGCGCGGGATGGTGAAGAACGACAGCAGCTCGTCGTCCCAGTCCAGCGTCTCCAAGTCCATCAGCATGGTCCGGCTGGCGTTGGTCACGTCGGTGGCGTGCACCCCGCCCCGCGGCCCCCCGGTGAGCTGCCACAACACCCAGCTGTCGGCGGTGCCGAACAACGCGTCGCCGCGCTCGGCCGCCTCGCGCACCCCGTCGACGTTGTCCAGGATCCATTGCAGCTTCGCGCCGGAGAAGTAGGTCGCCGGGGGAAGTCCCGCCTTGCGGCGGATCACCTGGCCGCGCCCGTCGCGGTCGAGCGCCGACGCGATCCGGTCGGTCCGGGTGTCCTGCCAGACGATCGCGTTGTAATAGGGCCGGCCGGTCTTGCGGTTCCACACCAGGGTGGTCTCGCGCTGATTCGTGATGCCCAGTGCGGCAAGGTTTTCCGCGGACAGGTTGGCGCGGTTGAGCACCGACGTCAACACCGAGGAGGTGCGCTCCCAGATCTCGATCGGGTCGTGCTCGACCCAGCCCGCCCGGGGCAGGATCTGCTCGTGCTCGAGCTGATGGCGGGCCACCTCGGCACCCTGGTGATCGAAGATCATGCAGCGCGTGCTGGTGGTGCCCTGGTCGATGGCGGCGATGAATTCGGCGAATTCGGCCACAGCTCTCCTGTTCGGTGACACGTCGGCGGCAGAAGTCCATCATGGTCTACCCGCTCGCCGCCGACCAAGCTTGCGTTACCGGCGGTAACCCTGTTGCATCTGCGGTGTGGGCGAAGAGGTCAAGCGCGCCACGTACGACAGCGCACATCGGCGGGAATTCCGGCGCAAGGTGGCGCTGTGTCTGGACGTCTTCGAGACGATGCTCGCCCGGTCGTGCTTCGAGTCCGAGCAGCCGCTGACCGGCATGGAGATCGAGTGCAACCTGGTCGACGCCGACTACCAGCCGGCCATGTCCAACCGGCACGTGCTGGACGCCATCGGCGATCCGGCATATCAGGTCGAATTGGGCGCCTACAACATCGAGTTCAACGTTCCGCCGCACGCGCTGCCCGGGCACACCGGCCTGGATCTCGAGGCCGAGGTGCGGGCCAGCCTGAACGAGGCCGAGACCAAGGCCGGCGCGGCCGGCGGCGCGCACATCGTCATGATCGGCATCCTGCCCACCCTGATGCCCGAACACCTGGACCACGACTGGATGAGCGAATCGACGCGCTATGCCGCGCTCAACGACTCGATCTTCACCGCCCGCGGCGAGGACATCCCGATCGACATCTCCGGTCCCGAGCCGTTGAGCTGGCACACCGCGACCATCGCGCCCGAATCCGCTTGCACCAGTACGCAACTGCATCTGCAGGTGGCCGCCGAGACGTTCGCGGCCAACTGGAACGCGGCGCAGATCGTCGCCGGCCCGCAGTTGGCGCTGGGCGCCAACTCGCCGTTCTTCTTCGGGCACCAGCTGTGGGCCGAGACCCGCATCGAGCTGTTCGCCCAGTCCACCGACACCAGGCCGGAGGAGCTGAAAACCCAAGGCGTACGGCCGCGAGTGTGGTTCGGCGAGCGCTGGATCGATTCGGTCCTCGACCTGTTCGCGGAGAACATCCGCTACTTCGGATCGCTGCTGCCCGAGGTGTCCGACGAAGACCCGGTCGCCGAGCTGGCCGCCGGCCGCACGCCGCAGCTTTCCGAGTTGCGGCTGCACAACGGCACCGTCTACCGGTGGAACCGCCCGGTGTACGACGTCGCCGACGGGCGCCCGCATCTGCGACTGGAGAACCGGGTGTTGCCGGCCGGGCCGACCGTCATCGACATGCTGGCGAACTCGGCCTTCTTCTACGGCATGCTGCGCAGCCTGTCCGAGGCCGACGACCCGCTGTGGGACCGCATGGATTTCGCTGTGGCAGAAGCCAATTTCCTCACCGCGGCGCGGCACGGCATCGACGCCCGGCTGCGCTGGCCCGGGATCGGTGAGGTGAGCGCGCGCGAGCTGGTGCTGGACACGCTGCTGCCGATCGCCGACGAGGGACTGCGCCGCTGGGGGGTGGATGCCGAGGTGCGCGACCGGTTCCTGGGCGTGATCGACGGCCGCGCCCGCGCCGGACGCAACGGCGCCAGCTGGCAGGTCGCCACCGTGCGGGCGCTGCAGGACGGCGGCCTGAGCAGGCGTGCGGCGCTGGCCGAGATGCTGCGCCGGTACTGCGAGCACATGCACGCCAACGAGCCGGTGCACACCTGGGAGTAGCTTGGGAACCATGTCGTCTGATCAAGTGATGGACTGGGACAGCGCCTATCGCGAACAGGCCCACTTCGAGGGCCCGCCGCCGTGGAACATCGGTGAGCCACAACCGGAACTGGCCGCCCTGATCGAGCAGGGCAAGTTCCGCAGCGACGTGCTGGACGCCGGCTGCGGATTCGCCGAGCTGTCCCTGGCGCTGGCCGCCCGCGGCTACACGGTGGTCGGCATCGACCTGACCCCCACCGCCGTCGCGGCGGCCACCCGCGCGGCGGCCGAGCGCGGGCTGACCACGGCCAGCTTCGTGCAGGCCGACATCACGTCGTTCACCGGCTATGACGGACGGTTCGCCACGGTGGTCGACAGCACGCTGTTTCACTCGCTGCCGGTCGAGGGCCGCGACGGCTACCTGCGCTCGATCCACCGGGCGGCGGCAGCCGGCGCCAGCTTGTTCATCCTGGTGTTCGCCAAGGGCGCCTTCCCCGCCGAGATGCAACCCAAGCCCAACGAGGTCGACGAGGACGAGCTGCGCGCCGCGGTGGGCAAATACTGGGCGATCGACGAGATCCGCCCGTCCTTCATCGTCTCGAACGTGCCCCAAATCGCCGATGCGCCTTTCGAATTCCCGGCGCATGAGCGCGACGAGCGGGGCCGGATGAAGATGCCCGCGTACCTGCTGACCGCGCACAAGGCCCAGTAGCCCTCAGGCCGAGGTCGCCGCCGTCGCGGCGATGAGCGCTTCGGCGAAGGTCTCCAGGTCCTCGGCGGTGGTGTCCAGGTGCGGCGAGATCCGCAACACCGGCGCGGTGAGCCGCAACGGCGCGCGCTGCACGCCGACGAAGGTGGTCAGGATCCGCCGCTCGGCGAGCAACCAGTCCCGCACCGCCCGCGGGTCCGCGCCGTCGGTGGGCGCCAAAGTGGTGATGGCACTGGGCTCTTCGGCGTCTTCGACGACCGCCCAGCCGGTCACGTCGGTCAGCACGCCGCGGCTCAGGCCGCCCAGCTCGGCCAGCCGCGCGCAGACGGCAGCCGGCCCGTATCCCAGGTATTCCCCCAGTGCCAGCGAAAACCCTACTCGCGCAGCGACATTGGCCTCACCAAACTCGAGTTGCTGAGCCACCGTGGAGCCCGGCGCCCAGTCCGGCGCCGCCAGCCTCGGGTGCAGGTTTTCCATCAGCGCCCGGCGCACCGCGAGCATCCCGACTCCGCG
The DNA here is from genome assembly GCF_000523975.1 of Mycobacterium sp. MAC_080597_8934. Classification (NCBI taxonomy): domain Bacteria; kingdom Bacillati; phylum Actinomycetota; class Actinomycetes; order Mycobacteriales; family Mycobacteriaceae; genus Mycobacterium; species Mycobacterium sp. MAC_080597_8934. Next base: position 88,026 of record NZ_JAOS01000001.1, on the reverse strand, counting down.
CGGCCCGGCGATCCACTTCCGCGACGACGAGTAGGTCACGTCGGCGCCGGCCGTGCAGTCCACCTGACCCAGCGCCTGCGCGGCGTCGACGACCAGCGGCAGCCCCAGCTCCCGGCAGAGCCGGGCGATCATCGAAACCGGTTGCACCACACCGCTGTGGCTGCCAATCGTGGTCAGGTGGACCAGGTCCGGCGGGTCGGTCTGCAGGGCCAGCGCCGCGTCGTCCAGCGCCACCCGGCCGTCGGCCAGGGTCGGCAGCAGCCAACGGTCGAATCCGTGGGCGGCCATCACGGCCAGGTTGGGGCCGTACTCGCCGGGCAGGCAGGCCAGGGTGCGGCGCTCGGCCGGCCAGCTGCCCAGCAGCAGGTCCAGGGCGTGCAGCGAGCCGGTGGTGAACACCGCCTCGGCGTCGGTCATGCCGGTCAGCGCGGTGAATGCGAACCGCCCGGCGTCGAGCACCGGTGCGGCCGCCTCGGCGGCCACGTAACCGCCGAGCTCGGCCTCGTTGCGGGCGTGCTGGGCGGTGGCCTCGATCACCGCGCAGCTCTGCCGGGCACAGGCCGCGCTGTCGAGGTGCAGACCCGCCGCCGGCGGCCGGGCCGACCGCCACTTGTCGGCCAGCGGGGTGCCGCCGCTCACTTGACGGCCAACGACAACCCGAAGTCGTCCGCGCCGTCGGTCCACCAACGCGTGCGACGCAATCCGGCGGCGGCCAGCTCGGCGCTCACCCGCTCCGGGCGGAACTTGCACGACACCTCGGTGAGCATCTCCTCACCCACCCGGAAGTCCACCGTCAGCCCGAGCGCACCGACCCGCACCCGCTGGCGCACGGTCGCGCGCAGCCACATCTCGATGCGTTCCTCGTCCACGTTCCAGCGGGCCACGTGCTCGAAGGCGTCGACGTCGAAATCCGCGTCCAGTTCCCGGTTTATCACCGCGAGCACGTTGCGGTTGAACGCCGCCGTCACCCCGGCGGCGTCGTCGTAGGCGCGCACCAGCCGCTCGGTGTCCTTGACCAGGTCGGTGCCCAGCAACAGGCTGTCGCCGGGCCGCATCTGGGCCGACAGCGCGGCCAGGAACTGCGCGCGCGGCCCGGGCGTCAGGTTGCCGATCGTCGAGCCCAGAAACACGAACAGCCGTCGCCCGCCTTCGGGGATCTCGGTCAGGTGCTCCTCGAAATCGCCGCAGACGGCCTGGATTTCGATGCCGGCGTATTCGCGCTGGATGGCGGCGGCGGATGCCGACAGGATGCCGGCGTCGACGTCGAACGGGACGTACCTGCGCAGCGCGCCCCGCTCGCGCAGCGCGTCGAGCAGCACCCGGGTCTTCTCCGAGGTGCCGCTGCCCAATTCGACCAGGGTGTCGGCCTCGCTGGCCGAGGCGATGCCGGGCGCCTGCGCGCGCAGGATCTCGGCCTCGGCGCGGGTCGGATAGTATTCCGGCAGGCGGGTGATCTGGTCGAAAAGGTCACTACCCACCGAATCGTAGAACCACTTGGGCGGCAACGACTTCGGTGTACGCCGCAGCCCGTCGAGCACGTCGCGGCGCAACGCGTGGTGGGCCGAGTCGGCGGCGAGGTGGTTGGACAGCGACAGCGTCATCAAAATCCCTTCGGATGATCCAGCGGTGTCAGCGTGACACCGTCGGCCGTGACATCGACCAGGTGGCGGTCCGGCACGTCCTCCCAGCCGGAGTCGTCGTCGTAGGGTTCACTGGCCACCACCACGCCGTCGGCGCGGCGCAGGATGGACAGGGTGTCCCCCCAGGCCGTGGCCAGCAGCCGAGAACCGTTGGCGGCCAGTATGTTAAGCCGGGCCGCCGGGTCGGCCGCGCCGATCTCGGCGATCATCTCGCCGAGTGCGTCCAGGCCCCGCTCGAAGATGACCGCTGCCAATATCGCGCTGTCGCAAACGGATTCGGCCCGCGAGGTCACCGGCAGCACGGACCGGTCGACCACCCCGTTGTGCGACAGCAGCCACCGGCCGTCGGTGAACGGTGCGGTGGCGCTGATCTCGATCGGCATGCCCACCGTCGCCGAGCGCACCGCGGCCACCACGCAGTGGCTGTGCAGCGCCGGCGCGACGGACTCGAAGGACACGTCACCCCACAGCGGCGCCGGGCTGCGCCAGCGGCGCGGCACCTCCCCGTCGAAAAACCCTGCGCCCCAACCGTCGGCGTTGAGCAGGCCGTGTTTCTGCCGGCGCGGCGCGTAGGACTGCACCCGCAGCCCGAACGGCGGCTCGAGCATCAGCGAGGAGACCGTGGCGTCGGCCCCCAGCCATCCCAGATGCCGGCACATCAGCGGTGGTCCCGCGCGCCGGGCACGTCCCAGGCCAGCCGGACACCGGCGAAGATCTGGCGCCGGTACGGGTGATCCCAGTTGCGGAAGCTGGGCCGCAGGATGCCCGGCTCCACCGCCCACGAGCCGCCGCGCAGCACCCGGTAGTCGCCATCAAAGAACGGCTGCGAATAGCGTTCGTAGAGCATCGGCGCGAATCCCGGCCAGGGCCGCAGCGGGGACGTCGTCCACTCCCACACGTCGCCGAGCATCTGTTCGGCCCCGCACGCCGAGGCGCCGGACGGGTAGGCGCCGACGGGGGCGGGGCGCAGCGCGGCGCCGCCCAGGTTCGCCACGGCCGGCGACGGCGGCGTCGCTCCCCACGGATAGCGGCGCCGGGTGCCGGTGGACGGATCCCACGCGCAGGCCTTCTCCCACTCCATCTCGGTGGGCAGCCGGGCACCGGCCCAGGCCGCGTACGCTTCGGCCTCGAAAAAGCTGACATGCTGCACCGGTTCGTCGGCGGGGATGTCTTCGACATGGCCGAACCGGGTGCGGGTGCGCGCGTCGGGGTGCCAGAACTGGGGCGCGGTCAGGCCGGCGGCCTGGCGGTGCTGCCAGCCGCGCCGCGACCACCAGCGCGGCTCGTCGTAGCCGCCGTCGGCGACGAACTGCTGCCATTCGCCGTTGGTCACGGGAACCGTGCCGATCCGGAACGCGGGCAGGTCGAGCACGTGCGCCGGACGTTCGTTGTCCAGCGACTCGGGTTCGTCGGCGGCGTCCACCCCGAGGACGAACTCGCCGCCGGGCACCAGCACCGAGGTGCCGGCCAGTTCCGGCCGGCCGGCCGGCAGCACCGACGTGTCGCGCAGCAGCGGCGCGCCGCTGCGCAGGTTCAGCGCCTGCAGCATGGTTTCGTCGTGCTGGTTCTCGTGGCTGACCACCATCGCGTACACGAAGGCGGCGTCGGGGTCGTCGGGCAACGCATCCAGGGTGTCGAGCACCGCCGCGCGCACCGTGCGGCAGTAGGCGCGGGCCTGCTCCGGCGACAGCAGCGGCAGGTCGACCCGGCTGGCGCGGGAGTGCACGAACGCGTCATAGAGGCCCTCGACGGCCGGCGGCAACATCCCGGGCCGGGCGGGGTCGCCGCCCCGCAACAGCCACAGTTCCTCCTGCTGGCCGATGTGCGCGAGATCCCACACCAGCGGGCTCATCAACGGGTCGTACTGCCGGCGCAGCTCGTCGTCGTCGAAGTCGACCAGCCGCAGCGTCCGCGCCCGCGTCCGCGCCAGCTGGTCGGCGATCGCCTCCGGTGACGTCACGGCCCCCCTTGCGGGCCGCGCGCGGCCCGGGAAACCGACGCCGCGATGCCGTGCTCGATGACCTGGTCGGCGAAGTCGTCGCCGGGACACCGGCCCTGTTCGACGAGGCGGACCAGCCGCCGCATCGGCTCGGCGAGTTCGGCCGGCGCCCGCTCGGCGGCGATCGCCAGGCAGGCGTTGGCCGCCGCGTACAGCCGTCGGTCCCGCAGCCCCACCCGGGCCGCGACGTCCCAGGCGGTGGCCACCGGTTCCACCGCCCGGGCCGCCAGGCCGGCGGCGACCGGGTCGTCGAGCAGCGCGACCAGGGTGAACACCACGGCGGGCCACAGGGTGTCCGGCACGCTGTCCAGATAGCGGATCTCCAGCCACTGCCGCGGGCGCACCGGCGGGAACAGCGTGGTCAGGTGGTACTCCAGGTCGGCGACAGTGGGCCGGCGGCCGCCCAGCAACACCCGCCCGTCCACCCAGTCGGCGAACGGCACCCAGCGCGTGACCGCCTCGGCGTCCGGGGTGTGCACCAACATCACCGGCGCCTTGAGCGCGTAGCGCGCCCAGTCGGTGCCCGGGTCGTCGCCGCTGGCACCCAGGATGGGGCCGCAGCGCGCCGAGTCCATCCGACCCCACACCCGCTGCCGGCTGGACACCCAGCCGGTGAAATCGCCGTCCAGCATCGGCGAGTTGGCCGTCATCGCAATCATGGTGGGGCCCAAGGCATGTGCCAGCCGAACCCGCGCCGCCCAGCCTTCCCGCGGCCCGGCGTCCACGTTGACCTGAATCGACGCCGTGGATGTCATCATCGCCGCGCCCGCCTCGCCGGAGCGGCTGGTGGCGAAGAACCGTTCCATGGCGCGGTAGCGGGCGCCGGGGTTGATCCGCTGGGGCGGCCGCAGCGGGTCGGCGCCCAAAAACACCAGACCCAGCCCGGCCTCGGCGAATGCGGGCCGCAGCACGGCCTGGTCGCGGCGCATGGCGTCGATGGCCGCCAGCACGCCGTCGGCCGGCGGGCCGGACAGCTCGACGGCCCCGCCCGGCTCCACCGTGACCCGGCTGCCGCCGGGCAGCGCGGGCAGCGCGTCGAGCACCGCGGCGATCTCGTCCCAGCCCGGCCGGCGGCACGGGTCCTGCGGGTCGTGGCAGTGGGCTTCGACTTCCAGACCCACCCGGCCCAGCGGAGCGTCCGCCAGACAGCCCCGGGCGATGTAGTGCGCGACGGCCGCGGAGTCGGTCAGCTCGGCGATCCTCAGCTCGGCCGCCGGGTCGCCACCGGCCGGCCGCGAAGCCGCCGCAGTGCTCGGGGCGAACGTCATATCACGATCCCTTCGGGCCCGACCAAGCCTGAACATGCACCTGCGGACCGCTTCCCTGCGCAGCTAATCGAACGATAACCGGCACCACTTCGTCTAGTGCTTCATCTATCAGACGCCCCCGACATATTCCCCTCGCGCGCCTTCGGCTCGCCTTCGCGGCGCGGCGTCGAGGGCGCACGGAAACGACGGGTACCCGATCCGTCGACTATTGACCCAGCGCGTTTTGCATGGCCCCGGCGAGCACGTTCACCGCGGGCCCGGCATTGCCGGACTGGCACACTTTCGCCTGCAGCACCACGTTTTCACGCAGCCTGGTCTGATTGAAGCACCGGCGATCGGTGCCGGCTTCCTGCTTGGTCCAGTTCTCGTCGGCGGGACCGGCCGGGCCGCCGTCGAACGACCACACCTGGGTGCTGCCGTTGTCCAGGTGGATCGCGGTGGTCTGACCCGAACAGCCGACCGTTCGATCCACCACCCGATGAAAGGCGCGGTCCGCGGCGTCGTTGGTGGCGAACACCCCGACCGCCTGTTTGACCAGATGCGTCTGGTCGGTCGCCGAGGTCTGGGTGACGGCCCCGTTGAACGACGCCAGGTCGGGGTCGTTGAACACCTCGGGCAAGCCGATGTCGGCCCAGTTGTTGCACTCCGGCAGGTCCACCCAGTCACCCTGCCCGGGCTGGGTGAACACCGACTCCCACCCCATGGGCCCGCCGACGATGTTGCCGACCGACCCCTTGCCCAGCACGGCGTAGTTCACCACGCCGGGCTCCGATGGGTGGGCGGCCGCGACCGGAAGCGCGACCGCGCCCGCCGCCGCGACGCCGACGAACAACACCGCCCGGCGAACCCGCGTGATCCGCATGGTCATGCAGCGATCATGCCAGGCGCCCCCGGCCTTGAGGACCCGGCTCAAGGGCACGTCTTGAGGGAGCGGCTTAAGGGCGCGGCGCGGGCGTGCTGGGAGCGGGGCTGACCGGCGACGGCTGCCCGGGGCCGCTGACGCCCGGGCCGGAGACCGGGCCGCCGGGGCCACCCGGGCCGCCGGGGGGCATCGGGACGATCAATCCCGGCCCGCCGGGCCAGGGCCCGTTGTCGGGTCCACCCGGGCCGCCGTACCACGCCCCGGAACCGCCGGGACCGCCGGGCCAGGGCCCGTTGCCCGGACCCGGACCGCCGTACTGCCAGGGCCCGTTGCCCGGTCCGGGGCCGCCCGGATGAAAGACGCCGTGGTGATGGTGGCAGTGGTAATAGCTGTGCTTCCAGATGAAGGCGCCGACGAAGAACACCGACGAGATGATGAACACGATGCCCGCGACGATCACCACCCAGGCCGCCGCCGTGTAGAGCCGCGGCGGCTTCACCCGCTCGGGCGGCGGCGGGGGCGGTGGAACTGCGGCGGCTGGGGTCGGCTCGGGAGTGGTCGGCTCAGCTTGCGGTTCGGGTGTCTCGCTCATGCCATGCCATATTGCCGCGCGCGCCAGGCACCCAACAGGGCCCCGCGGCAAATTGTTGCGAATCGAGACGCGGCGGTTACCCCGACGAACGGGTGGCCCGGCGCTCGCAAGGAGCGCCGGGCCACGGGTTGGGTATCGGGTTTCAGTTGGTCAGGACGATGACGCTCGGGGCCTGCCCCAGCGCGCCGTGCGACGTCGCCGCGGAGTGGAAGACCGACGCCGGCAGCTGGTTCGGGGCCAGGCCGCTGGGGCGCACCGGCGACGGCGTGGCCGGCGCGGTGGACGTGCCCGGACCGGTCTGGCCGCCCTGGCCGCCGGGTCCGCCCGGGCCGCCGAAGCTGCCGGGACCACCCGGGCCGCCGGGGCCGCGGTGATGCATCATCGCGTGGTGCTTGTGGTGGTGGTGGCCGTGATGGCCGCCGCGGTGGCCGAGGATGAAGCCGGTGAAGAAGATCACCGCGACGATGAACACGATGCCGGCGACGATGGCGACCCACGCGGCGACTTGGAAGACCCGCGGGGCCCGGTATGGCGCCGCGGCAGCGGGCGCCGGTGCAGTGGCGGTGGAGGTCCGCACAGTGGGGGTTTCAGATGTTTCACTCATGAGACAAATGATGAAGGCGTTAACAATAGCTGCGGCTATGCGCCGGTTATGTAGCAGCTGTGAACCAAAGCCCCTGCTCAACAAGGCATATCGCCGACCCCGAGATTTCGAGGTTAGGGCTTCAACCTTGAAAACTGGGGGGCGAATTTCAAGGTTGCCCCGGCTTGAACGGGTTCACCGCGAATCCGTTCCTGCATGTTTGGCAAAGCGGATGTAAGTTGAGATGAATAGTTTCCGCAGGTCAGCTTTGTTTATTGTGTTGGCGGCAAAAGTGGCGTTCGTAAGCTACTGCGGACGCACTGCGGACGGAGCCGCCAGAGCGGGAGGTACGCGATGCCTCTGATCCTGTTGCTGATCGCCGCCGCAGTGCTGGTGAAGTTCGGCTGGCTGCTGGCCGCTTTCGCCGGCGTAGCCGCGGCCGGGTCGGCGATCGGAAAGTGGCTCGCACGCCGGGATGACCGAGTGATAGCCCGGCGCCAGCAGGAGAGGGCGATCGCAGCTCGAGCGGATCGGCAGCACGCCGCGGCGCTGGCCGGTGATCACTTCCTCGGCATGTATGGCGATTATCCGCCGGCAATATGAGCGGCGCGGCCCGGCACCTTGCCTGCTTACAGATCCCGCAGGTCCTCGGCAGCTTGTCGCTCGCGGTCAATGAGTTCGGTTGCTTTCTGTAAGTCGTTGTCCGCGAGCCGTATGTACCCTGCGAAAGCTACGCCGACCAAGGTGGTGAGGATATCCCGTAGTCCAGGGTCATCGAGGGTCTCGTCGACCACCTGAGAAAATTGTGGCCCCACGAATGCGGACAGCAATCTGTACATCCCTGCCCGCCCCGCGTATTCAGCATTTCTGCCTGTCACTGAGCGCCCCGATCCGGAGGGTAGCTCACCGCATCGAGCAGTTTGTCGACGAACTCGTTGGCGCGTTCGCGCAGATGGCCGGTGAATTTTCCAACATCCAGGCTGATTTCGTCGCCAGCAACGACTTTGACCGTGAGCTTGCGGAGTGGACGCCCGGCAAAAAAGTCATCCTCCCCGACGGTGGCCGCCAGTCCGACTGCGATATTCGCGATGGGCCAAACGCTGGCGGTGACACTCAGTTCCGCATCGCCTTCGGCGACAAGTCGCCCGAGCAAGTTGCCCTTTATCCAATGCAGCGTTCGGAGGTAGCCCTTCTCGTTGAGCTCACCGGCCCAGGCGTCCACCGGCCAACGGGTGAAGGTCTGCACCGCGCGCACAAACATGGGATTGACCTGAATCGCATTGAAGCGATTGTTGCCACTGAGCGCGTCGGTGATTTCATCGAGTTCAACCATGGGTCGGAGACTACGCGGAGGAGGTGACAGCTTGCCTCTGGCTCACGGCCTGCAACACTCTGGTGAGCGCATCAATGCGCTCTTCCATACTCAATGGTTCGACAAGCCGTTGGGATTCAGGCAGCGGTTCATCCGCGAGTTCCGCCAGACGATGCCGCAGCAACGTCTCGATCTCTCGGCAATGCTTCCGCGACGCACCGGCCACTACCTGGCAGCCATACCGACCGCGCAGCGGTAAAGAATCAACGGCCGCGTTCGACGTGACCACCGCGAGGATCCTGTACCGCTCGGCCCGCAGCGCAGTCTCGATGCACGGGTCCGGCCAGCACCGGCCGCCCACCACCCCGAACGTCAACGCGAACTCCTTGGCCGTCCGGCCGCGTAGCTCGGCGCCGTAATAGTCGTGCTCAAACAGACTCGCCAGCCGTGGAAAGAAATACAGCCCACACTGGCAGTTCCCCCACTTCGGCAGGTGGTCACAACTAACAGTGACCATCGGCCCGTACGCCCGCCCCCACAGAAACGGCGACCGCAGTAAGCCCTCGCCGGATATTCGCCAAAACCGCCAGCCTGGCTGCATCTCTCGACCCTCGTTCCGAAGTTTGCTGAGCCGGTCATAGCCGCCCATTTTGGGGGTGTACGAAACTCGCGAGCGCCAGAGGTTCGAGTTTCGTACACAGACCGGGACGCTATGCCATCCGTGCCCGGCGCGCGGCGGTCGCGGGGTCGTCCCCCAGGGGTGCCGTGACCTGCGATGATGCTTGTCTGTTGGTGATGGCTGTCCGGTTGTGGGTGACGGCATGGGTCACCATCCTCGGCGCGCTGGTTGGGTATGTGTGCGATGTGTGATGGTCGTTCAGCGTCGGTTATCGCACGTGATCGGGTGCCGATAGGGCTTCTGCTGGGTGCAGTGGTGGTGGTCGCTTACCGCGCCGTCGGGCGCGGCCGCGGACGGCTTCAGCTTGCGTCTTGGGACGGTGACACGGGACGCAGAGGGTTTGCACGTTGTCCAGCTCGTCCTGGCCACCTTCAGCGACGGGCACAATGTGGTCGCAGTGAAGATCGCCGGTCCCGGGCGTCCCCTCGTAACCGCATTGGACGCAGGTCCATTCGTCGCGTTTGAAGCATGCCTGTTGCAGCCAGTGCGGGACTGTGCGGCGGCGGATCTCGGCGTCACCCCACATCAGCTGCTGCCGCCGCTGGGTTGGCCCGTTGGCCGCGACTGACCTCGCCATTGGTCAGTCGCGGCCGCGGGGTTTGCGGGTCGGCGGCCACGGTTCAGGTAGGAGACGGACCTGAAGGCGTTGGCGCCGCGGCCCACGATCAGCTACCGCCGGCGTCGGCGACGGTGAACCGGCCGATGCGCTCCGGGCGCATGACCTTCCAGCCGATCCGCCAGGTGGCGCGGACTTGGATGGCGTCTTGGGCGAACAGAGCATGCTCGCTAGTCGCGATCCGTACGGGCCCGACTGCGCTGGCGATCGCGGTGGCGTCGACGACGACGCCGGTGCCCGCCGGCACGAATGGTGACCGCACGACGGGCAGGTCGAGCAGCATCGGTTGGCTGTCGTGCGTACCAGCACCAAGCAGCGACGCGTTGTATGCGGTGCCGATCTTCAGTTTCCGCAGCGCCGCCCACGACATCGGATCCAGGATGATGTGGGATGGCTTGGAACGGTTCGCCTCAAGCCTCGCGATGAGGTCGACCAAGCTGTCGAGGCTGTCGCTGACTTCGGTTCCGGTGACCACATCGGCTGCGTGGAGCAGTCCGATCAGTGGGTTGGTGTTCTCACCGAGGAAGCTGGCGTCGGCCTTGGCGATCAGGTCGGTTGCGACCGAGTTCGCGACCGCGGCCGCGGTCTGTTCTTGGTTGAACTGCTCGGACGACAGGTTGACCAGTCGGTACAGCTTTTTGGTTTTGATCTCGACTTCGTCGAGGCCGGGCGGGTTTTCGGTGCCGGCGGTGTTCTCGTCGACGTACTCGGCGTCGAGTTGGTCGACGACGTAGGCGACGTGCAGGCTTGGTTCATCGCCGTCGACGTCGCCGGACACCAACGTGCATTGGTTGATGAGGGCGGGTGCGACGACGTCGAGCGGGGCGAAGGTGTATTCGTCTCTCGCCCAGCCTGGCGCGGTTGTCGAGGTAGTGATGTCTGCCATGTCAGGCCTTGCCTTTCAGGTGCGCACGGGAAACCCGCGCGTGAAATTCAACGGGGGTTCTGCGCCGGCTGGGTGTCTCACCGCCTGCCGGGTCCGCACCTGGCGTGACAATCGCAATCACATCGTACAAGGCGGGGCCGACATCTCCGGTTATTCGCCGCCGCGCGGGCCGAACGCCTCAACCCACTTGTCGCGCTTGGGTGCATGCGCCATCGCGCCGGAGCGTAGTTCGCCGAGCCGAGGTTTGGGTCGTGGTCGATTGAGCATGAGGCCGAGCGTGTCTTTGGCGGCGGCCGCGGCCTTCTGGACTTTCTCGGGGTCGGGTACGCCGGCGTCGTTGAGTAGGTCAGCGATTTCCGCGCCGGAAGCCCAGAATGCGGCCGGCTTGATGCCGAACGCGGTCACCTGAGTGTCGATCGCGGCGCGCTGCATGTTCTCAAGTTGGGCTGCCAGAGCGGTGTTTTGGGACTCGGCGTCGCGAAGTTTGGTGCGCCACTTCGCCGCTTCATGGTTCGGATTGTCGTCTCCATCGCCTTCGGCACCATCGGGCTGCTCGTCGGCGGCCTGGTCGGTTTGGTCGGTCGACCGGTGGGCGGGCGGCCGGAAGGCATCCTGGTATTCGGCTGCCGCGGTGGCTTTGACTGCGATGTCCAGCGCCTCGTCCGGGCTGAGCTCGGTGTCCGTGGCTTCGGTTGTGACCTCGGTATCGCTCACTTCTGTTGTCCTTTCGTGAGTTTCGGCTTCGGCATGATCGGTTTGGCGACGGTGACGTATTCAGTGGCACGGGCCGGCGACATCGAGGTAGGTGACGGCGGTGTGGGTGTACGCCAGGGCGGCGACGTCGTTCGCCGGCTTCGATGCGCATGGCCCGACGACGTCCGGGTGCGCGCGCCGCGCCTTCCAGTCGTGGACGGCGTCTTGCAGATTGGAATGTTCGTGATGGTTGCGGTCATGGGGTTTGGTGCTTCCGGCGCGGAGCATGCGTACGGCTTCGGCGAGCCGCCCCACGCAGGGGATGCGCCGGGATGGCGCGGCCGTCGTCGTCGACACACCATGCTTGGGGTGCAGCGTCGCAGTCGGGGCAGCGGACGTCGAGTACGCCCGTGGTGGCGTAGGCGTCCGGGTCAGGTTGTCCTTGTTCGGCCATGTTGAGGCGGTTCCTTATCGTGTCTCGGTGGTGCACCAGTCGGCGTGGCCCTGCTTCTCGATATGCCATGAGCAGACGCCGCAGCGGCCGGGACCGGCTGGCCCTTCGAATTTGCTGGTGCTTTTCTGTTTCGGTGCCGGGCGCGTCACTGTGTGGGCGCGTGTATGCGGCATTGCTGCCTCTCTTCCCCGTATAGCCGAAACATCCGAAACAGCCGAAACACTGCTGGTAGAAGACCCAGATTCTGTTTCGGACAAGCGGGTCGTTTCGGATTCGTCCGAAACAAATCTTGAGTCGCTGACCTGCGTTGTTTCGGCTGTTTCGGATGTTTCGGTCTGTGGCGCAAGGTAGCGTTGCCAAGCGTCTGCGAGGCCCACGGAGTCGCCGTCGGGTGCAGAGTGGGGAGCGGTGAGATAGCCCTTAGCGGATTTGCTGCCGATGCGGATCTGCTTCGGTCGCACGCCGTAGTTGCGGAGGTAGTTCGACAGTTTCCGTTGGTCGAGAGTCTTGCCCCACAGGTCGCGCCACGGGGAGTCTGGTTCAGCGATCAGCTCGGTCACGATGTCAGCTGAGTGCAGCTCCGTGATGGGCGCCTGGTCTTCGGGATGAAATAGCTTGCGCAGGTCGGCAAGCAACCGCACGCCCACCGAGGCGGCTTCGTCGGATGGCTTGAACACGTAGTGCCGGCACGCGGCACGGGCCAGTTCGGGCCAGCGGCCGCCGATGCTCTCGGCGACGGCGAGCAGCGGCTCCCACACCTCGGCGGGTCGATCGACGACACCGCTGGGAATGGTCGGGCGCGCGGTCTCCAAGATGCCGGCGGCCCGGTCTGCCCAGGCCGTCAGTGTCTCGATGATCGGTGCGGCTTCGGTGAGAGCGTCGCGTTCGCGGAACGCGGCGACCTGTTCGCCGGGTGCGCGCTTGCGCATCTCGATGACGACGCCGCGGGTGGTGATGGTGCGGGGCATGGTGCCTAGGCCAGCGAGCGCCACGGGCGCGTAGACCTTGAAGGCGGTCACCTTCATCTTGGCGCCGTCGCCTTCGCACCTGTCCACGGTGGCGCCTTTGCGGTAGCCGCTGTTGTAGATAGCGCGCTGCGCCTCGGCTTCGGATGTGGCATTGCGGCTGAATACGGCGTCGGCTTCATCGGCCAAGATGGTAATGGGGTCGTCGGATCCGCCGATGCGCCGGTACAGGGCCGCCGCGCTGGTGCTCATCGTCAGTTTGGCGTTGCGGCACAAGATCGCCAGCAGCTCGAGCAGCCTGGTCTTCCCGCTGCCGGGCTCGGGGGACTGGATGACGAGCCGCGGGGTGGTGAAAAACGCCCAGACGACCCACGTGTGTGCGACCCAAAGCGCGCATGCGATTGCGGCGTGGTCACTGGGAAAAGCGACGTATTTCGTTAGCATCGCGTGGATTTCGTCGAGCACCGTCGTTCGTCGCTGTACGGGTGTGTCCGTCACGCCACCTCCCGTGGAATGTAGACACCTGAGCGACGTCGGATACTGCGCGACAATCCTGACCAGTCCGAAGATGCTGAAATACCTTGGGCCGCTTGGGTAAGAGCCGCGCTGATGGTGTCGTTGCGCAAGGCATCGCGGCGACCGCCGTCGAGAACAGCCGCCAGTTTTCGCGGATCGGTGGCGTCGAGCTGCTGCCAGGCGTAGGAGCCGGCCAACGGCCAGCTCCCCGCCTCGTGCAACATTGGCGCCACGAACAGATGGACCATATAGAAGTCGACCTGCCGCGACTCGGTTCGATAGTCGGTCACCCTTTGGACTCCGCGGCTGCGAAGGCCCAGGCGAAGGCATCAATCATGATTTTGAGAGCCGTGGCCAGCGCAGAGCACACAGCCAACGGATTGTCTTCGTCGGTGTTTCGGTCGAGCTGGTTGCCGTTGAGCCACTGGTGGATACGCCACGCCAGGTGGGCAGGCCCTTGTGCGCCGTTGATGATGGCCAGCATGGAGAAGGTGTCGCAGTCGCGCTCGCTCAGGCCGTCTAGCACCTTCGCTTCGACAAGTTCATGGACGAATGCGCGGATGAACTGACCGTTGAAAAGTGAGTCCGCGTTCTCGATGGCCGGGTCGCTCGCGAGCACTTCTGCTCCCTGGATGAGACGGTCGTAGCGATCACCGGTGAAACGGCCGGCGTCGGCAGACTCTGGGCAGTCGGGTGCGTGACGGCCGATCCCTTGACAGCACGCGCGGGTAGCTGAGTCGACCGGGTACGTGCCGCGGCCGGGAACCTGGTCGTCGTCGGCGTGGTGTTCTAACATTGTGAGACCTCTCTGTTCTTGTGGAGCGATTGGTTGAGAAGGCCCTGGGGTGGCAGCCCTGGGGCCTTCGATCTTGTTGGTGGCGTGCATCAGGCAGCGCCGCCGCCACGTCGAGTTGCGGTTTCCTGGTCGGCAAGCCACCGCTCGATTTCGGACCGCCGATACACCACGCGGCCGCGCGGGCCAACGGTGAAACTCGCCGGTCCCTGATTGGTGCTCCGCCAGAAGCGCAATGTCCCAGGATTGAACGGATACTCCGCGCATACCTGCTTCGCGGTCAGCAGTTCCTCACCCGGCATCATCTAGTCTTCCCCTCTCCAACACTGTGATGGATCACCCATCACAGTGTTGGTTGTACACGACGAAGTTTGCGTTTGCAACTACATGTTGGAGGGTGCATCACTGTGTTGGTATGGTTGCACGGTGTCTGATGACGACTTTGAACCTTGGGCCTGGGATGACTCGGGGTACGAGATCAACTTCGCTACCCAGATGAGAGAGCGCCGAGAAGCGAAAGGGTGGTCGCAGACCGAGTTCGCTCGTCGCCTCTCGGAAGGAGGGCTCCGCTTCCACCAAACCACCGTGCAACGAGTTGAAGCCGGTGAGCGACCCCTCAAACTAACCGAGGCGCTGGTCATTGCCAGGGTTCTCGATGCCCGCTTTGAGACGATGTTGCGCGGCGAGAGTGTCGAGATCGCCTATAACGAGCTTGCCGAGATGGTCGCTGCTGACGCATTCGATTTTCTTGTGCGACAAGCAGAAACCATCGACAGCCACGTCAAGCGTGGCACAGAAAACGGTAACCAACTCATCGCCTCTTACGTGCGGGCCGTCAGTACCGTTCCTGGGCTCGAACCAGATAAGCGACTAATCAAGGTCGCCCGAGAATATGTGCGCCTGAACACGGAACTGCAAGAAGACGCGCACTCGTTGGCGACGCTAATACGCACCGCTGCAAGAGTTTTCGCAAAGCTTGATAGGGAGTACCCGATTGAGTACGCCGGCCCAACGTCGTAACCGCCGGAGCGGTGTTGAGGATCGCTGGACGAAGACGATTCGCCTACCTGACGGCAAAACAGATACCGTACCGAGCGCCGCGTACGGCAGCGGGAAGCGTTGGCGGGCAAGGTACGTCGATGAGGATGGGCGCGAGCACGCAAGGGGCTTCGCCAGGAAGGCCGATGCGCAATCGTGGCTGGATACCGAGATCACGACGAAGTTTGCCACCGGAACCTACGTTGATCCCAGGCTGGGGAAGGTAACGTTCGCCTCGTATTACAAGGATTGGTCGTCGCGGCAGGTGTGGGTGTCAGGAACGGCGCATTCAATGGACCTGGCCGCTAACTCGGTGACGTTCGGCAACGTCGGCTTGGGTGATATCCGGCCTTCACACGTCGAGTCATGGGTGAAGGCGATGCAGGATAACGAGCTCGAGCCGACGACGATCCGCACCCGGTTCGGGAACGTACGCAGTGTGTTCCGCGCGGCTGTCCGGGACCGTTTCATGGCGCGGGACGTGACCACCGGGATACGTCTGCCGCGGGTACGGAAAGCGTCGGCTGCGATGACGATTCCAACCGCGCAGGAGGTCGGCGCGGCGATCCGCGCAACCGACGACATCGAGCCCTGGTACGCGGCGTTCATCGCGGTCTGTGCGTTCGCCGACCTGCGCCGCGGTGAAGCATCCGCATTGAAGGTGTCAGACGTCGACTTCATGCGCCAGGAGATCAGGGTTCAGCGTCAGGTCCAGTGGACTGATGACGGCCGGATGGAGCTCCGCGGCCCGAAGTACGGGTCCGAGCGCACCGTGTGCGTTCCTGACGCTTTGGTGAAGATCATCTCGGAGCACGTGCGCCTGTACAGGACGGGCGATGACCCGGACCGGTGGCTGTTCGCGGGTGCGCGCGACGACCAGCTGCCGGCGCATGCTGCGACGGTGGGACGGTGGTGGCGCAAGGTCCGCGACAAGGTGCACATCGAGTACCGGCTGCACGACCTTCGGCACTTCTACGCCTCGGGCCTGATTGCGGCCGGCTGCGACGTCGTGACCGTCCAGCGCGCGCTCGGGCACAGCTCGGCGTCGGTCACTTTGGACACCTACAGCCATCTGTGGCCCGACGCCAACGACCGGACCAGGAAGGCCGCAGCGGGCTTGGTCGAGCAGGCGCTCGGATCTACTGCGGACGCCCTGCGGACGGAGGGCTGAAATATGGCCTCTGATCAGGGCTTGAGCGGGTTCACCGCGAACTGGATGACCCGGTAGGGAGCGGCCACCCGCGCGCGGGTGTCCCACTGGCTCACGAAGATCCGCAGCTCGTCGAGCGTGGAGCCGGGCGAGATGTAGCCGCCGTAGGGCTGCGCGAGCCGGTTGTCGTAGGGCGGCGGCAGGCTTTCCGCCGGCTCGGGCCACTCGTCGTGCTGCACCACCGTGGTGACCGGCGCGTCACCCAGCATCCGCGGGTCGTCGGCGACCCGGACCTCCATGTTGCCCGTGGTGGCATTGAAATAACTCAGCACGGCCTTGCCGTCGATCTGCCGGATGCACATCTCGCCCACCGCGTCCGGCCACAGCGGGGTCGGCGGCTTCCCCCACCCGCCTTGCGGTCCGGCCGCCCAGCCCTGCCACCGGGACCGGTCGGTGAAGGCCTGCGGGGTCACCCGGTACAGCACGACCGGATCCCGGCGGGTGAAACTGTCGGCCACGATGTACACCCAGCCGCTCGGCGATTCCTCGGTGGGTATCGGGTCGTAATAGCCGCTGATCTGGGTCTGCGAGCCGCCCTGATACGAGGCGGGCCGCGTGGACCCCGGGATCGTCTGCCAGCCCGCCCGCACCGGTTCGGCGGTCACCAGCCGGGAGCTTTGCGGCTCAAGGTTTTTCGTGGTCGTCACCATCAGGTAGTTGCGCCGGTTGATCTGCACCACCCCGGCGGGCAGCTGCGAGGCGCCAGGCGGGGCGGGGTCGGCCAGCAGCGGATTGCTGATCCCGGTGACGCCGGTGTAGCGCACCCCGGCCGGGTCGTCGACGGACGCGGTGTCGACGCGCAGGGCCACCGGCGCATACCAGCCGCCGAATCCGACGCCCTGGCCCGCGAAGCTGTCGCCGCACACCTGCAGCAGTTCGGTGGGAAATTCCACGAACTCACACAGGTCGGTGGCGCCGATCCCGTAATCGCCTGTGGGAGTGCCGGTTCCGGCGGTGGGGCCGATGCGCAGCACCTGGCCGGGCGCCAGCGGGCCCACGATGGGTTCCGGTTCGGGCGCCGGCGGGTCGGCGCGCGCCGCGGTAAACCATTGCGGCGCAAGCAAAGTCAATGCAAGCGAACACCGCGCGACCAGTCGAGTGTGCGCGGCGCTCACCCGCGCCTCACAACTGAGCGGCCAGCAGCTCGGCGATCTGGATGGTGTTCAGCGCCGCGCCCTTGCGCAGGTTGTCACCGGAGATGAACAGGGCCAGGCCGCGCCCGTCGGGCACCCCCGGGTCGCGCCGGATCCGGCCGACCAGGGATTCGTCGACGCCGGCGGCCGCCAGCGGGGTCGGCACGTCGACCACCTTGACCCCGGGCGCGCCGTCGAGCAGCTCGCGGGCCCGCTCCGGGGACAGCGGCCGGGCGAATTCGGCGTTGATCGACAGCGAGTGCCCGGTGAACACCGGCACCCGCACGCAGGTCCCGCTGACCGCCAGGTCGGGGATGCCCAGGATCTTGCAGCTCTCGTGCCGCAGCTTCTGGTCCTCGTCGGTCTCGCCGGAGCCGTCGTCGACCAGTGACCCGGCCAGCGGCACCACGTTGAAGGCGATCGGCGCGACGTAGGTCTGGGGCGCCGGGAACGACACCGCGCGCCCGTCGTGCACCAGCTGCTCGGCGCCGTCGATGACCGCGCGCGCCTGGGTGGCCAGCTCCTCGACCCCGGCGATCCCGCTGCCGGACACCGCCTGGTAGCTGGACACCACCAGGCGTTGCAGCCCGGCCTCGTCGTGCAGCACCTTGAGCACCGGCATGGCGGCCATGGTGGTGCAGTTCGGGTTGGCGATGATGCCCTTGGGGCGACGGTGCGCGTCCCTCTCGAAGTTCACCTCGGACACCACCAGCGGCACGTCGGGGTCCTTGCGCCACGCCGACGAGTTGTCGATCACCGTCACCCCGGCCGCGGCGAACCGCGGCGCCTGCACCAGCGACATCGTCTTGCCGGCGGAGAACAGCGCGATGTCCAGACCGGTCGGGTCGGCCGTCGCGGCGTCCTCGACCTCGATCTCGGCGCCCCGGAATTCCAGCTTGCGGCCCTGCGAGCGCGACGACGCGAAGAACCGCACCGAGGTCGCCGGGAAGTCGCGCTCGTCGAGCAGCCGGCGCATCACCTGGCCGACCTGGCCGGTGGCGCCAACAACTCCAATAGCAACCATCTATCTGCCCGTCCCCGCATACACCGTGGCGGTCTCCGCGCCGCCGAGCCCGAACGCCTCGTGCAACGCCACCACGGCCTTGTCCAGTTCCGTGTCGCGGCACAGCACCGAGATCCGGATCTCGGAGGTGGAGATCAGCTCGATGTTGACGCCCACCTGCGCCAGCGCCTCACAGAAGGTGGCGGTGACGCCCGGGTGGCTGCGCATGCCGGCCCCGATCAGCGACACCTTGCCGATGTGGTCGTCGTAGAGCAACTGGGTGAACCCGATCTCGTCCTTCAGCGCGTCCAGCTTGGCCACCGCGGTGGGCCCGGCCTCGCGCGAGCAGGTGAAGGTGATGTCGGTCTTGCCGTCCTCGACCTTGGAGACGTTCTGCAGCACCATGTCGATGTTGACGTCGGCGTCGGCGACGGCGCGGAATACCCGCGCCGCGTAGCCCGGGATGTCGGGGATGCCGACGACGGTCACCTTCGCCTCGCTGCGGTCGTGCGCGACTCCGGTCAGGATGGGGTCTTCCATGGGCTTGTCCTTGATCGATCCGACGACGACGGTGCCTTCCTTGTCCGAGTACGAGGACCGGACATGCACCGGAATGTTGTAGCGGCGGGCATATTCCACGCAGCGCAGCATTAAGACCTTGGCGCCGCAAGCCGCCATCTCGAGCATCTCCTCGAAGGTCACCGTGTCCAGCTTGCGGGCGTTGTGCACGATCCTGGGGTCGGCGGAGAAGATGCCGTCGACGTCGGTGTAGATCTCGCAGACGTCGGCGCCCAGCGCCGCGGCCAGGGCGACGGCCGTGGTGTCCGAGCCGCCGCGGCCCAGCGTGGTGACGTCCCGGGTGTCCTGGCTGACGCCCTGGAACCCGGCCACCAGCACGATGCGGCCCTCGTCCAGCGCGGCCTGCAGCCGTCCCGGCGTGACGTCGATGATCTTGGCGTTGCCGTGCGTGCCGGTGGTGATCACCCCGGCCTGCGAGCCGGTGAACGAACGCGCCTGGGCGCCCAGCGACTCGATCGCCATCGCCACCAGCGCGTTGGAGATCCGCTCGCCGGCGGTCAGCAGCATGTCCAGTTCGCGCGGCGGCGGGGCCGGACACACCTGCTGGGCCAGGTCCATCAGGTCGTCGGTGGTGTCACCCATCGCGGAGACGACGACCACCACGTCGTTGCCCTGCTTCTTGGTGGCGACGATGCGCTCGGCCACGCGCCGGATCCGATCGGCGTTGGCCACCGAGGATCCGCCGTACTTCTGCACGACGAGCGCCACCTTTTTCCTGCCTCTCCGGGCCTGCGCACTGGTATTTCGGGAATAAGTCCACAACAGAATACGTGCCCCCGCATGGTGATTTACGTCGCGATACCGGGTGGCCCGGCCTGCGCGCGCGCCGCGGTCCCGGCGGCATTTTCGCCACGGCGCCAATCGCGGTAAAGTTGCCGACGTGCAGCGGGTGCTCCTCCTCGGACGCCGCGACGGGGTCTGATTCCAGACCGGCTTCCCGTCGCGGGTGTTCGCGATGCGCCGGTCTGAGGTTCCTTCTGATATCCCCGGAGCAATCACCGTGACTTCCCATCCCGACGCCTTCAGCTCGTCCCGCAGCATCGTCAAACCCGCCGGCCCGCCCGGCCCCGGACAGCCGGCCTGGAACCCCCAGCGCGGTTCCTCGATGCCGGTCAACCGGTACCGGCCGTTCGCCGAGGAGGTCGAGCCGATCCGGCTGCCCGACCGCACCTGGCCCGACAAGGTCATCGACCGTGCCCCGCTGTGGTGCGCGGTGGACCTGCGCGACGGCAACCAGGCGCTGATCGACCCGATGAGCCCGGCCCGCAAGCGCCGCATGTTCGACCTGCTGGTCCGCATGGGCTACAAGGAGATCGAGGTCGGCTTCCCGTCGGCCAGCCAGACCGACTTCGACTTCGTCCGCGAGATCATCACCGAGGGCGCCATTCCCGACGACGTCACCATTCAGGTGCTGACCCAGTGCCGGCCGGAACTGATCGAGCGCACCTTCGCCGCGTGCCAGGGCGCGCCGCAGGCCATCGTGCACTTCTACAACTCGACGTCAATCCTGCAGCGGCGCGTGGTATTTCGCGCCGACCGGGCCGCGGTGCAGGAGATCGCCGTGACCGGCGCCCGCAAGTGCGTCGAGGAGGCCGCCAAGTACCCCGAGACGCGGTGGCGGTTCGAGTACTCGCCGGAGTCCTATACCGGAACCGAACTGGAGTACGCCAAGCAGGTGTGCGACGCGGTCGGCGAAATCATAAGGCCCACACCGGAAAACCCGATCATCTTCAACCTGCCCGCCACGGTGGAGATGGCCACCCCCAACGTGTACGCCGACTCCATCGAGTGGATTAGCCGCAATCTGGCCCGCCGCGACTCCGTCATCCTGAGCCTGCACCCGCACAACGACCGCGGAACCGCCGTAGCCGCAGCGGAATTGGGCTATGCGGCCGGCGCCGACCGGATCGAGGGCTGCCTGTTCGGCAACGGCGAACGCACCGGCAACGTGTGCCTGGTGACGCTGGGGCTGAACCTGTTCTCCCGCGGCGTGGACCCGCAGATCGACTTCTCCAACATCGACGAGATCCGCCGCACGGTGGAGTACTGCAATCAGCTGCCGGTGCACGAGCGGCACCCCTACGGCGGCGACCTGGTCTACACCGCGTTCTCCGGCAGCCACCAGGACGCCATCAACAAGGGCCTGGACCAGATGAAGATCGACGCCGACGCCGCCGACACCGACGTCGAGGACATGCTCTGGCAGGTGCCGTATCTGCCGATCGACCCCAAGGACGTCGGGCGCACCTACGAGGCGGTGATCCGGGTGAACTCGCAGTCCGGCAAGGGCGGGGTGGCCTACATCATGAAGGCCGATCACGGCCTGGCCCTGCCGCGCCGGCTGCAGATCGAGTTCTCCCAGGTGATCCAGAAGATCAGCGAGGGCGAGGGCGGCGAGGTCAGCCCCAAGGAGATGTGGGACGCGTTCTTCGAGGAGTACCTGGCCCCGGTGTGGCCGCTGGAGCGGGTCAAGCAGCGCGTCGACGCCTCCGACGAGGACAGCGGCGTCACCAGCATCTCCGCGACGGTCAAGATCAACGGGGAGCAGACCGAGATCAACGGGACCGGCAACGGCCCGCTGGCCGCGTTCGTGCACGCGCTCGCCGGGGTCGGGTTCGATGTGGCGGTGCTGGACTACTCCGAGCACGCCATGAGTTCGGGCGACGACGCGCAGGCCGCCGCGTATGTGGAGGCGTCGGTCAACGGTCGGACGGTGTGGGGTGTCGGCATCGCCCCGTCCATCACCACCGCCTCGTTGCGCGCGGTGGTGTCGGCGGTCAACCGAGCCGCCCGCGCCTGATCAGAACAGCGCCAGCTGCGGATCGGGCGTGGCGTCGGTGAACTCGTCCATGCTGGTGCCGCCGATGACGGCGCGAACGCAGTCCAAAAACTGCGCGTCGGAGATCACCGGCACCCCCAATTGCCGGGCCAGATAGCCTTTGCCGTGCTCGGCGGCGGGGTCGTTGCACACCACCAGCGAGGTCTCCCGGTCCACGGTGTCGCTGTAGGCCAGCCCGGCGTGCAGGATCCGCTCGACGAGTTCCTCGTGCGTGCGCTCGACCTCGGCGGCCAGCGCGACGCGCATGCCCTGGACGAGTGGTCGGCCGCCCACGTAGGGGCCCGGGTTGAGATAGGGGCAGGGCATCCGGGAGGCCAGCACCTTCAGCGGGCGCAGCTCGTCGTGGGTGACCCGGCCGTTGGGCCAGCGGCGCCGGGTCACCGGATGCACCGGCAGCCAGATGTCGCGTTCCCGGGCCCGCTGCAGCGCCGAGGCCAGCACGCCGGTCAGCACCATGGCGTCGTCGAAGGCGTCGTGCGGCCGCTGCTGGGTCACGCCCCAGTGCGCCGCCAGCGTCTCCAGCCGCAGGTTGTCGATGCCCAGGTCCAGCCGCCGGGCCAGCTCGACCGTGCACATCACGGTGTCGACGGGAAGTTCGATGCCGGCGAGTTCGGCCTCGGCGGCGAGGAAGGCGTAGTCGAAGGCCACGTTGTGGGCGACCAGGGTGCGGCCGCGCAGCACCTCGACCACATCGCCCGCGATGTCGGCGAACTGCGGCTGGTCTTCCAGCATGGCGGCAGTCAGGCCGTGCACATGGGTGGGGCCCGGATCCACGCCCGGGTTGAGCAGGCTCACCACCGACTGCTCGACCTTGCCGCCGGTGTCCAGCCCGAGCACCGCAAGGCTGATGATGCGAGCCTGACCCGGGCGAAAGCCCGAGGTCTCGACGTCGATGACGGCCCATCCCGCGTCCGGCTCGCTGGCCGGACGACCCCAGCACACCGCGCTCATGCACTGAGGATGGCACGGGCGACCGACATCACCGGTGTCACACGGCGCCGTGTCGGCGTTCGAATCGATCTGGGCGACCCGCTGCGCCTCCAGTCGATGAGGGCGACCCGCTGCGCCCGGCGACAAGCGCCGCGCTTGCGATCGCACCGAACCCGATGAGGGCGACCCGCTGCGCCCGGCGACAAGCGCCGCGCTTGCGATCGCACCGAACCCGATGAGGGCGACCCGCTGCGCCCGGCGACAAGCGCCGCGCTTGCGATCGCCCTTAAACTCTCCGGGTGCTGACCACCCGTGCCCGCCTGGCCCTGGCCGCGGGAGCGAGCGCGCGCTGGGCGTCCCGGGTGACCGGCCGCGGCGCCGGCGCCATGATCGGCGGGCTGGTCGCGATGACGCTGGACCGCTCGGTGCTGCGGCAACTGGCCACCGGCCGGCGCACCGTCGTCGTCACCGGCACCAACGGCAAGTCGACCACCACCCGGATGACCGCCGCCGCGCTGGCCACCATGGGATCGGTGGCCACCAACGCCGAGGGCGCCAACATGGACGCCGGCCTGGTCGCGGCGCTGGCCGCCAACCGCGGCGCCCGGCTGGCCGCCCTGGAGGTCGACGAGATGCACGTGCCGCACGTGTCCGACGCCGTCCGCCCGGGCGTCGTCGTGCTGCTCAACCTGTCCCGCGACCAGCTGGACCGGGTCGGCGAGATCAACGTCATCGAGCGGACCCTGCGCGCCGGCCTGGCCCGGCACCCGGACGCGGTCGTCGTGGCCAACTGCGACGACGTGCTGATGACCTCCGCGGCCTACGACAGTCCCCACGTGGTGTGGGTGGCCGCCGGCGGCTCCTGGGCGAACGACTCGGTGAGCTGCCCGCGCAGCGGCGAGGTGATCGTCCGCGAGCAGGGGCATTGGTATTCCACCGGCGCCGACTTCAAGCGGCCCAGCCCGCACTGGTGGTTCGACCCACAGGACGGCGGCAACCTGTACGGCCAAGGCGGTGTGGCGCTGCCGATGCGGTTGGCGCTGCCGGGCGCGGTGAACCGCGGCAACGCCGCCCAGGCCGTAGCGGCCGCGGTCGCGTTGGGCGCCGATCCGGCGGCGGCGGTGACGGCCGTGTCGACGGTCGACGAGGTCGCCGGCCGGTATCGCACGGTGCGGGTCGGCGGGCACGACGTCCGCATGCTGCTGGCCAAGAATCCGGCGGGCTGGCAGGAAGCGCTGTCGATGGTGGACCCGCACGCCGACGGGGTGGTCATCTCGGTCAACGGCCGGGTGCCCGACGGCGAGGACCTGTCCTGGCTGTGGGACGTGCGCTTCGAGCACTTCAACGACGCGTTCCAGACCACCCCGGTGGTGGCCGCCGGGGAGCGCGGCACCGACCTGGCGGTGCGGCTCGGGTACGCCGGTGTCGAGCACACCCTGGTGCACGACACCGTCGCCGCCATCGAGTCCTGCCCGCCCGGGCGGGTGGAGGTCGTCGCCAACTACACCGCGTTCCTGACGCTGCAACGAGCGTTGGCGCGCCATGGCTGATTCGGTCGTGCGGATCGGGCTGGTGCTGCCCGACGTGATGGGCACCTACGGCGACGGAGGCAACGCGCTGGTGCTGCGGCAGCGACTGCGGCTGCGCGGCATCGCCGCCGAGATCGTCGAACTCACGCTGGCCGACCCGGTGCCCGAGTCGTTGGACCTCTACACGCTGGGCGGGGCCGAGGACTACGCGCAGCGGCTGGCCACCCGGCATCTGCTGCGCTACCCGGGCCTGCAGCGCGCCGCCGAACGCGGCGCGCCGGTGCTGGCGATCTGCGCGGCCGTTCAGGTGCTCGGGCACTGGTATGAGACGTCGGCCGGGGAACGGGTCGACGGCGTGGGCATGCTGGACGCGACGACCTCTCCGCAGGACGCCCGCCACATCGGCGAGCTGGTGACCAAGCCGCTGCTGGCCGGCTTGACCGAGCCGTTGACCGGTTTCGAAAACCACAGGGGCGGAACGGTATTGGGCCCCTCCGCCGCTCCCCTGGGCGCGGTGGTCAAGGGTGCGGGCAACCGCGCCGGAGACGGTTTCGACGGGGTGGTGCAGGGGTCGGTGGTCGCCACCTACATGCACGGGCCGTGCCTGGCCCGCAACCCGCAGCTGGCCGACCTGCTGCTGGGCAAGGTGGTCGGCGGGCTGCCCGAGCTGCCAATGCCCGAGGTGGAGTTGCTGCGCCGGGAGCGGCTGGCCGCCCGCTGAGCGGCCGAAAACCCTCAGACCATGGCGCGGCGGCCGGCCAGCGCGCGGCCCAGCGTCAACTCGTCGGCGAACTCCAGATCGCCGCCCATCGGCAGCCCGGAGGCGATGCGGGTCACGGTCAGGCCGGGAATGTCGCGCAGCATCCGCACCAGGTAGGTGGCCGTCGCCTCGCCCTCGGTGTTCGGGTCGGTGGCGATGATCACCTCGGTGATGTCGACGTCGTCGACCCGCTCCCCGATCCGGCTGAGCAGCTCGCGGATCCGCAGCTGATCGGGGCCCACCCCGGACAGCGGATCGAGCGCACCGCCCAAAACGTGGTAGCGGCCGCGGAATTCGCGGGTGCGCTCGACGGCCTGCACGTCCTTGGGCTCCTCGACCACGCACACCACCGACGCGTCGCGGCGGGGGTCGGAGCAAATCCGGCAGCGCTCGTCGTCGGAGACGTTGCCGCACACCGCGCAGAACCGCACCCCGTCGCGGACCCTGGCCAGCACCGCGGTCAGCCGGTCGATGTCGGGCGGTTCGACCGACAGCAGATGAAAGGCGATGCGCTGGGCGCTTTTGGGCCCGATGCCCGGCAGCTTGCCCAGCTCGTCGATCAGGTCCTGGACGGGTCCCTCAAACATGTCGGCCCTGGAATCTACCCGGACGCTAAACGCCCGGCGCCGGTGCCGGAGGCTGCCCGGGCGGCGCGCCGAACCCGCCGGCCAGCGACCCGAGCCGCTCCTGGGCCATCCGGGTGACCTGCTTGGACGCGTCGGCCATGGCGCCGACGACCAGGTCCTGCAAGGTCTCGACGTCCGACGGGTCGACGACGGAGGGATCGATCTTGACCGCGACCACCTCGCCGCTGCCCTTGACGACGACCTTGACCAGACCCCCGCCGGCCTGACCGTGCACCTCGGCGTTGGCCAGTTGCTGCTGGGCCTCCATGAGCTTTTGCTGCATCTGCTGCGCCTGGGCCAGCAGCGCGGACATATCGCCTCCGGGTCCGGGTTGCATGACAGTCCCCTCGCGTCTTGGTCTCGACTTGGTTTCGCTCGTGAGTCTCCGGCGATTCGGAACACCCAGCGTAGACCGCGCGACGTTACCTTGGCGCCGTGGACCTACGACTGAGCAGACGTGTCGGGATCAAAGTGGCGGTCGGTGCGCTGGTTGCTGCGTCGACGGCGATCATTCCGACCGCAGCCCCGGCCGCGTGGGGGGTGCCGTCCAACATCGCCGGCATGGTGGTGTTCATCGACCCGGGCCACAACGGCTCCAACGACGCGTCCATCAACCGCCAGGTGCCCACCGGGCGCGGCGGCACCAAGGACTGTCAGGCCAGTGGGACGGCGACCAACACCGGCTACCAGGAGCACACCTTCACCTGGGACACCGCGCTTCGGGTGCGCGCCGAGCTGACCGCGCTGGGGGTGCGGACCGCCCTGGCCCGGGCCAACGACACCGGGCTGGGCCCGTGCGTCGATGAGCGCGCCAACATGGCCAACGCGTTGCACCCCAACGCGATTCTGTCCATCCACGCCGATGGCGGACCGCCGTCGGGCCGCGGCTTCCACGTCAACTATTCGGCCCCGCCGCTCAACCAGGTGCAGGCCGGGCCGTCGGTGCAATACGCCCGAATCATGCGCGATCAGATGCAGGCCTCGGGCATCCCGCCGGCCAACTACATCGGCCAGAACGGGCTATACGGGCGCTCGGACCTGACCGGCCTGAACCTGGCGCAGTACCCGTCGATCCTGGTCGAGTGCGGCAACATGAAGAACCCCGCGGATTCGGCGCTGATGGAGTCGGCCGAGGGCCGGCAGAAGTACGCCGACGCGATGGTCCGCGGCGTCGCGGGCTTCCTGGGCTCCCAGGGCCAGGCCCGCTAGCTCTCCAGCTCCCTCTTCAGGTTGGCCAGCACCTCGCCCTGAATCTTCTTCAGCCCCAACGGCGCAAAGGTTTTCTCGAAGAAGCCCTTGACGCCGCCGGCGCCGGTCCAGGTGGTCTTGACGGTGACGCTGGAGCCGGGCCCGGCCGGTGCCACCGTCCAGTTGGTCACCATGGACGAATTGGCGTCCTTCTCGATCACGGTGTGCCCGGCCACGTCGACGTCGACCTGCACGTCGCGGACCCGCGACTTGGTGGCTTGCAGCTTCCACTTGGCGACCGTGCCGGCGCCCTGCCCGCCCTGCAGCACCTGGTAGTCGCTGTATTGCGGGGAGAGGATTTTCGGGCGGACCGTCTGGTAGTCCGCGACGGCGGCAAGGGTTGCCGCCGGGTCGGCGTTGATCAAGATGGTGCTGTCTGCGCTCACCTGTCCCACGGCGGCCCCTCCTGCTGATGGTTTCCCCGATACCGCCGCTCACGACGGGTGCACGGGCTGTTGTCGAAGACTAGGGTATATCTGGTGCCAGTCCTTGGATCCGCACTCTCGGCCCACCAGGCCGGCGTCGACCGGTTGCTGGAAAGTTATCGGTCCATCCCGGCAACGTCGGCCGTCCGGCTGGCCAAGCCGACGTCAAACCTGTTCCGCGCCCGCACCAAACGCGACGCGCCCGGCCTGGACACCTCCGGGCTGACCCGGGTGCTGGGGGTGGATCCGGAGACCCGCACCGCCGACGTGGCGGGCATGTGCACCTACGAGGACCTGGTGGCCGCGACCCTGCCGTACGGGCTGTCGCCGCTGGTGGTGCCCCAGCTCAAGACCATCACCCTCGGCGGCGCGGTGAGCGGCCTGGGCATCGAATCGGCGTCGTTCCGCAACGGTCTGCCGCACGAGTCGGTGCTGGAGATGGACATCCTCACCGGCGCCGGCGAATTGCTCACCGCGTCGCGCACCCAGCACGCCGACCTGTTCCGCGCCTTCCCGAATTCCTATGGCACGCTTGGGTATTCGACCCGACTGCGGATCGAGCTGGAGCCGGTCGCGCCGTTTGTGGCGTTGCGCCACATCAGGTTTCACGCGCTGGCTGACCTGATCGCGGCGGCCGAACGCATCATCGACACCGGCGGCCACGCCGGCACGCCGGTGGACTATCTCGACGGCGTGGTGTTCAGCGCCGACGAGAGCTACCTGTGCGTGGGCCGGCGGACCACCACCCCCGGCCCGGTCAGCGACTACACCGGGCAACACATCTACTACCAGTCGATCCGGCACGACTCCCCGGGCGACGAGCCCACCAAGGACGACCGGCTGACCATGCACGACTACTTCTGGCGCTGGGACACCGACTGGTTCTGGTGCTCGCGTGCGTTCGGCGTGCAGAACCCGCGGGTGCGGCGCTGGTGGCCGCGCCGCTACCGGCGCAGCAGCGTCTACTCCAAGCTGGTCTCGCTGGACCGGCGCTTGCGCATCTCGGACCGCATCGAGGCCCGCAACGGCCGTCCGCCGCGCGAGCGGGTGGTGCAGGACGTCGAGCTGCCGGTGGAACGGACCTTCGAATTCCTGGAGTGGTTCCTCGAAACGGTGCCCATCACACCGATCTGGTTGTGCCCCTTACGGTTACGCGACCATGACGGCTGGCCGCTGTACCCGATGCGCCCGGATCACACCTATGTCAACGTCGGCTTCTGGTCGTCGGTGCCCGCCGGTGCGACCGAGGGCGCCACCAACCGGCTGATCGAAGCCAAGGTGAGCGAGCTGGACGGGCATAAGTCGCTGTACTCCGACTCCTTCTACACCCGCGAGGAGTTCGACGAGCTCTACGGCGGCGAGGCGTACAACACCGTCAAGAAGACCTACGACCCCGATTCTCGTTTACTCGACCTCTACGCGAAGGCGGTACAACGGCGATGACGACCACCAAACAACCGCACCGGTCGCGGACCGGCAAGCTCAGCATGGCCGAGATTCTGGAGGTCTTCGCCGCGACCGGCCGCCACCCGCTGAAGTTCACCGCTTACGACGGCAGCACCGCCGGCAGCGAAGACGCCGAGCTGGGCCTGGATCTGCGCAGTCCGCGCGGGGCCACGTATCTGGCGACGGCGCCGGGCGAGCTCGGCCTGGCCCGCGCCTACGTGGCCGGCGACCTGCAGGCCTACGGCGTGCATCCGGGTGATCCGTACCGGCTGCTCAAGACGCTCACCGATCGGGTGCAGTTCAAGCGGCCGCCGGCCCGGGTGCTGGCCAACGTCGTCCGCTCGATCGGGTTCGAGCGGTTGTTGCCGGTGGCCCCGCCGCCGCAGGAGACGCGACCCCGGTGGCGCCGGATCGCCGACGGGCTGATGCACACCAAGGCCCGCGACGCCGAGGCCATCCACCACCACTACGACGTCTCCAACCGGTTCTACGAATTGGTGCTGGGCCCGTCGATGACCTACACCTGCGCGGTGTACCCGCACCCCGACGCGACGCTGGAAGAGGCGCAGGAGAACAAGTACCGGCTGATCTTCGACAAGTTGCGGTTGGCCCCGGGCGACCGGCTGCTCGACGTCGGCTGCGGCTGGGGCGGCATGGTGCGCTACGCGGCGCGCCGCGGGGTGCGGGCGATCGGCGCCACCCTGTCGGCCGAGCAGGCGAAGTGGGCGCAGCGCCGCATCGACGACGAGGGGCTCGGCGACCTGGCGCAGGTGCGCCACTCCGACTACCGCGACGTCGCGGAAACCGGGTTCGACGCGGTGTCCTCGATCGGGTTGACCGAGCACATTGGCGTCAAGAACTACCCCGCCTACTTCGGGTTCCTGAAGAGCAAGCTGCGCACCGGCGGTCTGCTGCTCAACCACTGCATCACCCGGCACGACAACACCTCGACGTCGTTCGCCGGCGGGTTCACCGACCGCTACGTGTTCCCGGACGGCGAGCTGACCGGGTCGGGCCGCATCACCTGCGCGATCCAGGACGTCGGCTTCGAGGTGCTGCACGGCGAGAACTTCCGGCACCACTACGCGATGACGCTGCGCGACTGGTGCCGCAATCTGGTCGAGCACTGGGACGCCGCCGTCGACGAGGTCGGGTTGCCGACCGCGAAGGTGTGGGGTTTGTACATGGCGGCCTCGCGAGTTGCCTTCGAGCAGAACAACCTTCAGCTGCATCACGTGCTGGCGGCCAACGTCGACGCGCGCGGCGACGACGACCTGCCGCTGCGGCCGTGGTGGTCGCCCTAACAGGGAGGTGCTCAGCCCCCGTCGATGCGGCGGGCGCCCAACTCGTTCTGCAGCAGCTCCAGCGCGGCCTCTTCCGGGTCGCGGCGCGCCGCCGGCTCGTCGCGCACCGCCTCGGCCAGCATGTGCTCTTCCTCGTCACGGCGGGCCGAATCCGGTTCGGGGACAGGCTGTTCCGGCTTGGGATGCGGCGGGCCGGCCGTCGCCGGCGCCGGTGAGCCGGCCTCACACCGCACCCGCCAGTTGACGCCCAGCGCATCCTTGAGCGCCTCGGCGATGACGTCGGCGTTGCGCTGTTCGCAGAGCCGCTTGGCCAGGGGTGCCGATTCATGCGTCAGCACCAGCGTGTTGTCCTCGATCGCCCGAACGGTGGCGCCGGCCAGCATCACCTCGGTGGTGCGGCTGCGCTGACGGACCTTGTCGCGCACCGTCGACCACATGCTTCGCACCGCGGCGGCATTGAGTTCCCCTGGCGCGGACGGGGTTTCGGAGGCCCGCGCCGGCTCCGGCGCCGGCTTGGGCTCCGGCGTGGGTTTGGGCCTCGGCTCCGGCCTGGCCTCGGGCTGGGGTTCCGGCTCGTGCTCGGGCTTGGCCGCCGCCGGCTCGGGCTTGGACGCCGGCTTGGGCGCCGCGGACGGCCGGGTGAACCGCACCGGCTGCTCGACCGGCTCGGCCGGCGTCGACCCCGCGGGAATGGACATGTCCAGCCGGGTCTCGATCCGCTCGACCCGTTGCAGCAGCGCCGATTCGGTGTCGCTGGCCGAGGGCAACAGCAGCCGGGCGCACACCACCTCGAGCAGCAGCCGCGGCGCCGTCGCACCCCGCATCTCGCCGAGCCCCGCCTGCACCACCTCGGCGTAACGGGTCAGGGTCGCCGGGCCGATCCGGGTGGCCTGGTCACGCATCCGCTCCAGCACGTCCTCGGGAGCGTCCACCACGCCGCGGCTGGCCGCATCGGGGACGGCCTGCAGCAGGATCAGGTCGCGGAACCGCTCGAGCAGGTCGGTGGCGAAGCGCCGCGGATCATGCCCGGCGTCGATCACCGACTCCACCGCGCCGAACAGCGCCGCGGCGTCGCCGGCCGCCAGGGCGTCCACGGCGTCGTCGATCAGCGCCAGGTCGGTGGCCCCGAGCAGGCCCAGCGCCCGCTGGTAGGTGACGTGCCCGCCCTCGGCACCCGCGACCAGCTGGTCCAGCACCGAGAGCGTGTCGCGTGGCGAGCCGCCGCCGGCGCGGATCACCAGCGGGTACACCGCGTCGTCGACGACGACGCCCTCTTGTTCGCAGATTCGCCCGATCAGCGCCCGCATGGTCTTGGGCGGCAGCAGCCGGAACGGGTAGTGATGGGTGCGCGACCGGATCGTCGGCAGCACCTTCTCCGGTTCGGTGGTGGCGAAGATGAAGATGAGGTGCTCGGGCGGCTCCTCGACGATCTTGAGCAGCGCGTTGAACCCCGCGGTGGTCACCATGTGCGCCTCGTCGACGATGAACACCCGGTAGCGCGACTGCGCCGGCGCGTAGAACGCCCGGTCGCGCAGCTCGCGGGTGTCGTCCACGCCGCCGTGGCTGGCCGCGTCCAGCTCGACCACGTCGATGCTGCCGGGCGCGTTGGGCGCCAGCGCCAGGCACGAGTCGCACACCCCGCACGGCGTGGCCGTCGGCCCCTGCACGCAGTTCAGCGAGCGGGCCAAGATGCGCGCCGAGGAGGTCTTCCCGCAGCCGCGCGGACCCGAGAACAGGTAGGCGTGGTTGATCCGGCCGGCTTCCAGCGCGATCGACAGGGGTTCGGTGACGTGCTCCTGCCCCACCACTTCGGCGAAGGTTGCCGGACGGTACTTGCGGTAGAGGGCCACGGTCAGCAGGCTACCGGGGCCGGCCGACGACGATGCGGGCCCGCCAGGGTCTGCTGAGGAGTCGGACAATCGGGCAGCGGCCGACGACGATGCGGGCCCGCCAAGGTCTGCGGGCATCGAGTGTGCGGCAGCGGCTTCCAGTGTGAATCTACGGCGGGCCCGCCCGGCGTGTCGTCGCCGTCATGCAACAGTCGAAGCCGTCAGATCACACCCGATCGCGAGCCAGCAACGACTCCGAGGCCGCCAGCAGCGCGCAGGTGGCCAGGCCGTCGACCGCGTCGCGCAGATCGGGCAGCGACGGGAAGGTAGGCGCGATCCGGATGTTCGTGTCGTTGGGGTCTTTCCGATACGGGAACGACGCACCCGCCTCGGTGACCGCGATGCCGGCGTCCTTGGCCAGCGCGACGGTCCGCTTGGCCGTGCCGGGCAGCACGTCGAGGCTGATGAAGTAGCCACCCTTGGGCTCGGTCCACGAGGCGATCTTGGAGTCGCTGAGCCGCTGGTCGAGGATCTCGAGCGCCAGCGCGAATTTCGGCGCCAGGATCTGCTGGTGGCGCAGCATGTGCAGCCGCACCCCGTCGGCGTCGCGGAAGAAGCGCAGGTGCCGCAGCTGGTTGACCTTGTCCGGCCCGATCGACTTCTTGCCCGCGTATTGCAGGTACCAGGCGATGTTGCCCAGCGATCCGCCGAAGAAGCTCACCCCGGCGCCGGCGAAGGTGATCTTGGAGGTGGACGCGAACACGTAGGGCCGGTTCGGGTTGCCGGCCGCGGCGGCCAGCCCCAGCACGTCGACCTGCCGGATGAAGTCGTGCGTGAGCGTGTGCACCGCGTACGCGTTGTCCCAGAACAGCCGGAAGTCGGGCGCCGCGGTGCGCATCTGGACCAGGCGCAGCACCGTGTCCCAGGAGTAGGTGACCCCGGTGGGGTTGCCGAACACCGGCACCGTCCACATGCCCTTGATGGCGGGGTCGGCGGCGACCAGCTCCTCGATCAGGCCGACGTCGGGCCCGTCGGACAGCATCGGGACGGGGATCATCTCGATGCCCATCGTCTCGGTGATGGCGAAGTGCCGGTCGTAGCCGGGGACCGGGCACAGGAACTTGACGCTCGGTTCGTCCTTCCAGGGCCGCTGCGAGTCGACGCCGCCGTAGAGCATGGAGAAGGCGACCAGGTCGTGCATCAGCTCCAGGCTGGAGTTGTTGCCCGCGATGAGGTTCTGCACCGGGATGCCGAGCAGCTCGCCGAAGATCGCGCGCAGTTCCGGCAGGCCGTGCAGCCCGCCGTAGTTGCGGGTGTCGGTGCCCTCGCTGTCGCGGTAGTCGTCGCCGGGCAGGGACAGCAGGGCGTTGGAGAGGTCGAGCTGCGCGGGCGCCGGCTTGCCGCGGGTCAGGTCCAGCGACAGCTTCTTGGCCTGCAGGTCCGCGTAGCCCTGCTGGTGGCGGGCGTGCACTTCGGCGAGTTCGGCAGGGGTGAGGGACTCCAGCGACACCATGGCTATTGCGGGCCCTTTCGCCGTCCGACCGGGTGGAATCCGTGGCGATCGCAAGCGCGGCGGAGCCGGGCGTAGCGGGTCGCCACTCATCGAATCCAGTGGCGATCGCAAGCGCGGCGGAGCCGGGCGTAGCGGGTCGCCACTCATCGAAGGTAGGGGACCCCGCGCACCCGACAGAGCCCGTTGACCCTTGCTGCCTTCCGGCCCTGGGGGAGTTCACAGGATAGACGCCGCGCGGGGTCCACCCAGAGTCTAATACCCGACCCGGAGCAACTGGCGGCGGCGGTCAGGCGCTCGGTTACCATGGCCACGGAGGATTCGCCTAGTGGCCTATGGCGCTCGCCTGGAACGCGGGTTGGGTTAATAGCCCTCGCGGGTTCAAATCCCGCATCCTCCGCCATTGGTCCGCTCAGCGGACGCGCACAACGTGGGCCGGCTCCAGCCGGTCTTGCATGAGGAGGCTTATGGGGCGCAAGGTCGCCATCCCGTGGCACGCGTCATTTTCGATCGCTGCCGGCGTCCTCTACTTCTTCTTCGTGTTGCCCCGCTGGCCCGAACTGATGGGTGACACGACGCATTCGCTGGGGACGGCGCTGCGGATCGTGGCGGGTGTGCTGGTCGCGCTGGCGGCGCTGCCGGTGGTGTTCACCCTGTTGCGCACCCGCAAGCCCGAGCTGGGCACGCCGCAGCTGGCGTTGTCGCTGCGGGTCGCCTCGATCGTGGCGCACGTGCTGGCCGGGTTGTTGATCATCGGGACGGCGGTCAGCGAGATCTGGCTGAGCCTGGATGCCGCCGGCCGGTGGTTGTTCGGGATTTACGGCGCGGCCGCCGCGATCGCGCTGCTCGGCATTTTCGCGTTCTACCTCTCGTTCGTCGCGGAACTGCCACCGCCGCCGCCCAAACCGATCAAGGCCAAGAAGCCCAAGAAGCGCCGGCTGCGTCGCAAGAAGGCCGGCGAAGAGGCGGAGACGGCCGAAACGGCTGAAGCGGAAGAGGCCGACGAGACCGAAGCGGCGCAGACCGTCACGGCCGAAACCGAAGCAGCCGAAGCAACCGAAGCAGCCGAAGACACCGCCGAGGCCGAGAAGCCCGCCGCGGCAGAGCCCGAAGCCGAGACGCCCGCGGCCGAGGACAGCGACGAATCGCGGGCCAAGCTGCGCAACCGCCGCCCGACGGGCAAGGGCACGCACCGGATGCGGCGCCGGCGCACCCGGGCCGGCGTCGCGGTCGACCAAACCGCCGAGCAGTCCGGCGACGACGCCGACGAGGACTAGCGCGCCACCGCCAGCAGCACCGGAATCGGCGTGTTCTCGTCGGTGTGATAACTCGCGCACACCCGGTGATAGCCATCGGCGATCTGCAACGGGACACCGGCCAGGAAGTCGCCCCGCACCAACAGGATCGGCGACAGCGGTAGGCCCTTCTCGATCTTGGTGAGGTCCGCGGCGACGTGCGGGTTGTCCACCGGCAGCAGGTCCAGCCGCGCCGCCCGCAGAATGTCCTTCGCCTTGCGCTGCATCACCGTGGCGCGCTTGAGCTTCTTGATCACCTTCTTCACGGTCTGCGCGTCCGCGAGCATGCTCAGGTAATCGGCTGCCGCCGGAAAGTCATGGGCCTCAGGGGCTTCCAGCCATTTCACGCTGAGCATCGCGTGCCTCCCGTCACCCGCGCCGACACCGAGGCAGCCTACCGCCTGGGCGCCCCGAAATTTGGGATTGGTAGCGATCCGGGCGGTCTGTACTGACGCCAGGACGACGCCATCGGGGCGGCGCACGAAGGAAGGAACCACACGTGAAACGTCTACTCGCAGCTGCGACGGGGATCTTGGGCTGCGCTGCGGCCGCGGTGACGCTGGTCGGCTGCTCGAGCGGCGGCCACTCGGCCGCTCCGGCATCGAGCACCGCGCCCAGCGCCTCCACCGGCACCAACGCTCAGGTCAAGGTGGGCGGCGCCGACCTGCCGGGCGTCAACCCCGCCTCGGTCACCTGCGTGCGCACCGGCGGCAAGATCGACATCGGCAGCGGCTCCACCGGCGGCGCCCAGCAGGCGCTGGCCGTGGTGCTGACCGACGAGGCCACCCCGAAGGTCGAGTCGCTGGCGCTGGTCGTCGACGGCAACGCGCTGGCGGTCAGCAACAACATGGGCGCCAAGGTGGGGTCGGCCGACGTCGCGGTCGACGGCAAGACCTACACCATCACCGGCCAGGCGCAGGGCGCCGACATGAAGAACCCGATGGCCGGGATGATCACCAAGGACTTCAGCATCAAGGTGTCCTGCGGCTGATCGGTTGCGGCCCACGAGCGGCGGACGTGCCTCACTCACGCGTCCGCCGCTCGCGGTTCGGCCGACCAGAGCACCGCCGCGGTCTTATGATGCAGCCGTGTCGATCCCGGACGGGCTGCAGCGGGCCCGTCGCATGGCGTTAGCGGCCGACGAGGCCGGCGCCCGCGATCTGCTGTTGTCCCTGATACCGCGCATCGAACGGGACGACCGAGACGATCTCATGCTGGAAGTGCTTGCCCAGCTTGGCGAGATCTACCTGGCGCGCGGCGCCGACGACGGCGTCGAGGAATCGATCCGGCGCATCCAAGACTGCCTGGCCGCCTATGCGAGCATGCCCGCCGACGCCGAGAACGCGCGCATGATCTGCCGCTACTCGCGGCGGGCCAGGTTCCTGCAAACGGGCTTGGCCGCCGCCCGCGGCGACCACGAAGGCGCCGCGGCGGCCCTGGACCTGTTGAGCGACACCGGCGGCGAATTCCCCGAGCTCGCCGCCGAACACGCGCAGCTGTGCGCTCGCGCGCGGGTGCTGTGCGCCACCGCGCTGTGCGACGACGACCTGCACGTGCAATCGGTTCCGTTGTGGGACAAGATACTTGAGCACATCGGCGACAGCGGCGGCGGCGACGAGAACGCCGATCACCTGTGGGTCACCGCGGCCACCGGATACGGCAGGTTCTGCGTCGAAACGGGGCGGTTGGCCGAAGCCGAGCCGTGGTTACGCCGCGCCGAGGCGCGGGCCGACGCCCACGGCTGGGAATTAGCCAGGGCCAGAGCACAATTGGAGCGGGCGGCGGCGCGCTGGGCGGCCAACGACCATGCCGGCACCGAACAGCTGGTGACGCAGGCCTATCCCATCATCGCCCGGCATGCCCGCGCGCACGACGTCGCACGCTGCTGGCTGTACCTGGGACTCACCCGGCTGGGGTCGGGTGCCCTGGAAGCCGCCGACAAATGCTGGGAACACGCCGAGCGGCACTGGCGCGAGTTGGGAAAGCCGCTGCACCTTCACCGTATTCTGTTGCAGCGCAGCTGGATAGCGATCTTCTGGAGTCGCTTCGCCGACGCCGT
This sequence comes from Mycobacterium sp. MAC_080597_8934, assembly GCF_000523975.1. Classification (NCBI taxonomy): domain Bacteria; kingdom Bacillati; phylum Actinomycetota; class Actinomycetes; order Mycobacteriales; family Mycobacteriaceae; genus Mycobacterium; species Mycobacterium sp. MAC_080597_8934. The sequence goes on along the minus strand of NZ_JAOS01000001.1, from coordinate 51,405 downwards.
CGAGCTGATCGCCCAGGCCCGGGAACTGCTGGACTCCTCACCGCGCAGCAGCTGGCTGCAGTACGCGCAGCTGGACAGTCATCTCGGAACGGTGTGGCGCGCCGACGCTCTGGCGGACCTGGGTTTCGACAGCTCCGGCGACCCCGAGGAGTCGCTGCAGGAGACCGAGGCGCGCCAGGCCGAGGGCCTCGGCATCCTGCGCGGCGAGGTCGGCACACCGGAATACCGGCGCGGCATGAGCAAGCTGCAGCAGGCGGCCGAGTTGAAAGTGCCCGCCGCGCTGGCGGTCGACTCGGTGCGGTATTCGATCGCCGACGCCGACGCGCGAGCACGCTGGGCCACCACCATCGCGGCGCCCATCCTGGCCGGCGCGTTCGCGGTGGCCTGGGAGTGGGAGAACACCGCGCTCATCAGTGAGCTGGTGGAATACCACAGCGCGCGAGGGACTTTCGAAGCCCTGCAGCGCCCGCAGACCGGCGAATGGGCGTCCACGGCCGTCGCATCGGTTCCGCTGGACACCGGCGCCGAGCCCGCCGCGCTGGCCGCCGCCGGGCCGCCGGTGGCCGGCGGTGTGTCGCTGACCCGGCTGGGGCCGTTGCCGCCGTTGCGGATGCACCCGGGCGAGGCGCCGATCCTGGACCACTACCGCACGCTGGCCGTGCAACGCTACGGGCGCGCCGTCACCGCCGACGAGCCGGCCTGGTCGACGTGGCCGTGACCGAATCCGGCCGGCTGACACTGGTACTGCGCTACGCCGACCTTGGCATCGCCACCTACGCCAGCCTGCGGATCGTCGGGCAGCCCGAGCGGACCGTCGCCTGGGTGGTGGAGGAACCGCTGCTGCTGGCCGCCCTGCAGGAGCTCGCCGCCGCGTTGCCCGAGCCGCACGACGCCGAGAATCGGCGTGCCGCCATCGGCCGCGCGCTGAGCACCGGGGCCTTCGCCGCACCGGACACCGAACTCACGCTCGCCTACATCCTGGGCGTGCTGCTGATCGGCAGCGCGGGCTGGCAGCTGTTGACCGAATGTGTGTCGTCGCCGCGGGCGGTGCTGTTCGTCTCGCCCAGCGCGCGGCTGGCCCGGGTGCCCTGGGGGCTGCTGGCGATCCCGAAATCGGGGCCCAGCAAGGAGGAGCTGGTGCGCGCCCGCCAGGACGCGATCACCGCCGCCGGGCGCGCCGCGGCCCAAATCCCCTGGCGTCTAGGGGATTTGGCCGCACTGACCGACGGGCATCGGCTGATGGAACTGGTCGAGGTGCTGATGGCGGTTCCCCCCAACATTGTGCACGCGCCGCGGACGGCCACCGAATGGGACGCCCGGCGCGACGGGCCGCCGTTGCTGGTGCTCGACCCGCGGGTGCCCGGGCAGCGGCCGGACTCCGCGCTCGGGTCGGTGCTGGGCAGGCCGTCGCCGGACACGCCGGTCGGCCGGCACTTCGCCGAGCTGATGCGGCGGCGACCCGTGCTGCCGCGGGTCGACGCGGTGGTCGACTTGTTCCGCCGGCGCGACGCCGACCGCCGCTGGCTGGCCGGGCTGCTGGCCCGATCCCCGTGCCGGCTGCTCTATGTCGGGCATGCCAGTTCGGCGGACGACGATCACCGGCACGGCGGCCGCGCCGATCGGGCGGCCCTGCATCTGGCCGACCCGGCGGCGGTGCCCGGCGACGCCAACGCCATCGGCGATCACCGGCCGCTGACCGCCTCGGATTTGATGGCGCTGCGGTTGCCGATGCCGCCGCGGGTGGCGCTGCTGGCCTGCGGGTCGGGCGGCGACTATCAGTTCGACGAGGCGACCGGTCTGGTGGCGGCGATGATCCTGAACGGGGCGCAGCTGGTGACCGCGACGCTGTGGTCGCTGCCGACGACCGCCGCCTACCGGCAATTCGCGATGCCGGCCCCCAAATCCCCCGAATCCGTCGACCCGATGGCCGATCTGGTGTCCGCCGTCGACACCGTGCACGACGCTGCCGCCGACGCCGGGTGCGCGCTGAACCGGTGGCAGCGCGCCCAGATGCGACGCTGGCGCGACGGGGATCGTGTTGCCAGCCCGCTGTATTGGGCCGCACTGGCCACCTTCACCGTCGATGGTGCGCGCTAGTGCTACAGCGCCGCCACCCATGCCGCATGCACGGCCAGCACGTCGTCGGGCAGCGAAAGCTCCTCGCGGGCAGCGGGATCGAAGGCGACCAGCACAACGAGCCCGGGCCGCAGCACGGACAGGTCCAGGTCGGCATCGCAGCGCGCCAGCTTGCCGATGAACGTCTCCCCCGACACGGCCACCACCTCGATGAAGACCTGACGCTTGACCTTGCGCACGGTGCCGACTCCGACGGTGCGGTTGCCGACGTCCCGGCGGCGGCGGGATTTGAGCCAGTCGGCCAGCCGCAGCAGTGTGTTCATCCGCTCAGGGTGACGCGGCCGATCGGCTACCGAACCCAACTTCGCGGCTGCCGCAACCGTTGCGCCGGCCCTATTCTGTGCTGATGAGCGCCGAACCGCAGCCGCCGACCGTGCCGGCGGCGCGGCGGCGGGGCACCCCGCCGGTCGGTGATCGAGGCGGCGTGGCGGGCGATCGGGCCCGGCGTGGAGGTGCTCAGCGCCGACGACGGCGGCCCGTTGAGCCGCACCATCAAACGCATCATCGACCCGTTGGTGTTGCGGCTGCGGTCCAACCCGGCGTATTCGGCCCCGGTCGTCACGCCCGAGACGGCCGCGGCCATGCACGAGCTGATCGTCGGCAGCGGGCCCGAATTACGCGCTGCTGCAGCATGGTTCGAGGCGCTCAAGCTGGAACGACGCCGACAGCGGATCCGCACCGGCAACGCGCAGGAACTCTACTTCCCGGTCTGCTTCGAACTGGCGGTGACCAAGGGCGCGCCGGCGCCGCACGATAACGAGACGGCGGCCGCCGTGCTCGCCGACATCCACCGGGATCGCGACCGCACCGCGATCGAGGTTCTGCACCGATACGCCGGCAACCCCGATGTCGTTGCCGCGCTGGCCGATCAGCTGCAGCGCAGCTGGCGCGACGTGCGGGCCGGGCCCGTCGACGCCGGCCCGTTTCTGGCCGAGCTCGCCACCGTGCTGGGGATGGCCGGAGGCCATCGCGGCGCGGCGGCCCGCCAACGCGTCTGGTCGGCGATGATCACCGACGCCACGCCCTACAATCTCGGGGCGCTGGCCCACACAGATTGCGCCTCGCTGCCCTGGTCCATCGTCGAGGTTGGGTTGAGTTCCGTTGAGCCGCAACGTGTCCCGGAGGTCGCGGCGGCCTCCGAGGGGGAGCGCCCGCTGGAACGCAGCGTGCTGGACCGGGTGCGCGCCACCCTGCGGCGCGCCCTGGACCGCGACGCGCTGCCCGACATCCCGTTGCTGTGCGAGGAGGAGGTCGACCGGGCCTGCGCGCCCTGGGGATTGCTGGCCGAGGACAAGCAGGCCACGCTGGTGGCCGGCATCGAGGTCGCCGTGCAGCTGGCCCCGCTGGACCCGTCCGCCTGCTGCCGCGACGACCTGGCGGCGCAGATCCAGGCGCGGCTGCGCAAGGAAGCCTACGTCTTGCACGCCCGACGCTATCTTGCCGACAACGGCCCGATCCATCCCCGCCAGCAGCAGGTGGTCGACGACCTCGCCGTCTTCGCGCAGCCCTACCTGAATCGGCTGTGGGCGCGGCTGCACGGGCGCGACGTGTGGCAGGAGCCCTGCGACGACGTCGACGACGTGCGGGCGCTGCTCGACGGGGTGGCCCGCTCGGTGAGCCTCGACCACCGGCAGCGGATCAAGGCGATGCTGGAATTGCAGGTGGCCGGATGAGATTGGTTGCCGATTCCGGGCTTTGGACCACCGGCCGGGCAGACGTCACCGAGGAGCCGCCGCTGCTGGCCCTGCTGGAGGTCAGCGGCGCGGTGCTGTCGTGGACCCTGGACGATCCGGACGACGCGCCGCCCCGGCTCACCTTCACCGACGTGTCGCGGGCGGACTGGTTGTGGCGGGTGCTCGGCGAAGCCGGGCATGTGGCGCTGGTGTCGGCGGTGCGGGACGCGGCGGTCCCAGCGGGCGGCATCGAACTTGCCGGCGTCGACGTCGCGCCGGGCGCGCTGGCCCCGCTGCGCAGGCTGGCCACCGGTCACTGGTTGCGCCGCTGGTGGCCGGCCAGCAGGCAGGACGGCATCGCGGGCCTGGACCGGGCCCTGCTGGACGCCGAGCTCGCGCTGCTGACCGCGGGTGCGCAGCACTTCTTCCCCGACGACACCCTGGACTCCGACGTGGCCGGGCTGCTGGCGCCGCACGCCACCGCGCTGCTGGGCCATCTCGTCAGCCCCGATCCGCGGGTGGCGGACCTGGTGCGCGCGAGCGCCGGCCTGGCCGACGGCATCGGCGTGGACGCCGGGCGATGGCCGGAACTGCTTGCCGTGCTTGATGATTCGAGTCTGGTCGTGGCGCCGCCGAGCGATCGGCGCGACGACTACGCGCTGGCCGCCGGCGCCGGAGCCGGGCCCCGCGCGGCCGCCATCGCCCGCGGCGTCGCATCCGTCGCCTGGTCGGGGGTGCCGCCCGGTGTCTTCGATGCGGCCGAGGACACCGTCGGCTGGAGCATCCGGGTCGACGGTTCGGCCGTCGTCGCCGTCGTGCAGGCCGACGTCATCGGACCGGACCCGGCCACCGGGATCGCGGTGCGGCTGCGCTCGGCCGCCGTCGAGGGTGCGGGCGCCCTGGATGCCGCCGGCCGCGCGACCTTCCCGCTGACCGGCGCCCGCGAGGCACTGACCGAGTCGGCGGCCTGGGACCACGACTGGTCGGCGACCGAGGTGCAGGTCGGCGCCGCGGTGTCGACCGAGTCGCCGCACACCCGCGAGCGGGTGCGCCGGTGGGCGCGGGCACGGCTGGAGTCGCCGCCCCGGGACGCCTTCCTGGCCGAAATATTGGCCGCCGAATCTGCCTATTAGGCCTACTAAGAACCCCGCCGATTCCCTATGCTGAGCGAGTGCCAAACACCTATCGAGTGGTTCAGTGGAACACCGGCAACGTCGGCAAGAGCTCGCTGAAGTCGATCGTCACCAACCCCACGCTGGAACTGGTGGGCTGCTATGCCTGGTCGGCGGAGAAGGTCGGCCGCGACGCCGGTGAGCTGGTCGGCATCCCGCCGCTGGGGGTCGCGGCCACCAACGACGTCGACGAGCTGCTGGCCCTCAAGCCGGACTGCGTGGTCTACAACCCGATGTGGATCGACGTCGACGAACTGGTCCGCATCCTGTCCGCCGGCGTCAACGTGGTGACCACGGCGTCGTTCATCACCGGCGGAAACCTCGGCGACGGCCGGGACCGGATCCTGCAGGCCTGCCAGCAGGGCGGCGCCACCATCTTCGGCTCCGGCGTCAGCCCGGGTTTCGCCGAGCTGCTGGCCATCGTGTCGGCGATGGTGTGCAACCGGATCGACAAGGTCACCGTCAACGAGGCCGCCGACACCACCTTCTACGACTCGCCGGAGACCGAGAAGCCGGTCGGCTTCGGCCAGCCCATCGACCACCCGGACCTGCCGGCGATGGCGGCCAAGGGCACGGCCATCTTCGGCGAGGCCGTCCGGCTGGTGGGCGACGCACTCGGCGTGGAACTCGACGACGTGCGCTGCGTGGCCGAGTTCGCCCAGACCACCGAGGACCTGGTGATGGCGTCCTGGACCATTCCCGCGGGGCACGTCGCGGGCACCTACATCAGCTGGCAGGGCATCGTCGGCGACCAGGTGCTGATCGACTTGAACGTGCGGTGGCGCAAGGGACAGACGCTGGACCCGGACTGGAAGATCGAGCAGGACGGCTGGGTCATCCAGATCGACGGGCAGCCCACCGTGACCACCAAGGTGGGCTTCCTGCCGCCGCCGTACTTCGAGGCCACCACGATCGAGGAGTTCATGGACCTCGGTCACATCATGACCGCGATGCCGGCCATCAACGCGATCCCGGCCGTGGTCGCCGCGGCGCCCGGCATCGCCAGCTACGCCGACCTTCCGCTGACACTGCCCCGCGGCAACGCGCACGTCGCCGGCCGGCCATAGCGCCGCCGGTAGCCATCAGTCGGCGCGCTCCGGCGGCTCGGGATCGCCGGACCGATCGGGCGGCGACTCGTTGAGATAGCGCCGCAGCCGCAGCAGCTGATTGACGACGATGCCGATGCCCAGCAGCATCAGCCCCGCCACCACTGCCACCACGATCGCGGTGCTCACGGGGTCCATGATGGCAGGGTCGGGTTTGCGAATCCGCGTTTGCCGGGTAGAAAGCAGGCCATGAGCTTCCAGGTGCGGGCGGCGTTGACGGTCCTGACGGCCGCGGCGGCACTCTGCGTCGCGCCGATGCCGGGCGCGCCGGCGGCCGGCGCCGATCCGTGCCCGGACGTGGAAGTGGTGTTCGCCCGCGGCTCCGGGGAGCCACCCGGCATCGGCGGCATCGGTCAGCCCTTCGTGGACGCGTTGCGCTCGCAGATCGGCTCGCGATCGCTGGCCGTGTACGCGGTGAAATACCCTGCCAGCACTGACTTTTCGAATCCCGATTTCCCGGCCACCGTGATCGACGGAATCCGCGACGCCAGTTCGCATCTCGAGTCGATGGTGGCCAGTTGCCCCAACACCCGGGAGGTGCTGGGCGGCTACTCGCAGGGCGCCGCGGTGGCCGGCTACACCACGTCGGCGGTCGTGCCCCCGGGCGTGCCCGCCTCCGCGGTGCCCCCGCCGATGCCGCCGGAGGTCGCCAAACACGTCGCCGCGGTCACGCTGTTCGGCACGCCGTCGGGTCAGTTCCTGCAGAAGTATCACGCGCCGCCGTTGGCCATCGGCCCGCTGTATCAGCCCAAGACGCTGCAGCTGTGCGCCGTCGGCGACCCGATCTGCGGCACCGGCGGCGGCGACGACCTGGCCGCGCACACGTCGTATCCGGTGAACGGCATGACGAACCAGGCCGCCCAATACGTCTTTAGCCACCTGTAGCGGCCCTGGGAGAATGCGGGCCATGCGGGTTCTCATCACGGGCGGTACCGGATTCGTCGGCGGGTGGACCGCCAAGGCCATCTCCGATGCCGGGCATTCGATCCGGTTCCTGGTGCGAAACCCGGGCAAGCTGCACACCTCGGTCGCCAAACTGGGCGTCGACGTGTCGGACTTCGCCGTCGCCGACATCACCGATCGCGTCGCGGTGCGCGAGGCGTTGCAGGGCTGCGACGCCGTGGTGCACAGCGCCGCCCTGGTCGCCACCGACCCGCGCCAGACGGCCGAGATGCTCGCCACCAACATGCAAGGCGCCCAGAACGTGCTGGGCCAGTCCGTCGAGCTGGGCCTGGATCCCATCGTCCACGTGTCGAGCTTCACCGCGCTGTTCCATCCGGACCTGGAGACGCTGACGGCGGAGTTGCCGGTGGTCGGTGGGGCCGACGGCTACGGCACGTCCAAGGCGCAGGTGGAGATCTATGCCCGAGGGTTGCAGGATGCGGGCGCGCCGGTGAACATCACCTACCCGGGCATGGTGCTCGGCCCGCCGGTCGGCGACCAGTTCGGCGAGGCGGGTGAGGGCGTGCGGGCCGCCCTGCAGATGCACGCGATCCCGGGCCGCAGCGCGGCGTGGCTGATCGTCGACGTCCGCGATCTGGCGGCGCTGCATGCGGCGCTGCTGGAGCCCGGCCGCGGGCCGCGCCGCTACACCGCCGGCGGGCACCGGGTTCCCGCGAGCGACCTCGCCGCCCTGCTCGGCGAGGTGGCCGGCACGCCGATGGTCGCCGTCCCGATCCCGGACACCGCGCTGCGCGTCGCGGGCGCGGTGCTGGACCGGGCCGGCCGTTTCCTGCCGTTCGAGACCCCGTTCACCTGGGCGGGCATGCAGTACTACACCCAGATGCCGGCATCGGACGACTCGCCGAGCGAACGGGAACTCGGCATCACCTATCGGGATCCCCGGCAGACCCTGGCGGACACCTTCGCGGCCCTTTCCGCCACCTCATGACCCGACGGCCCCACCCGGGCGACTCCACCACCCGTGACCTGCTCATCAACGCGACCATCAAGGTGATGGTCGAGGACGGGTACGCCGCGGCGACGTCGCGCCGGGTGGCCGGCGAGGCCGGGGTGAAACCGGCGCTGGTGCACTACTACTTCCCCACCATGGACGAGCTGTATCTGGACGTCTTCCGGCGCGGCGCGGCCGCCTACCAGGAACGCCAGACCCGGGCGTTGACCTCCGACCGCCCGCTGCACGCCCTCTGGGACACCCTGATCGAGCCGAAGGACACCCGGCTGCTGCTGGAGTTCATGGGACTCGCCAACCACCGCAAGGCGATTCGCGCCGAGTTGGCGGCCTGGTTCGGGCGCTGGCGCGATACCCAGATCACCGCGCTGAATTCCATTGTCCGCGAACACGACATGGACGCCGGCGAATTTCCGCCGGCCGGCATCGCGGTCATCCTGGCCGCGATCGGGCGCATGCTGATCCTCGAAGATGCCCTCGGCGCCACCGCCGGACACGACGAGGCCGTCGCACTGGTCAACCGGTTCATCGACCGGTTCGAGTTGCCCTGACGGTTCAGGGCACCACGATCCGCAGCCGCTCCCAGCCCCGCACCGTCGACGTCGACGCCAATTGCGCTGTGTCGTAATCGATGTCCCATTCGGGCCATCGGTTCAGCAGCTCGTCCAGCGCCACCCGCCCCTCCAGCCGGGCCAGGTTGGCCCCCAGGCAGTAGTGCACGCCCTTGCCGAAGGTGATGTGCGAGATGTTGTCCCGGTGGATGTTGAAGGTGTCCGGGTCGGTGTAGCGGCGCGGGTCACGGTTGGCGGCGCCGAACAGCAGCAGCATGGCGCTGCCGGCCGGCACGGTGGTGCCGTAGCACTCGAAATCGGCCGCCATCCAGCGGGCGACGTGCGGCCCGGTGGGTTCGAAGCGCAGTGTCTCGTCGACGGTGCGGGTCAGCAGGGACCGATCCCGGTACACCTCGCGGCGCTGGTCGGGGTGTTCGGCGAGAACCTTTGCCAGCCAGCCGATCAGCCGGCCGGTGGTCTCGTTGCCCGCGCCGGCGACCACCTGGGTGTAGTGCAGCACCTCCTTGCGGGTCAGCTTGCGCCGCACCCCGTCCTCGTCGTCGAACTCGACGTTGAGCAGTGTCGTCATCAGGTCGTCGGAGGGATTCTTGGATCGCCATTCGACGTAGTCGGCATAGATCCGGCCGTCGGCGATGGAGTCGGCGTCGGCGACCCGCAGCGGCGCACCCGGCTTGGTGCGCAGGTTGGCGTCGTTGGCGTCGCGCACCGAAACCTGTTCGGACTCAGGGATTCCCAACAACATCCCGATCACCCGCATCGGCATCATCGACGCCAGCTCGGCGATGATGTCGAAGCTCGAGGAGCCGACCAGCGGATCCAGGCACCGAATGCAGTATTGCCGGATCTGGTCTTCCAGCGCAGCCATCCGGCGCGGGGTGAACACCCGCGACATCAGGCCGCGCAGCACGGTGTGCTCGGGCGGGTCCTGGAACATCATGACGCCGCCGGGCATGTCGAACTTCGACTGGATCAGCTCCAGGATGTCGCTGCGACGGTTGGAGAACACCTGCCAGTTCGCCAGCGCCCGTTCCACATCGGAATGCCGTGACAGCGCCCAGAAGTCGTACCGCTCGTTGTAGTAGATCGGTGCCTCTTCGCGCAGCCGCGCGTACGTCGGGTAGGGGTCGGTGATGATGCCGATGTCGTAGGGGTCGTAGTACACGGCCGTGTCGTTCGCGACGGTCATCGATGCATGTCCTTATTGACCTTGCCGTCCAGCCGGCCCATGCCAACCTCCACCGATCGGATGTTGGGCGATCGCCCAAATTTGTGCCGCAGGCCATGTCTAGCAGCATCGCGTCGAGTCCGTCAAGACGCCGCGGGCGGGCACCGATCTGTGAAGATTTGCGGCATCGGTGTGAAGGCTTCGTTAAGAACGAGGCACCGGCCGGCCCGGACCGGCACCGTAACAGGCATGACGGTCGTCGAGTTCACCGGCGGCGCCGCGCCGCGGGGTGCGCTGCCGCGCCGGTCCACGCTGCCCGGCCCGGGTTCGGTGCGGGTCACCGCCGCGTACGCCGCCGCGCTGCTGGTGGTCTATCTGGTCCTGGCGGCGCTGGGGCCGCACGCCCGCCAGGTCGCCGTCAGCCGGATGAGCACCAATGTGCACAACCTCGGGCGGGGCCAGCTGGGCACCTTGATCGGCAGCGCGTTCGTCGACGACGGCGGTGAGCTGTTCTTCTGGCTGCCCGGCCTGGTCTGCTTGTTGGCGCTGGGCGAGCTGCTGTGGCGCGGCAAGGGGCTGCTGGTCACCTTCGCCGTCGGCCACATCGGCGCCACGATGATCGTGGCGGTCGGGCTGGTCGCTGCCATCGAGTCCGGCATGCTCCCGGCCTCGGTGGCCCGCGCCAGCGACGTGGGGATCAGCTACGGCGCGATGTGCGTGCTCGGCGCCATCACCGCGGCGCTGCCGGTGCGCTGGCGCGGCGCGTGGGCCGGTTGGTGGTTGGGCACGGCGGTGGTGGCGACGGTGGGTGCGGACTTCACCGCCGTCGGCCACGTGGTGGCGCTGCTGCTCGGCATCGGCCTGTCGTTCCGGCTGCGGTCCACGGCCAGCTGGACGCCCGTCCACCTGGCGTTGCTGTGCGTCGGTGCCACGTTCGGCTATCTGCTGCTGGCCGGGGCGGCGTCGATGGCGCCGATCGGCGGGCTGGCGGGCGCGTTCATCGGTGTGCTGGCGCGCCGCCCGCTAGCCGGACGGCCCGACGAGCGCGTCGACGTGGTAGCGGCTGGCCGTCCAGGGCGGTGAGCCGGCGGTGGGCGTCAGCGTGACCGTCAGTTCCGCCTTGCCCGCGGTGACCGATCCCGGGACCGCATAGGTGTCGTCCAGCCAGCGGTGAAAAGGGTTGGCGCGCGGCTGCAACCAGTTGCCGACGGGGGCGCCGTCGATCGCGACGTCGGCCGATTGGAACCCGTTGACCTGGTCGCCGCTGCGGCGCAGCAGGACGCCGTGGTTGTCCGGATCGACCTGCACATGGAAGGTGATCGCCCCCTGGGCGCTGCGCACGGTGCCGGCGACCGGGTGGGTGTCTTCGGTGCCCTCGTACTCGCTGACCAGCAGCTGGTCGATCGCGTCGGTGTCGGTGTAGCCGTGCATGGCCCGGCTGAGCGGATCGGTCGGGTTGACGTCGTCGGTGCCGGTCAGCCCGGCGTCCGGCTGGGTGTAGAGGAATGCGGTTGAGCTGTAATCCGGTTCGACCATATTGCGTTTGCCGTGCTCGATGCCGAATCGGAGCGCCGAGTGATAGCCGATCGCCTCGGCCGGCATGATCCGGTACACGGCGACGCAGTAGTCGGCGCACCCGGCGGTGGCCGTGCGTTGGTCGGGTTGGCCGTTGAGCGGATCGCTGAAATGCGTGCCGTCCTTGAAGTACCAGCCGCCCTCGTAGAGGTCCTCGGTTCCGGTGCCGTACCACTGCGGGGAGGCGGCGCCGTCGGTGTAGACCCGCTCGGCCCCTTCCAGGAAGTAGGGGGCGTTGTCGCTGAACGCCGTTCGGGTCCGTTGGCCACGAATGGTCTGGCTGACGCCGACGAACTTGCCGCGGCCCTGTTCGTCGGCGAACGGCCAGTCCTGCCCGAGGATCGTCGGGCCGGCGTGGGAGCGCGCGGTGAAGTAGCCGGCCCGGCCGCTCGCCAGCGCGCCCGCCCACTGGGCGTCGGGAGTCGTCGTCACCTCCGCGGCTATCCCGGAGACCGGGCCGGCGCCGGTGTTGGCCAGGCTCACCCGCGCCGAGCGCGCGAAAGGCATTGGCCACCAACACCACAGCGCCATCGCTCCGTCGGGTTGCGGGAAGGCGGCGAACATCAGCGATCGCACCGGGGTGGGGCCGAGCCCCGCGCCGAAGAACTCGCCCAGCGGGGAGTCGACCGTGGTGCGGCCGTCGAACTCGATCCGCAGCCGCAACCCGGTCAGCGATTGATCGGCCGGGGCAGGCAGGTACAGCCGCAGTGCCGAGATGCTGGCCGGGCCAGTCGATTCGGCGATCGTCTGCTCGGCGCCACCGGGCAACTCGATCACCCGGTTGCTGTGCACCTCGCCGGGTGCGGCCGGTTTGGGGTCTACGGTGCCGGCGGCGCGAAACCTGTCCAGCACATCGACCGCGGGGTCGGCGGGTGAGAACGTACTCACTCCCTCGGCGGTCGGAAACTGTCGATAATCGACATGGTAGTACTCCAAATGGGATTCGACACTGATTCGCATCGACCGCCGGTAAGGCATCGGCACCTTGATGTAGTCGCCTCCCGGCGACTCACCGGCGTTGGCCACCAACGGCCACACGAACGGGGCGCCCAGCTGTCCGTCGACCAACGATTGCACCGGCGTGTCCAGCACGGTCTGCCCATCCAGCTCGACGCGGATGTTCCCGATCGCCCGGAGATTGCCGCCGTCACGGGTCAGCCAGATCGAATCAACCTCTCCCGCACCGTGATCCTCGGCGATGACGCAGCCGGCACCGCCGGGCGCCAGGCAGCCGCCGGTGCCGTTCTTGTTGCCGGTGGAGATGTCGAAATCACCGCCACTGCGGTCAAAGCTCGACAGCTGCAGGCTCTGCGTATCCGCACTCAAATACGGCAACAGGTCCAGCCGGCGGTAGGTATCCCAGCCCACCAGCCGGTCGCCGAATGGCCGTGCCGTCAAAGGCGACGGCTGCGCGGCGGCGGAGCCGGTCCCCGCGATCACCAGCATCAGTAACGCGAACATCGCGGGAAACAACCGAGCGGCCAACGGCCAAGCCGTATTTCGGTTCCCCCGAACACACTGTGCATCGCCCTGCATTGTCAGAAATGTAGGTCCATTCGCGTGCGCTCCATGCTATCGCCCATTGTGTCGTTCCGGAAGGCATTGCGAGATCAATCAGGTGACGTAATGCGTTGCTATTTCCGCGAATCCCTAGGTATTCCGTATTCAACTCACGTATGATAAGCGTTCTCGGGCGAAGCATTCCTTCTCGACGAACGGAGTGGTGATGTCTCGTTTGAAGTACAAACTCGTTCTCGGCATTGTTCTTGCCGCCACCGCCATCACAACCTCGGCCTGCACCACGCCGGTCACCATCGATTGCACGCCCTTCACCTGCATCGGTTGAGCGTCGCGGCGCGGGGTCAATTCTTCTTCTTGTGCTCCGTATCCCGGCTGGGCTGAATACGTTTGGGTTCGCCGGGCATTTTCGGGTAGTTCGGCGGGTAGGGCATGTCGCCGAGCCCGCGCTCCTCGTCGGCCTCGGCCATCCGCAGCAGCGGACCGATCGAATGGGCCACGTCATCGATTGCGGCCCAAGGGTTTTCGCGGACGCTGACCAGATCGGGCACCGTGGCCATGGTGTAGTCATCGGGGTCGGCGCCGGCCAGCTGGTCCCAGGTCAGTGGCATCGACACCGTCGCGATCGGGGTGCGCCGCACCGAATAGGCCGATGCCATGGTGCGGTCGCGGGCGTTCTGGTTGAAGTCGATGAAGATGCGCGCGCCGCGTTCTTCCTTCCACCAGGAGGTGGTGACGGCGTCGGGCGCGCGCCGCTCCACCTCCCGGGCCAGCGCGATGCCCGCCCGGCGCACCTCGACGAAATCCCAGTCCGTGGCGATGCGCAGGAAGACGTGGATGCCCCGGCCGCCGGACGTCTTCGGGTAGCCCACCAGCCCCAGCTCGTCGAGCAGCGGCCGCAGCACGTCGACCGCGACGCTGCGCGCCTGGGCAAAGGCGACACCGGGCTGCGGGTCCAGATCGATGCGGAGCTCGTCGGGATGGTCGGTGTCCGGGCAGCGCACCTGCCACGGGTGCAGGGTGACGGTGCCCATCTGTGCCGCCCACACGATGGCCGCCGGGTGGGTGACCTTGAGCGCGTCGGCGGTCCGTCCCGACGGAAACGTCACCCGGCAGGTCTGCAGGTAGTCGGGATGGTGCTGCGGAATCCGCTTCTGGTAGATCTCTTCGCCGTCGATGCCGTCCGGGAAACGCTGCAGGTGGGTGGGCCGGTCGCGCAGCGCGTCGAGCATCGGGCCGCCCGCGACGGCGCGGTAGTAGTCGATCAGGTGCCGCTTGGTGCCGTTCGACCCCAGCTTGGGGAAATACACCTTGTCCGGATTGGTCAGACGGACCGCGATGCCGTCGACGTCGACCTCTTCTGCAGCAGCCATACCTCCGATTCCAGCACAATCGGGCTATGGACCTTCCTGTCATGCCGCCGGTGTCGCCGATGCTGGCGAAGTCGGTCGGCGCGATTCCCCCGGCCGCGTCGTATGAGCCCAAGTGGGACGGCTTCCGGTCGATCTGTTTCCGCGACGGCGACGAGGTCGAGTTGGGCAGCCGCAACGAGCGGCCGATGACGCGCTACTTCCCTGAGTTGGTGGCGGCGGTGCGGGCGGAGCTGCCGCAGCGTTGCGTGATCGACGGGGAGATCGTCATCGCCACCGACCACGGCCTGGACTTCGAGGCGCTGCAACAACGCATCCATCCGGCCGAGTCGCGGGTGCGGATGCTGGCCGAGGCCACGCCGGCGTCGTTCATCGCCTTCGACCTGCTGGCGCTGGGCGACGAGGATTACACCGGCCGGCCGTTCCGCGAGCGGCGCGCGGCGCTACTGGAGGCGGTGGGCGGTCCGGGGCCCTCGATCCATGTCACGCCGGCGACCACCGATCTGGACACCGCGCTGCGGTGGTTCGACGAATTCGAGGGCGCCGGGCTCGACGGTGTGGTCGCCAAGCCGTTGGACATCACCTATCAGCCGGACAAGCGGGTGATGTTCAAGATCAAACACGAGCGGACGGCCGACTGTGTGGTGGCCGGTTATCGGGTGCACAAGTCCGGGGCGGACGCGATCGGCTCGTTGTTGCTGGGGCTGTATCAGGATGACGGCCAGCTCGCGTCGGTCGGCGTGATCGGCGCCTTCCCGATGGCCGAGCGGCGGCGGCTGTTCACCGAATTACAGCCGCTGGTCACCGATTTCGAGGACCACCCGTGGAGCTGGGCCGCGCACCAGGCCGGCGAGCGCACGCCCCGCAAGAACGAGTTCTCGCGCTGGAACGCCGGCAAGGACCTCTCGTTCGTCCCGCTGCGGCCCGAGCGGGTGGTCGAGGTCCGCTACGACCACATGGAGGGCCGGCGATTCCGTCATACCGCGCAGTTCAATCGATGGCGGCCGGACCGCGACCCACGCTCCTGCACCTACG
Source organism: Mycobacterium sp. MAC_080597_8934 (assembly GCF_000523975.1). Lineage (NCBI taxonomy): Bacteria > Bacillati > Actinomycetota > Actinomycetes > Mycobacteriales > Mycobacteriaceae > Mycobacterium > Mycobacterium sp. MAC_080597_8934. The sequence goes on along the minus strand of NZ_JAOS01000001.1, from coordinate 36,171 downwards.
AACAGCTCGAGCAGCCGGTGACGTTTCGCCTGGGCGACATCGTGCCGGGCCTCGGCGCGAGCCGCGCAGATCACAAGCCCGGCAAGCAGATTGGGGCTCCGTAGCACGGCGGCCCGCCGAGCGGCTGCCGGGGAGCGTCCCCCTCCCAGACGAATTGGCCGACGTTGCCCATGCCGCCGACGGGAACCCAGTACCAGTGGTGGCAGACGTTCATGTCCCAGCGGACATCGGGCATCGGCAACGGCTGTCCCGGGCACCAGTCGTGCGGGACCGTGAAATTGTCGGTCGGCAATGGGCCGATGAGATGCGGCGCGCTGGGTTGCGCGGCGGCCGAGGCGATCCCCAGGCCTGCCGCCGCGATGCCGCCGGCGAGCAGCACCCCGGCAACGATCGGCTTCCGGTGGTGGGTGGTGTTCATGACGCCAGCACAACGCTACGCCGCGGCTACCGATCCCAACTCGAAACGGGTGTTTAGCCCCTCGCCGCAGCGGGCACGCGAACCGCATGTCTGTGACAGCCTTCCAGGACTTGCCGTTGGCCGATCGCGACCGCGAGTGGGACGGCGACGCCGCCGAGAAGCGCGTCCGCAAATGGGCGGGCGCGCAAGACGAGCCGAACGAGAAGTACCGCGACGCCCACGTCTGGTACGACGCCGACAAGAAGGACAATTTCACGGCGTACAAGCTGTTGATCGCCGACGTGATCGGCGGCGAGCTCAAGGCCGTGCCCCGCGGGGTGATGGCGGCCGGCGCGATCATGGACGGCGCGCGCGGCGGCATCGACGTGCCCAAGTCCGACATCGATCGGATCAAGAGCCACCTGGCCAAGTACTACCAGAAGATGGGCGAGAGCCCGCCCTGGGAACGAAGCTAGCGCCCCGAGGCATCGCCGGCAGAGGGCGATTCCGTTCGCCGAACGTGGGGGATATGGATGAAACCGTGGCCCGAATCGTGCATAGCCCCCACGCTCGACGCGAGGCCGCGAGGCAGCGAGGCAGCGAGGCGAGACGGCGACGAAACTAGACCGCGACCACCAGCCGTGACAGGCCGCGCAGCGTCACGTTGGTCTTGTACTGCGGTTCGCCGTCCAGCCGTGCCCGCGGGAAGCGGGCCGTCACCGCCGACAGCGCCACACCGGCTTCCAGCCGCGCCAGCGGCGCGCCCAGGCAGTAGTGCACTCCGCGACCGAACCCCAAGTGCCGCAGACTCTTACGATCTGGATCGAAGGTGTCGGGTCGATCGAACTCGGCGGGGTCACGGTTGGCCGCGGCGAGCAGCAGCATCATGACATCGCCCGCCGGCACCTCCACACCGCCAATCACCATGTCGTCCAAAGCGATTCGCCCGGCCAGCTGCACGGGCGGGTCGTAGCGCAGCGTCTCCTCCACGATCGCCGGGGCCCGGCCCGGGTCGGCGCCCAGCGCGGCCCACTGACCGGGGTCGCGCAACATCGCCAGGACGGCGTTGCCGATCAGGTTCACCGTCGTCTCGTGCCCGGCGATCAGCAGCAGGTTGCAGGTGGAGACGATCTCCTCCTCGGTGAGCTGATCCCCGGACTCCTCGACGGCGATCAGCCCCGACAGCAGGTCGTCGCCCGGGCGTGACCGGCGCGCCTCGATGAGCTGGTGGAAGTAGTCGCGCAGCCAGGTCCCGGCCTGTTGCCGCTCGCTGGCGACCTCGGCCGGCACCCCGGTGATCGTCGAGAACGGATCCAGCGCCTGGGCCAGCAGCGCCGACGCCCGGCTGAACTGCGGCTCGTCGTCGAGCGGCACGCCGAGCAGCCGGCAGATCACCGCCACCGGCAGCGGATAGGCGAAGTCCTCGACGATTTCCAACTCGCCCTTGTCGGCGGCACGATCGAGCAATCCGTCGACCAGCGAACGGATATCGGGTTCCAGCGCGGCGACCACCCGGGGCGCGAACGCCTTGCTGACCAGCCTGCGCAGCCGAGTGTGATCGGGCGGATCGAGAAACAAGAAACCCGGCGGGCCCTGCCTGACCGGCGCCGTGCCCGCCGCGGCCTGCCGCTTGGCGACGGTCGAGTTGACGTTGTCGCTGCTCGACGACGGGTGCCGCAGCACCTCGTCGCAGTCCCGGTAACTCAGGAAGACGGCCAGGTTGGCCTCGGGCAGCTGCAACGCTCCGCGCTCACGGAATTGGGCGTAAAGCCGGTACGGGTCCGCCCGGTTGGCGGGGTCCAACAGCTGCAGCAGCAGCCCTTGCGATTCGGCGGACTCGGTCGGCGCGGTCGTCATCCTGACATTGTGCCCGCCGCTGCGGGCGCGGCCGGATCAGCGGCGCAGGAACTCCACGATGTGGCCGGCCAGCTCGGCGCCGGCGTCCTCCTGCAGGAAATGTCCGGCGCCGCGGATCAAGGGATGATCGATGCCCTGCGCGCCGCGCATCTCACGCTGGAAGATGGCCGCCATCGGCCCGGTGATGGGGTCACTATCGCTGAACGCGACCAGCATGGGCGTCGGGCTCACCGCGAGCTTGGCCCACGCCGCCTTGTTGGCCGCCGCGGCGGGATCCTCCGGGGAGGTGGGCACCAGGGTGGGCATGGCGCGCGGGCCGGCGCAGTACTCGTCGGAGGGAAACGGGGCGTCGTAGCCGGCGCGTTCGGCGTCGCTGAGCCGCCGGCGGCAACCGCCCTGCACGAACGCGCCGATGTTCAGCTGCGGCGCCGAGGTGATGGCCTCCCGGAACCGCCACCAGACGTCGGCCATCGGTTGGTCGCCGTTCGGCAGGCCGGTGTTGGCGACGACCAGCCGGGCGAACCGCTCGGGATGCTCTGCGGCGAGCCGCAATCCGATCAGCCCGCCCCAGTCCTGACCCACCAGGGTCACGTTGTGCAGGTCCAGCACGTCGAAGGCCACCGCGCGCATCCATTCGACGTGCCGCGCATAGCTGTGGTCCTCGCGGCGGGTCGGCTTGTCCGAACGGCCGAACCCGACCAGGTCGGGGCAGACGACGCGATGACCGGCGCCGGCGAGCACCGGAATCATCTTGCGGTACAGGTAGGACCACGACGGCTCGCCGTGCAGCATCAGGACCGGGTCGGCGCCCGCCGGGCCGTCTTCGACCCAGGCCACCCGCAGCGTACCGCCGTCGTCGTCGGAAACCTCGCAATACCTTGGCGGATAAGGGAAATCGGGGACGGTGTGGAACCTGTCGTCGGGTGTTCGCAGCGTGTGCATGTCAGGTCCCTTCGGATAGTCCGGCCACGGCCGGCTGTGCCATCAACCGGTCGAGAAATCCGTGCTGGCTCTTCAAGAGTTTGGTGCGTGCGGCGGCCACCGGGAACCAGCCGACCCGGTCGACCTCGGGGAACTCGCGCAGCGTGCCCGAGCCCTTGGGCCATTCCAGCGCGAATGTGTTGCTGCGTGCCTCGGTGACGTCGAGGTCGCCGTGCACGGCGAAGACGGTCACCAGCTTGCCGCCGGACTGCTTCAGCGTGCCGAGATCGATCCGCTCTCCCGGCGGCACGGCCAGTCCCAGCTCCTCGGCGAACTCGCGCCGCGCGGCCGGCCACGGATCCTCCCCCTCGTCGTACTCCCCCTTCGGGATGGACCACGCGCCGTCGTCCTTGCGCGCCCAGAACGGGCCGCCCGGATGCGCGATCAGCACCTCGACGACGCCGTCACCGGTTCGGTACAGCAGCACACCGGCGCTGAGCTTGGGCATCGAATCCTATTCTCCGACAGCGCGTTCCAGGTCCTTGAGCGAGGACTCCAGGTGCATGAGCAGGCGCTGCAGGTGCGGGACGCTGCGGCGGCAACCGACCAGGCCGAAGTCCAGGTTGCCCGCGTTGCTGGCCAGCGTGATGTTGAGCGCCTGTCCGTCCAGCACGATGGACAGCGGGTAGTTCCCGTCCAGCCGGGCGCCCCCGTAATACAGCGGCGCGGTGGGCCCTGGCACATTCGAGATGACGATGTTGAACGGCGGCGAGGTCGCCGACACCCAGCCCGGCACCGCGGCCAGGGCCAGCGACGACAGGTTGGCCGCGGACAGCGCCAGCGCCTGGAAGCGGGGCAGCTGCGAGAACACCTTCTTGTTGCTGCGCATCGACTCGCTGATGGTGAGCAGACGCTGCGCCGGGTCGTCGCTGTCGGTCGCGAGGTTGCACAGAATCGCCCCCACCAGGTTGCCGCCCGCGTCGGCCTCCTCCTCGGTGCGCAGGCTGACGGGGACCATCGCGATCAGCGGCGTGTCGGGCAGCGCGTTCTGCTCGAGCAGGTAGTAACGCAGCGCGCCCGAACACATCGCCAGCACCACGTCGTTGACGGTGACGCCCGCGGCGTTCTTGACGTTTTTGATCCGCTCCAGCGGCCACGACTGCGCGGCGCAGCGCCGGGCGCCCCCGATCTTGACGTTCAGCATGGTGCGCGGCGCCCCGAACGGTAACGTCAGCTGCTGCTCGACCAGCGCCGCGCGGGCCAGCGACACCGTCGAAGGGGCAAGGGCAGCAACGGATCCCGCGGCATGCACCAGGGAACTCAACCGGGAGCTGGGGCCGGCCTTGCGGCTGCGTTTGGGCAGCGTCCAGGGCGCGCGGATCTCGAGGTCGTCGGGGTCGCTCGACAGGGCGCGCTGCATCAGCTTCTGCGCGGACACGCCGTCGATCAGGGCGTGGTGCACCTTGGTGTAGATGGCGAACCGGCCGTCCTTGAGGCCTTCGACGATGTGTGTCTCCCACAGCGGGCGATGCCGGTCCAGCAGGCTGCTGTGCCACCGCGAGGTCAACTCGAGCAATTCGCGCACCCGGCGCGGCGACGGCAGCGCCGAGCGCCGGACGTGGTAGTCGACGTCGACGTCCGCGTCGTAGGACCAGCCCAGGTTGGCGATCCCGCCGACGAACTTCGCCGGGTGTTTGCGGAACGTGGGCTGGAAATCCGGTTGTGCCACCAGTTGTTTGTAGAAGTCCCGGACGAAGTTTCGACCGGCGCCCTCCGGCGGCTGGTACAACTGCAACCCGCCGACGTGCATCGGATGTTCGCGAGACTCTCCCAGCAGGAAGACCGCGTCGGTGGGCATGATCAGTTCCATCCACCCATTAGACGCCATGCGGGCGGGGAAGTCGCTGTTTACAACAGGTCGGTGATGGTCTTCAGGCCGGCGTCGTAGAGCACGCCGGGCAGCATGCCGCCGTCGCACTCGATGGTGGTGCCGTTGACGAAGTCGGCCTGCCCGCCGGCCAGGAACACGCAGATGCGGCCCACCTCGGCGGGTTCGCCGGCGCGGCGCAACGGCACGGCGGCGAAATACTTCTCCCCGGTGGGATCGTCCTTGGGCAGCACGAACGACCGGAAGTTCTCGGTCATCGTCGGCCCCAACGCCACGCAGTTGACCCGCACCTTCGGCCCCCACTCCTGCGCCAGCGATCGGGTCAGGTGATTCAGGCCGCTTTTGGCCGCGCCGTAGGACACCAGCGTCGGCGCTCCGGCCGGGTGTCCCGCGCCGCTGGAGATGTTGATGATGCAGCCCACCCCGTCCTGGGTTTGCATCTGCCGGTAGGCGCGGATCGCGAACCACAGCGGGCCGATCAGGTTCATCTGCACCGCGAACGCATGGAACAGGGCGGTGCGCGCATAGTCGTCGTCGGCGGCGGGCGAACCCTGAATGCGTTGCACCAGTTCGGGAATGGTTTCGGCGTGCGGCGCGGGAACGGTGCCGCCGGCGTTGTTCACCAGGATGTCGATGCGGCCGTGGGTGGCCACGACGTCGGTGACGAACGCGTCGATGCCGCGGTAGTCGCCCTGATCGCAGACCCGTTGAAAGGCCCGCTCGGCCCAGTCCGGTTCGATGCCGGGGATGGTGTCCAGCGGCGAGCGCGCGCAGCCGACGACGGTGGCGCCGGCCCGCAGCAGTTCGTGGGCGATGCCCACCCCCACGCCCCGGCTGGTCCCGGTGACGATCGCGACCTTGCCCTCGAGGACGCCCATCGCAGCACCCTTCCCGTAACCGGCGATGATTGACAGTCACTGTCAGCGAGTCATAGCCTGCCATCTTGTTTATCAGTGTGTAAAGGTCGATGTGAAAAACCGTCCGGGAGGTCAACGATGAGTAGCCCGTCCAAGCTTCGCGTCATCCAGTGGGCCACCGGCGGTGTGGGTAAGGCGGCGATCCAGTGCGTCCTGAATCATCCGCGGCTGGAACTGGCGGGATGCTGGGTGCACAGCGCGGAGAAGAACGGTGTCGACGTCGGGCGGATCATCGGCACCCAGGACCTCGGTGTCACCGCTAGCACCAGCGTCGACGAGGTGCTGGCGCTGGACGCCGATTGCGTCGTGTACAGCCCGCTGATACCCAACGACGACGAGGTCATCGCGATCCTGCGGTCCGGCAAGAATGTCGTCACACCGGTCGGCTGGGTCTATCCCGATCCGGGCAACCCGCGGCACCGGGCCGTCGCCGACGCCGCGCTGGAAAGCGGTGTGACACTGCATGGTTCGGGGATCCACCCCGGCGGTATCACGGAGCGATTCCCGCTCATGGTGTCATCGCTGTCGTCGGCGGTCACGCACGTTCGTGCCGAGGAGTTCTCCGACATCCGCACCTACAACGCACCCGACGTGGTGCGCCACATCATGGGCTTCGGCGGCACCCCCGAGGAGGCCACCGGGGGGCCGATGGCAGGGCTGCTCGACGGCGGATTCAAACAGTCGGTGCGAATGACCGCCGACCACATGGGGTTTCGCATCGACCCCAACATCAGGACCATCCAGGACGTCGCCGTGGCGACCGCCGACATCGACTACGACCCCTTCCCGATCACCGCCGGCACGGTGGCGGCGCGCCGGTTCCGCTGGCAGGCGCTGGTGGACGGCGAGCCGGTGATCACCGCGGCGGTCAACTGGTTGATGGGTGAGCAAAACCTGGACCCCGCCTGGGATTTCGGTGGGCGCGGCGAGCGCTTCGAGGTGGAGATCACCGGCGACCCCGACGTGAGCCTGACGTTCAAGGGCCTGCAACCGGAGACGATCGCGGAGGGCCTGGTGAAGAACCCCGGCGTGGTGGTCACCGCCAACCACTGCGTCAACGCCATTCCCGACGTCTGCGCCGCCGCGCCGGGCATCAAGACCTATCTGGATCTGCCACTGTTTGCGGGCCGGCCGGCCCCCGGCCTCGCCACGTCATGAGCCCCGTCCTCGACGACGCCCATCGGCGCATCGTCTCGGCCGGCTACCAACCCGACCAGGAGCCCTTCGAGATCGGCGGGGTGCGCATGTTTTTCGTCAAGGATCCGGACGGAACACCGGTCGAGTTCATCGAACTACCGGGCGGGGCGCGCAGCACCTACGAGATGCATCGCGGCGTGCGACTGCGGCTGGGGCCGGTCGCATGAGCTACAGCCACCCGGATTCGATGCGCGGGCAGGTCGCGATCGTCACCGGCGCCGCGCAGGGCGTCGGCAAGGGCATCGCCGCCGCGCTGCTGGAACGCGGCGCGGCGGTGGTGTTGGTCGACATTCAACAAGAAACCCTGGAGGCGACGGCCGCCGAACTCCGCGCATTGGGGCGGGTGGAACGGCTCGTCACCGATCTGCGCGACCCCGACAGCGCCTTGCGCATCGCGGCGGCCGCCGTCGACGCGTTCGGCTCGGTGCACGGGCTGGTCAACAACGCCATCGCCACCAACGAGCCCAAGGCATTCGTTGACATCACCACCGACGACCTCGCGCTGGGCTATGAGGTCGGCCCCCGCGCCACCTTCCTGCTCATGCAGGCGGTGCACCCGCTGCTGGTGAAGGAGGGCGGCGGGGCGATCGTCAATCTCGGCTCGGGGACGGGCACCGGCGGCGAACCCAGATGGGGCGGGTATGCCGCCGCCAAGGAAGGCATCCGGGGCCTGTCCAAGGTGGCGGCGCTGGAGTGGGGACGCGACAACATCCGCGTCAACGTCGTCTGCCCGTTCGCCGAGTCCGACGGCGTGAAGCTGTGGAAGCAGTTCGCGCCCAACGACTATGCGAAGGCGGTCGGACGGGTGCCGATGAAGCGGATCGGCGACGTGCGCACCGACGTGGGTGCGCTGGTGGCCTTCCTGCTCAGCACCGACGCCACCTTCATCACCGGGCAGACCATCCACGTCGACGGCGGGATCGGCTGCTTCCGATGACACCGGAATCGCTGCGCGACCGACAGCGCGCACAGATCCGCGCCGACATCCGGCGCGCGGCGTTCCGGTTGTTCGTCGAGCGCGGGTACGACGCGGTGACAACCGAGGAAATCGCCACGGCCGCAGGCGTTTCCCCGCGTACCTTCTTCCGGCACGTGCCGGCGAAGGAGGAACTTCTGCTCGCGCCGGTGCGCTACGGCGGCGCCGCGATCGTCCATCTCCTCGAGGGCCGCCCGGCCGGCGAATCACCCGACGTCGCGCTGATCAACGCCATCATCACCCGCACCCGCTCGTTCGAGCCGGCCGACACCGAGGAGTGGCGTCAGGCCCTGCTGGTGGCCCCCGGCCTGCTGGACAAGGTGACCGTGCACCGGCCCGCCGACAAGGAACGCGCCACCAAGCTCATCGCCGACCGGATGCGGGTCGACCCCCACACCGACATCCGCCCTGGCCTGCTGGTCCAACTGGCCTTCGCCGCCGCGGATTTCGGCTTTCAGCAGTGGGTGCTCCAGTCCGGGCGACGGTGGCCGCTGGACCGCTACGTCGCCGAAGCGCTCAAGGCCGTCAAAAGTCCGCACTGGAGGCGGAAATGAGCGCGCTCAATCTCGTTGCAGCACTTCGGGATTGGCGATCCGGATCGGAGTGCCGTCCAGCCAGGCCAGCACGGATTCCACGGTGTCGGCGTAGAACGCGCCGAGCATCTCACGGGTGACGTATCCCAGGTGGGGTGACAGGGTCACGTTCGGCAGGGACCGCAACGGGTGATCACCGGGCAGCGGCTCGACGTCGTACACGTCCAGCCCGGCACCGGCGATGCGCCCGGCGGTCAGCGCGGCGATCAGGGCGGGCTCGTCGACGATCGGGCCCCGGGCGGTGTTGATCAGATACGCCGACGGTTTCATCAGCGCCAGCTCGGGTTCGCCGACCAGGCCGCGGGTGCGCTCGGAGAGCACCAGGTGGACGGAGACCACGTCGGCGGACTCGAACAGGGCGGCCTTCGACACCCGCCGGGCCCCCACCGCGGCGGCGGCGTCGTCGGTCAGATTCTGGCTCCACGCAATGACTTCCATGCCGAACGCGGCGGCGAATCCGGCCATCCGGCTGCCCACTCGGCCCAGACCCAGCAGCCCGAGCGTCTTGCCGGACAACGTCATTCCCGCCGTGCGCTGCCAGCCCCCGGCCCGCATCTGCCGGTGCTCGTCGGCCAGGTGACGCACCGTCGCGATCATCAGCCCCCAGGCCAGTTCCGGCGTCGCGTCGCGCAGGGCGGCGAACCGGGGGTGGGCGAACTCGGATCGGGCCACCGCGATCCCGTGCTCGGTGGCCGCGGCCATGTCCAGGTTGGGCAGCTGCCGGCCGACGATGGTGAGCAGCCGCAGGTGGGGCAGCCGCTCGATCAGGCTGCGCGGGAAGGCCATCCGCTCGCGCATGGTGCACACCACCTCGAACGGCCGCAGCGCGTCCACCGCCTGCCGCTCGGACAGGTGCTCGTCGAAAACGGTGATGTCGCACCGCTTTTGCACCCGCGACCAGTCGGCGACCTGCAGCGCCACCCCGGCGTAGTCGTCGAGAATCGCTAGCCTGGGCACGCCGTGTCCCCGATCCGATCCATGGCTCACTGGACCATCACCGCGGCGGTCCCGTCAAGGGACCGCAGGTGTTCGGCGCGCCGAAAGCGGGCACTGTGTAGTCATGGGTGTGGTGGTGATCGGTCAGATCGGGCGCGACCTGGTGCTGCGCACCGACCGGCCGCCGACGGCCGGCGAGTCCGCCACCGTGCTGCGGCGCGAGGAGCTGCTCGGCGGCAAGGGCGCCAACCAGGCCGTCGGGCTGGCGCAACTGGGTGTGCCGGTGGCGCTGATCGGGGTGGTGGGCGACGACCAAGCCGGCACGTCGATCCTGCAGCAGGCGCAGCGCGACGGCATCGACGTCAGCAAAGTGGCGCGGCGCGGCACCACCGCGCTGCTGGTCGACGTGGTCGCCGCGCCGCCGGAACGCATGCTGCTCGAGGACGTGCCGGACAGTTCGCTGGTTCGGGTCGCCGACCTGGACCGGTCGAGCTCGCTGTTCGACACCGCCGACACCGTCTCCATTCAGCTGCAGCAGCCGGCCGCCACCGCTTTGGAAGCCGCCCAACGCGCGCGGCAGCGGGGACTGCGGGTGGTGGCCGACGGCGTGCCCGCCCCGCAGGTTCGGGCCGATCTGCTGGCGACGCTGGACGTGCTGCGGGCCGATGCCACCGAAGCGTCGATCATCGCGGGCACCGAAATCACCACGGTGGAACAGGCCTTCGATCTGGCCGACCATCTGCTGAGCGGCGGCCCGGAGCTGGTCGCGCTGGCGATTCCCGACGTGGGCGACCTGCTGACGTGGCGTGGTGGCAGCGAGCTTTTCGAGTTCGCCGACGTGGAAGTGGTGGATCCCACCGGCGCCGGTGACGCGTTCGTCGCCGGGCTGGTCGCCGCCCTGCGAGAGGGCGCCGCACCGCGGGAGGCGGGTCGGCGGGCGGCCGCGGCCGCCGGGGCCACGGTTCAGCGCCTGGGCGGGCGGCCCGACCTGACCGGGCTCAGGGCGTGATCGCGGGCGGGTAGGGCAGGTCGGTGCTGCGGTGCGGGTCGACGGAGACCGGGCGGCCGAGGTAGGGGAAGGCGCGTTGCGGGCAGGCCGGCCGATCGCAGATCTTGCACCCGGCGCCGATCGGCACGATCGACTCGGTGTCGCGCAGATCGATGCCGACGGAGTAGATCAGTTTGTCCGCGTGGTCCACGTCGCAACCCAGCCCGATGGCGAAGCTCTTGTGCGGGCCGAGGTAACGGCTCGGCCCGCCGCTGGTGGTGCGTGCGATCCAAAAATAGGTCCGATCGTCGGGCATCTGCGCGACCTGGGTCAAAAACTGGCCGGGCCGGGAAAACGCGTGGTGCACCACCCACAACGGGCAGTTCCCGCCGACCCGGGAGAAGTGAAAAGCGGTGGCGGACTGGCGTTTCGAGATGTTGCCGGCGCTGTCGGTGCGCACGAAGATGAACGGCACCCCGCGGGCGTTCGGGCGTTGCAGCGTGGACAGCCGATGGCAGACGGTTTCGAAGCCCACCTCGAATCTCCTTGACAGCTGGTCGATGTCGTAACGGACGCGCTCGGCCGCGTCGAGGAATCTGCGGTAGGGCAACAGCAGGGCGCCGGCGAAATAGTTGGCCAGCCCGATGCGGGCCACACCGCGGGCATCGTCGCTGAGCTGATCGTCGCCGGCGATGATCGCGGTGATCAATTCCGGCTGGGTGAGCAGAGCGATCTGGGTGGCCAATTGAAAGGCACGCTGACCGGGGTGCAGCCAGCGGGCCAGGTACACCGTTTTCGACTCGGGATCGAACAGGCGCTTGGAGTTCGGGGCCAGCAGCTGGCCGTCGTCGACCACCACCGCCACACCCAGCTGCTCGCCGAGCAGCTGGGCGAGCTGGTCGTCGAGCCCGCCGATTCGCAACCGGTTGTGGTCGAACATTTCCTCGGCGGCCACGTCCAGTTCGCCGATGTAGTTCTTGCGGTCGTAGAAGAAGTCCCGCACCTCCTCGAACGGCATCGGCTGATGCGGTAGCCCCGGCGTGTCCGAGATGTCTAGATTGGCGCGGCTGTACAGGGCTTCGAGATCGGCGGTGGTGTCGTGCAGCCGCCGGTGCAGATTGACCAGGGTCTGGCCGATCGCCGGCATGCGCGCGACCAACTCCTCGACCTGCCCGGGCGTCGCGGGCGTTTCGGTGAGCACCTCCCGCAGGTCGGCGATCAGGCGGGCGTCGGAGTCCGGCGCGAAGTACTGGGTGGGCAGATCGAAACGCTCGGTGAGGGTGAGCAGCACCGGGACGGTGATCGGGCGCTGGTCGTTTTCCAGCTGGTTGACGTAACTGGTCGACAGCCCGAGGGCGCGCGCCAGCGCCACCTGGGTCAGCCCCTGCTCCTCGCGCAATCGCCGCAGCCGCGCCCCGGCGAACGTCTTCGCCACCCGCACCACCCTACGCCCAGCGCCTTTCACAAAGTTCGCAAACACAGTCGGGCAAGGACGCAAAATTACGCTTTTACAGGGCATTTACCGTATTCAGCCGGGTGCGTAGGGTGCGGTTTATGCGCATCCACGACGTTCGAACCCGGCGCAGCGCCGAGGACTTCCCCCGCAGCGAGCACCTGGCGTGGAAGATCGCCGAGGTCGCGGCCGATCCGGTCGCGGTGCCGGCGGAGACCGAGGCGATGGTGATCAACCGCGTCATCGACAACGCGGCGGTGTCAGCCGCCTCGGTGCTCCGGCGCCCGGTGACCGTCGCACGGGCTCAGGCCCAGGCGCATCCCGCGGCGGCCAAGGGCGCCAAGGTTTTCGGGATCCGGGGCGACTACTCCCCGGAGTGGGCGGCCTGGGCCAACGGGGTCGCGGTGCGCGAATTGGATTTCCACGACACGTTTCTGGCCGCCGAGTATTCGCATCCCGGCGACAACATTCCCGCCCTGGTGGCCGTCGCCCAGCACCTGGGGGTCGGCGGCGCCGATCTGATCCGCGGCATCGCCACCGGTTACGAGATCCAGATCGACCTGGCCAAGGGAATCTGCTTGCACGAGCACAAGATCGACCACGTCGCGCATCTGGGCCCGTCGGTGGCCGCCGGCCTGGGCACCATGTTGCGGCTGGATCCCGAGACCATCTATCAGGCGATCGGGCAGGCGTTGCACCTGACGACGTCCACCCGGCAGTCGCGCAAGGGCTTGATCTCCAGCTGGAAGGCGTACGCGCCGGCCTGGGCCGGCAAGGTCGCCATCGAGGCGGTCGACCGCGCCATGCGGAAAGAGGGTGCGCCCGCACCGATTTGGGAGGGCGAGGACGGCGTGATCGCCTGGCTGCTGTCGGGTCCCGAGCACACCTATCGGGTCCCGCTGCCCGAGCCAGGTGAGCCCAAGCGCGCCATCCTGGACAGCTACACCAAGGAGCACTCGGCCGAATACCAGAGCCAGGCGCTGATCGATCTGGCCCGCCGGATGCGGGAGCGCATCGGCGATCTGAATCAGATCGCCACGATCGTGCTGCACACCAGCCATCACACCCACTACGTGATCGGCACCGGGGCGGGCGATCCGCAGAAATTCGACCCGGACGCCTCGCGGGAAACGCTGGACCACTCGGTGATGTACATCTTCGCGGTCGCACTGCAGGACGGAACCTGGCACCACGAAAGGTCTTACGCGCCCGAACGTGCACACCGGCCCGACACCGTCGAGCTGTGGCGCAAGATCTCGACCGTCGAGGACCCCGAGTGGACCCGGCGCTACCACTCCACGGACCCGAACGACAAGGCGTTCGGGGCCCGCGCCGTGGTCACCCTCACAAGCGGTGAGGTGATCGTCGATGAGCTCGCCGTCGCCGACGCTCACCCGTTGGGGGCCCGGCCTTTCGAACGCACGCAGTACGTCGGCAAATTCCACGAACTGGCCGAGGGTGTCGTCACCGACGCCGAGCAGCAGCGGTTCCTGTCGGTCGCCGAGGGCCTGCCCGCATTGCCGCCGGGCGCGGCGGGTGAACTCAACATCGTGGTCGATCCGGCGGTGCTGGCCACCGCCCCGGCGATTCCGGGCGGGATCTTCTGATGCATGGTCTGATCGGCGCCGCCCGTTCCCCGGAACAGAAGCGGGCGCAATTGCGCGCCGGACTGGAAAGTAGCCGGCTGCAACGCTTTCCGGGCGCCTTCTCACCGCTGGTGGCCAAGCTGGTCGCCGAACTCGGATTCGACGGGGTGTATGTGTCCGGCGCCGCGCTCTCGGCCGACCTCGGCCTGCCCGACATCGGCCTGACCACCCTGACCGAGGTCAGCGGCCGCGGCGCCCAGATCGCCGCGGTCACCGAGCTGCCCACCCTGATCGACGCCGACACCGGGTTCGGCGAACCGCTGAACGCCGCCCGCACGGTGACGATGCTCGAGGACGCCGGGCTGGCCGGCTGCCACCTGGAGGACCAGGTAAACCCGAAACGGTGCGGACATCTCGACGGCAAGGCGGTGGTGCCGGTCGACGAGATGGTGCGACGGCTCCGCGCCGCCGTCTCGGCCCGCAGGGACCCGAACTTCGTCGTCTGCGCCCGCACCGACGCCGCCGCGATCGAGGGCCTGCCCGCCGCGATCGAACGGGCCCGGGCCTACGCCGACGCGGGCGCCGACCTGATCTTCACCGAGGCGCTGCAAAGCCCCACGGAATTCGAGCGATTCCGCGCCGCGCTCGACACGCCGCTGCTGGCCAACATGACCGAGTTCGGCAAGTCGCCGTTGCTCAGCGCCGACCGGCTCGCCGACATCGGCTACAACGTGGTGATCTACCCGGTGACGACGCTGCGGCTGGCCATGCACGCCGTCGAGGCCGGGCTGCGCGAAATCGCCGATACCGGAATGCAATCCGGCCTGCTGGACCGCATGCAGCACCGCAGCCGGCTCTATCAGCTGCTGCGCTACGCCGACTACAACCACTTCGATTCCGACATCTACAACTTCCCCCGGTAAGGAGTCGTGCCATGAGCACCCTCGAAGACAACCAGCCCCGCATCCACAAGGGCCTGGCCGGTGTCGTCGTCGACACCACCGCCATCTCCAAGGTGGTCCCGGAGACCAACTCGCTGACCTACCGCGGCTACGCCGTGCAGGACCTGGCGGCCCACTGCAGCTTCGAACAGGTCGCGTATCTGCTGTGGTACGGCGAGCTTCCCGACGACCAGCAGCTGGCGCTGTTCAGCCAGCGGGAACGAGCCGCCCGCCGGCTCAACCGATCCCAACTGTCGCTGCTGCACAAGCTGCCCGACACCTGCCACCCGATGGACGTGGTGCGCACCTTCATCAGCTCCATGGGCGCCGAGGACCCCGACGAGGACGACAACAGCGCATCGGCCAACCACGCCAAGGCGCTGCGGATGTTCGCGGTGCTGCCCACCATCGTCGCGGCCGACATGCGCCGCCGGCGCGGTCTGGAACCTATCGCCCCGCACAGCCACATGAGCTATGCGCAGAATTTTCTGCACATGTGTTTCGGCGATGTGCCCGAGCAGGTGATCGTCGACGCGTTCGAACAGTCCATGATCCTGTACGCCGAGCACAGTTTCAATGCCTCGACCTTCGCGGCGCGCGTGGTCACCTCCACCCAGTCCGATATCTACAGCGCGGTCACCGCGGCCATCGGCGCGCTCAAGGGTTCGCTGCACGGCGGGGCCAACGAAGCCGTCATGCACGACATGCTCGAAATCGGGACCCCCGACCGGGCTGCGGAATGGTTGCAGGGCAAGCTTTCTCGCAAGGAGAAGGTGATGGGTTTCGGGCATCGGGTCTACAAGAACGGCGACTCGCGGGTGCCGACCATGAAGCAAGCCCTGCAGCGCGTCGCCGCGGTGCGCGACGGCCAGAAGTGGCTGGACATCTACCAGATCCTGGAAAGGGGAATGGCGCGGGCCAACGGCATCAAACCCAACCTCGACTTCCCCACCGGGCCGGCCTACTACCTGATGGGCTTCGACATCGGGGCGTTCACGCCGATTTTCGTGATGAGCAGGATCACCGGGTGGACGGCACACATCATCGAGCAGACCGCCTCCAACGCGTTGATCCGTCCGCTCAGCGAGTATGTCGGACCGCCGCAACGCGCTCTATCGTAAGAACCGTGTTAGCGAAAGTCCTGGTCGCCAACCGCGGGGAGATCGCGATCCGCGCGTTCCGCGCGGCCTACGAGCTGGAAATGGCCACCGTGGCGGTGTATCCCTATGAGGACCGCAATTCGGTGCACCGGTTGAAGGCCGACGAGTCCTACCAGATCGGTGAGGAGGGCCACCCGGTCCGCGCCTACCTGTCCGTCGACGAGATCGTCGGCACGGCGCTGGCCTGCGGCGCGGATGCGATCTACCCCGGCTACGGCTTCCTCTCGGAGAACCCCGATCTGGCGGCGGCGTGCGCGGCGGCCGGCATCACGTTCGTCGGCCCCAGCGCCGAGGTGCTCGAGCTCACCGGCGACAAGTCGCGGGCCATCGCGGCGGCGCGGGCCGCGGGTCTTCCGGTGCTGGCCTCCTCGCCGCCGTCGACCTCGGTGCAGGAGCTGCTGAGCGCCGCCGAGACGATGACGTTCCCGCTGTTCGTCAAGGCGGTCGCCGGCGGCGGCGGCCGGGGGATGCGCCGGGTCACCGATCCGGGGGCGCTGGCCGAGGCGATCGAGGCGGCCAGCCGTGAGGCCGAGTCCGCGTTCGGGGACGCCTCGGTGTTTCTCGAGCAGGCGGTGATCAATCCGCGGCACATCGAGGTCCAGATCCTGGCCGACACGCACGGCAACGTGATGCACCTCTACGAGCGGGACTGCAGCGTGCAGCGCCGGCACCAGAAGGTGATCGAGATCGCCCCGGCGCCCAACCTGGATCCGGTGCTGCGCGAACGTATCTGCGCCGACGCGGTGGCGTTCGCACGCAGCATCGGCTACACCTGCGCGGGCACGGTGGAGTTCCTGCTCGACGAACGCGGCAACCACGTGTTCATCGAGATGAACCCGCGCATCCAGGTGGAGCACACGGTGACCGAGGAGATCACCGACGTCGACCTGGTGTCCGCGCAGCTGCGCATCGCCTCCGGCCAGACGCTGGAAGAGATTGGCTTAAGCCAGGATTCGGTCATCCCGCGCGGTGCGGCCCTGCAGTGCCGGATCACCACCGAGGACCCCGCCAACGGTTTCCGCCCGGACACCGGCCGTATCACCGCCTACCGCACCCCGGGCGGCGCGGGCATCCGGCTGGACGGCGGCACCACGCTGGGTGCGGAGATCAGCGCGCACTTCGATTCGATGCTGATCAAGCTGACCTGCCGGGGACGCGACTTCCCCGCGGCGGTGCGGCGGGCGCGGCGCGCGGTCGCCGAATTCCGCATCCGCGGCGTCTCGACGAATATCCCGTTCCTGCAGGCGGTTCTGGGCGACCCGGATTTTCAGGCCGGGCGCATCACCACCTCGTTCATCGAACAGCGGCCGCAGTTGCTCACCGCGCGCAGTTCGGCCGACCGCGGCACCAAGATCCTCAACTACCTGGCCGACGTGACCGTCAACAAGCCGCACGGCGAGCGCCCGTCGGCGGTGTACCCGCATGACAAGCTGCCCGACATCGACCTGGCGGCGAGCCCGCCGGCGGGCTCCAAGCAGCGGTTGACCGAACTCGGGCCGGAGCGATTCGCGGCCTGGCTGCGCGAGTCGGGCGGCGTCGGCGTCACCGACACCACGTTCCGCGACGCGCACCAGTCGCTGCTGGCGACCCGGGTCCGCACCAGCGGGCTGCTCAAGGTCGCGCCCTACGTCGCACGGACCATGCCGCAGCTGTTGTCGGTGGAGTGTTGGGGCGGGGCGACTTACGACGTGGCGCTGCGGTTTCTCAAGGAGGACCCGTGGGAGCGGCTGGCGGCGCTGCGCGAGGCGATGCCGAACATCTGCCTTCAGATGCTGCTGCGCGGGCGTAACACCGTGGGGTACACGCCCTATCCGGAGACGGTCACGACGGCCTTCGTCGCGGAGGCGACCGAGACCGGCATCGACATCTTCCGCATCTTCGACGCGTTGAACAACGTCGACTCGATGCGCCCGGCCATCGACGCGGTCCGCGAAACCGGAAGCGCCATAGCCGAAGTGGCGATGTCCTACACCGGCGACCTGTCCGATCCGGCCGAAAAGCTGTACACGCTGGACTATTACCTGAAGCTGGCCGACCAGATCGTCGAAGCGGGCGCGCACGTGCTGGCGATCAAGGACATGGCCGGGCTGCTGCGCGCACCGGCGGCCGCGACGCTGGTGTCGGCGCTGAAGTCGCGGTTCGACCTGCCGGTGCACGTGCACACCCATGACACGCCGGGCGGACAGCTGGCGACCTACGTGGCGGCCTGGCAGGCCGGGGCCGATGCGGTCGACGGCGCCGCCGCGCCGCTCGCCGGAACCACCAGCCAGCCGGCACTGTCGTCGATCGTGGCCGCCGCGGCCAACACGGAGTATGACACCGGGTTGTCCCTGCCGGCGGTGTGCGATCTGGAGCCGTA
This sequence comes from Mycobacterium sp. MAC_080597_8934, assembly GCF_000523975.1. Taxonomy (NCBI): domain Bacteria; kingdom Bacillati; phylum Actinomycetota; class Actinomycetes; order Mycobacteriales; family Mycobacteriaceae; genus Mycobacterium; species Mycobacterium sp. MAC_080597_8934. The sequence continues at coordinate 18,002 of NZ_JAOS01000001.1, read as the reverse complement.
CTGGGAGGCGCTGCGAAAGGTATACGCTCCCTTCGAATCCGGGCTTCCGGCGCCGACCGGGCGGGTGTATCACCACGAGATCCCGGGCGGCCAATTGTCGAATCTGCGTCAGCAGGCGATTGCGCTGGGACTCGGCGACCGGTTCGAGGACATCGAAAACGCCTACGCCGGCGCCGACGCGATTTTGGGACACCTGGTCAAGGTCACCCCGTCCAGCAAGGTGGTGGGCGACCTGGCGCTGGCCCTGGTGGGTGCGGGTGTGGGCGCGCAGGACTTCGCCGAAGACCCCTCCCGCTACGACATCCCGGATTCGGTGATCGGCTTTCTGCGCGGCGAGCTCGGCGACCCGCCGGCCGGCTGGCCGGAGCCGTTGCGCACCAAGGCCTTACAGGGCCGGGGGCCGGCCAAGCCGGAGCAGCCGCTGACGGCCGAGGACGAAGCGGCGTTGGCCGCCCCGGGTGCGCGACGGCAGGCGGCGCTGAACCGGCTGCTGTTCCCGGGACCGACCAAGGAGCTCGAGGAGCACCGCGAGCAGTATGGTGACACCTCGGGGCTGAGCGCCAACCAGTTCTTCTACGGATTGCGGCAGGGCGACGAACACCGCGTCGAACTCGAGCGCGGCGTGGAGTTGCTGATCGGCCTGGAGGCCATCTCCGATCCCGACGAACGCGGCATGCGCACCGTGATGTGCATTCTCAACGGGCAGCTGCGGCCGGTGGTGGTGCGCGACCGCAGCATCGCCATCGACGTGCCCGCCGCCGAGAAGGCCGACCGCGCCAACCCGGACCACATCGCCGCCCCGTTCGCCGGGGTGGTGACGGTCGCCACCGAGGTCGGCCGGCAGGTCGAGGCCGGCCAGACCATCGCGACGATCGAGGCGATGAAGATGGAAGCCGCGGTCACCAGCCCGAAGTCGGGCAAGGTGGCGCGAATCGCCGTGTCGCGGACCGCTCAAGTCGAGGGCGGCGACCTCCTGATGGTGATCGACTAGCGGTCGTTCGATCCGCCGGTGCCGTTGATCAGGGCGGCGCGCGCCAGCGTCTGCTGCGCCATCTTCACGTGCGCGGCGTCCACCAGCACGCCGTTGACCCCGACGGCGCCGCGGCCGTTGCTCTCGGCCTCCCGGTAGGCGGCGAGATTGGCTTCGGCGCGCGCGATTTCGTCGGCGGTGGGCGCATAAACCTGGTTGGCGACAGGTACCTGGTCGGGGTGGATCGCCCATTTGCCGGTGTATCCCATCAGTGCGGCCCGCCGGGCGTCGCGCTCATATCCCGCCAGGTCGCGGTAGTCGGGATAGGGCGCGTCGATCGCGTCGATGCCCGCGATCCGCGCGGCGACGATCACCTTGTTGCGGGCGTATTGCCAGAAATCGCCGGGATATTCGCCCAGCGGCACGAAGTTGGTGTCCACCCGGGCCCCCTGGGACAGCGAGAAGTCGCCGACGCCGAAGATCAGCGCGTCCAACCGCGGACTGGCCACCGCGATCTCTTCGGCGTTGGCCAGCCCCTCGACCTCCTCGATCAACACCTCGAGCCGGATCTTGTTGCCCAGGTTGAGCTTTGCCTCCAGCTGGCTGAGCAGGACGTCGACCCACCAGACGTCGCGGGCCCGGCGCGCCTTGGGGATGATGACGGTGTCAAGGTTGCGGCCGGCCGCGGTCACCACCTCGATGAGGTCGTCGTGGCACCACGGGGTGTCGAGGCCGTTGATCCGTACCGCCCGCGCGGTGCGCCCCCAATCCAGGTCGTTGAGCGCGCTGATCGCCTTGCCGCGCGACTCCTCCTTGAAAGCCGGCGGCACCGCGTCCTCGAGGTCGAGGAACACCAGGTCGGCACCGCATCCGGCGGCCTTGTCGAACATGTTGTCGTTGCTGGCGGGCACCGCGAGCTCCGAGCGGCGGAGAAGCTGGGTCATCGATCAAATTCCTTCTGTCACACCACGCCCCGGGCGCGTAGCTGGTCGATTTCGTCGGGGGTGAGGCCGAGTAGTTCCCCGTAGACCTCGGCGTTGTGCTCACCGAGGCGGGGTCCGAGATGCCCGACCGTGCCGGACGCCGACGAGAAGCGCGGCACGGGCGCCTGCACCGTCATCGGTCCGAGCTGCTGGTCGTCGACGGAGACGAACACCCCGCGGTGCGCCAGCTGCTCGTCGGCGACCAGGTCGCTGATGTCATAGACCGGCGCTGCGGCGACCTCGTGGGCTTCGAACACGGCCATCGCCTCCGAAAGTGTCTTGCCCGCAACCCAATCGGCGACGAGTGTGTCGACTTCGCGGGCGCGCGCCAGCCGCCGCTGCGGATCGGAGAAGTCCGGGTCACCCAGCAGGTCGTCGCGGCCGATCGCCCGGAACACCCGCAGCGCCAGCGCCGGTGAGCTGCCGGACATGGCCAGCCATCGCCCGTCGGCGGTCTGGTAGGTGTTGCGCGGCGCGGAGATGTCCCACCGGTTGCCGGATCGCTCGGGCACCAGGCCCAGCTGGTCGTAGCCCAGCAGCGTCTGTTCCAGCAGCCGGGCCAGCGGGTCGATCAGGTTGACATCGATCAATTGTCCCGGCCCGCCGTGCACATCGCGGTGATACAACGCCATCATCACCGCGTAAGCGGCATTCAGCGAGGCGACGCCGTCGGCCAACATGAACGGCGGCAGGGTGGGCGGCGCGCCGGCCTGGCCGGTGATGTGCGCGAAACCGCTCATCGCCTCGCCCAGCGTGCCGAACCCCGGCCGCTCGCTCTTCGGCCCGCTCAACCCGTAGCCGGTGATGTGCAGCATCACGAGCCGCTCATTGACCGCGCGCAGGCTCTCGTAGTCCAGGCCCCATTTGCGCAGGGTCTGGGGACGGGTGTTGAAGATGGCGACGTCGGCGTGCTCCACCAGACGGCGGACCAGCTGTTGTCCGTCCGCGCTGCGCAGGTCCAGCGTGATCGATTTCTTGTTGCGGGAGATGGACTTCCACATCAGGCCGACACCGTCGCGCTGATTGCCCCACCCGCGGATCGGGTCGCCATGGCGTGGTTCTTCGACCTTGATCACGTCGGCGCCGAACTCGCCCAGATAGGTCGCCACCAGCGGCGCGGCGGCCAGCGTGGCCAGTTCGAGCACCCGCAGCCCGTCAAGCATGGGCCACCCGCGCGTTGGCGGGACGCGGCAGCCCGAGATGCCCGCGCAGGGTCGCGGACCGGTATTCGGTGCGGAACAGGCCGCGGCGTTGCAACTCGGGGACCACCATGCGCACCACGTCTTCGAATGCGCCGGGCAGATGCGTTGCGGCCAGCACGAATCCGTCACAGGCGCCGGTTTGGAACCAGTCCGCCATCTGATCGGCGACCTGCGGGCCGGTGCCGACGAACCGGGGCCCCTGCAACAGGGTGGCGCGATGGTTGGCGAGATCCCGCACGGTGACGGCGTCGCCGCCGATGTGGGCGCGTAGGTTCTGCACCAGCCCGCGGATGCCGGAGACGGAGGCCAGGATGTCGTCGGTCACCGGATCGTCGAGATCATGTTGGGCGAAGTCGTAATTCATCAGTTCCGACAACAGCGTCAGCGATGCCATCGGATGCACCAGATCGTTGAGGAGCATCGCCTCGCGGTCCTTGGCATGGGCCTCGGACTCGCCCACCACGGCATAGGCCATCGGACAGATTCGAACCGCGGCGGGGTCGCGGCCGGCGTCGGCGATGCGGTCCTTCTGGTCGGCGTAGTGGCTGCGGGCGACGTCGATGCCCGGATCACCGGTGAAGATCAATTCCGCCCAGCGGGAAGCAAATTCGCGGCCACGTCCCGACGACCCGGCCTGGATGATCACCGGCCGACCCTGCGGGGTGCGCGGCACCGTCAACGGTCCACGCGCGGAGAAGAATTCACCGACGTGGCCGAGTTCGTGCACCTTCGCGGGGTCGGCGTACCGGCCGGACACCCGGTCGTGCAGCACGGCGTCGTCCTCCCAGGTGTCCCACAGGCCGGTCACCACGTCCATGAATTCGTCGGCCCGGTCGTATCTTTCGTCGTGGCCGAGATGGGCGTCGACGCCGAAGTTCTGCGCCTCGCTGTCGTTGACCGAGGTGACCACGTTCCACGCGGCGCGGCCGCCGGAGAGGTGATCCAGCGACGCGAACGTGCGCGCCACATGGAACGGCGGGTAATAGGTGGTCGAGTACGTCGCGCCCAACCCGATCCTGGAGGTGGCCTGGGCCAGCACGCCGAGGATCACGCCGAGGTCCAGCTTGACCGGGCGGGCGCCGTAGCGCACGGCCTCGCCCACCGAGCCGCCGTACACGCCCGGCATGGCGAGGCGGTCGTCGAAGAACATCAGGTCGAAGCAGCCCTCTTCGAGCTGTCGGCCGATCTTGGCGTAGTAGGCGGCGTCCAGGTAGCGGTGCTCGGTGGCCGGGTGCCGCCACGATCCCGCGTACACGGAGGTGCTGCCCGCCTGCATGAAGGCGACGAGGGCCATCTTGTCGGTGCGCATGGTTTGAAACGTAACATCTGATATTTCAGATATCAAATGTCGCGTCTGGTATTGTTCGGACGTGGCGGCGATCGACATCTCCGGGACGGTGCGGGAACGCGCGGCCCGCGAACTGCGTGACCGCATCCTGACCGGCGCCCTGCCGGCCGGTTCGCGGATCGACCTCGACGCCATCACCGCCGAATTCGCCACCAGCCGGACCCCGGTGCGCGAGGCGCTGCTGGAGCTGTCGTTCGAGGGCCTGGTTCAGGTCGCCCCGCGCAGCGGCGTCACGGTGATCGGCATCAGCCCCGAGGACGTGCTGGACAGCTTCACCATTCTCGGCGTGCTGACCGGCCAGGCCGCGGCCTGGGCGGCCGAACGGATCGGCCCCGAGGAACTGGCGACGCTGCGCGAGCTGGCCGCCGAGGTGGTCGCGAAGTCCGGTGACGACAGCATCGGCGAGGCCAATTGGCATTTCCATCAGATGATCCACCGGGCCGCGCACTCGCCGCGGCTGGCGAACCAGATCAAGCACGCCGCCCGCGTGGTGCCGACCAATTTCCTGACCTTGTTCCCCGAGCACGAGAAGCATTCGCTCGACGAGCATGCGCAGTTGCTCGACGCGCTCGGCGACAAGGACGTCGAGCGCGCCCGCGCCATCGCCGAACGACACGTCCTGGATGCCGGGCGCTCGCTGGCCGAATGGCTGGAACAGCGCCGCGACGGCGAGCGCTGAGCGCCGCCGCGTCAGCCCTTCAGCGCGGGCAGCACCTTGTCGGTGAGCAACTGGACCGACTGCCAAGCTTCCTCGACCGGCATGCCGCCGACCAGGGGGTGCAGGACGATCGGGCCGAAATCGGGCGCGTCGCGCACCTCGGCGATCAGCTGGTCGGGAGTCAGAAAGCGGTAGCGGCCCGATGCCCGAACCTCGTCGAGGGTCTGCACGCCCGGCAGGTGCATGAGGGAACGCTGGTCGGTTGACCATCCGCCGTAGGTGACCGCCTCCCACAGGATGTGGTCGCCGAGTTCGGCCCACGCCCGCTCGGGATCCTCGTGCAGGTAGATCATGCCCCGGTTGAGCGGTCCCGGCATGAGAACCACTGGGGCCAGGTCGATCTCGGCGCACAGCTCGCGGTAGTAGTCGGCGATCTCGGGGAGGTGATCGGCGAGGCTGAGCGGCAGCCGGAACCGGGCCGCGCGGCGTGCCGTGGCCCGCGCGCCCCCACCCACGTACAACGGTGGATGCGGCCGGGTCCAGGTGCCGGTGCAGATTCCCGCCGGCGCGCCACCGCCGGACCAGACGGCCAGCATCCGCTCCAGCAGATTGTCCATCAGCGCGCCGCGCCGGCCGAAATCGGCTCCCAGCGCGTCGTATTCGACGGGCCGGTAGCCCAAGCCCACCGTGGTGTGCAGCCGGCCCCGGCTCATGTTGTCGACGAGCGCGATGTCCTCGGCGAGCCGGACCGGGTTCCACAGCGGGCCCAGGGCGCAATCCACGCTGGCGATCAGCGTCGAGGTGCGCGCCAAGAACATCGCCGCGGCCATGATCGGGTTGCAGCTCCAGCCGTGCCCGGTCGCGTGATGTTCGTCGACGCTGACCGACGTGATGCCGTGCGATTCGCCCCACTGCGCCAGCTCGAGCGCGGCGCTCATCAGCCGGCTCTGGGTGCGTGGATCACCGTGCGGGGAGGCGAAGTTGAAGCGCAGCACCGTCAGCAGCATGCCGGGGACCGCCTCACTGTGCTTCCGGCGCGGCGGCGGACTGCAGGAAGGCGGGGAAGTCGGGAAACAGGGCGCGGTCGACGATCTCGATGCGGGTGCCCGCCGCATCGACGTAGTACGCGAACAACGCCAGATCCGGGGCGGCGGTGTCGGCCGTCGCTTCGAACGCAAACCCGTTGTCTTCCAACAGCTGTGCGCTCTGCGCCAGATCGTCGCACCAGTAGCCGAGGTGATGGACCGCGTTGCCGGGGGCGGCCGCCCACGCGGTGCCCGGTACCTCCTGGATGAGCTCGACGTGGGGAGCTTGCAGCGAGTAGACGAAAGTCGAGGTCACTTCCCGGGTTCCGCTCACGGTGCGAAACGGCAGCGTGTAGCTGACCGGGGTGATCCACCGGTACCCGGCGAGCGCGCTCAGCCGGGCCATCGCCGCCTCGAGGTCGGGCACGATGATGCCCGTGTGATAAAAGTCCTCGGGCCGCAGCGCGAATACCGTCATGAGTTCCTCGCTATCTGGTGGCGCAGCCAGGCACTTTCCCAGAAGTTCGTGCTGCTGGCCAGAAGTTTTTCATGGGCCTGACGCAGCACCTCGCGTGCCCCCGAGTGTTCGGCGGGCAGCAGCTGGGCGAGGTGAATCGCGTGCAGCGCGCGGTCGGCGGCCAGGTGCGCCCGGGCGCGATCGAGCAGCGCATCCGCGCCGGCCAGTTCGACCACGTCGTGGGCCACCGCGTCGAACCCGACCGGGTAGAGCTCGGTGGTGGACTCGTGGTGAAACCAGCCCGAGTAGTTCTCCCAGATGGCGCGCACGTCCCAGGAGACCTTGCCGTATCCCTGGCCCACTTCGTATTCCGTAGGCAGCGTGATTTCTCGCATCAGGGTGCGGACGTCTTTGCCGGCGTTCATCCCGGCCACCGTCTGATCGTGGAGGTAGCCGAGGGCGTCGCGCAGCCGGGTGAGCTCCTCGTCGATGCGGTCGGCACCCGCGATGGGCTCGAAGTGACCCGTCACCAGCAACTCGGCCCGCAGGCCGCGAACCCGCTCCACCGAGGCGATGGCCGTCAACGCGTCCCGGTACCGGTCGCCGCGCATGGTGACCAGGTTCGGGATATGACCGAACAGCGGCCCGAAGGTGTTCCCGCACAGGCATATTCGCTCGTCAGGTAACCAGACCACCAGCGAGTCGGTGGTTTCGCCGCCGGGCACCGAGATCAGCTCCATCCGCCGGCCGCCGAGCTCCAGGGTCAGCGTGTCCTCGAAGTCGAGGTCGACGACGGGCACGCTCTGCCCGGGCAACCGGGTGGTGCCCAGGCGCCGCTGGATGGCCTTGATGCCGCCGGCCAGGGTGTCTTTGAAGGCAAAGGCGCTGCGGCTGGCCCGGTACGGGATCAGCCGCTCGTTGTCGTCGCGCCACATCGTCCAGTTCGCTTGCGCCACAACGACGGTGTCCGGGTCGCGAACACTGTCCAGGCCGCCGACGTGGTCCACGTGGCCCTGCGTGAAGACGATGTAGCGCACCGGTGAGGAATCCACGGCATCGAAGTTGGCGCGATGCACCGGGCCCTCGAAACCCATGCCGGTGTTGACGATCACCCGGCCCTCCGCGGTGGTGAGCAAATAGGAGTTGGACAGCCCGGGCGAGCACCACAGTCCCGGGGCGATGGGGTCGGCCCGCTCCGCGGACGCCGGGCGCATCGCCTCGGCGCCCGGCCTGCTCCGATAGACAGGTTCGGGCATCGCTGACTCCTTCATTCGGGGCGCACGTCGAACTTGTCGAAGTAGAAGCCGAAACGGGCGCGCAGCTCGTCGGCGGAGATGCCGAAATGGCGCTGCAACTGGTAGCGGATGCGGCCGCGCTTGCCGCGCGGATTTCCGTCCAGGTAGCGCCGAAAGCGGTCGCGCACCTGCTGCGGCAATTCCACCCCGCCGCGCTCATACAGCCGTTCGAGCACCGGGATCTCGTTGCCGCCCAGCTGGTGGAAGCTGATGTCGACGCTGCGTTCGGGGGCCACCAGGTCGCGGTCGCGCACGCAGGCGCTCAGCAGCCGGTGCACGCGGTCGCTCCAGTAGTCCAGCAGCCACTGCGGGTCAATACTGGTGCGGCGCAACCGATCCGAGTAGGCCATCATGGTGATCGCCGACTGGATCACCGCGACGGGGTCGCGGTGCGTGAACGCGATCGTCGCATCGGGGAAGGTCGCCATCAGCGGGCCGAGCTGCTCGCAGTGCTGCGGACTTTTGAGCACCCAGGTCCGCGGCCCGCGCAGGAAGGTCAACGCCTGCAACACCTTCTTCAGGTAGGCGTAGTGCCGGGTTTGGTCCAGGCTCAGGTAGTGGTCGCGCCAGGCGGGCACCCGCGCATGCCATTCCAGGACGTAGGAGGCCAGATCGAGGTCGAGCAGTTCCACTTCCTCCTCGATCGCCTCGGGAAACCGGTCGTGCATGGCGGCCACCACGGGCGCGCTGGCCATCAGCGCCTCGTGTTCCGCCTTGGCGCGGGCATACCGGGGGTCGACACCGAAGACGTCGGGGCCCTGACCACGGGCCGGGATAGGCTCCTGGCTCTCCCAATAGGGCAGTGCGCGCCGGCGCGGGTCGCAGGCGATCAGGTTCACCAGATGCGTGGTGCCCGAACGCGGCATCCCGACGACGATGAACGGCTCCTCGATCGGGATGGACTCGATCTCGGGATACCGCTGGAGCAGCTCGGTCAGCGACAACCGGTTGCGCAGCAGCCGCACCACGCGTTGCCGCAGCGACCCCCGGGTGAGCTGGCGCAGCCCGTGGTCGGCTTCGATCGCCGCGACGTGGACGTGCAGACGGTCGACGAAGCCGTGCGTGTCGTCGAGGTCGGCGCCGGGCAGGCCGGCATGTTCGATCGCCTCGGCGAGCATCCGGTCGATGTCGAGATCGACGGGCTTGGCCTCGGTGAACTCCAGGATCTGACGTTGGACGTCGGTGAGCCGGGGCGAGGTCAGGTCGTCGAAGTCGACGTCGTCAACCGCGGAACCCACCGGGACCCTAGAGGTTGGCCAGGTCGTCGGGGACGTCGATCTTGTGTTCCTGCAGCGCTTCCAGCGGCACCACCTCAAGGGTGCTCTCGTGCGTCGACGCCAACACCACGGGGGCCGCGCACCCGTCGTGATGCGCGCGCAGCCAGTTCAGCGCGGTCACGCACCAGCGGTCGCCGGGCAGCAGACCGGGGAACCGGTACTCGGGGACCGGCGTCAGCAAGTCGTTGCCGATGGAACGCTGGTGCTCCAGGAATTCGGCGGTCATCACGGCGCAAATCGTGTGCCGCCCAAGGTCCTGCGGTCCCGTCGAGCAACAGCCGTCGCGGTAGAATCCGGTCAGCGGATCGGTGCCACAGGGTTGCAGCGGACCGCCTAGCACGTTTCGATCAGGCACCCGTTCAGTATTGCGCTCGCGGGGGTGAAGTTTGAAGTAATTCTGCCGACTGGGTGGGATGGATTTTCCCGTGCGCCGTCATCGACGATGATGGCCGCAGGCCGCCGCAGACACCGATCGGGTGACCGGACTCGTTGTCCACCAACGGGTTAGGGCGCGACCGGGCGATTGTAACCTCGCCGACGTTCGCGATGGGCCGGGGCGCGCCGGAGGCGGATGGTCACGGATTGGTCACGATGACGGCCCGGTAACAATCGTTATCTTCAACCTGTCGCGACGCGCTGAGCAAATCCCGTGGAAATCGCCCCGAAAACTTATCGTCACATCGTGGAACGACGAACGGCCCTGAAGCTTCCCCTGCTGCTGGCGGCGGGCGCCGCAGTTGCCCGGGCGCCCCGGGCCTCGGCGGAGGAAGCTGGCCGGTGGTCGCCCGAGCGGGCCAACCGCTGGTATCAGGCGCAGGGTTGGCTGGTGGGAGCAAACTACATTCCGGCCAACGCCATCAACCAGCTGGAGATGTTCCAGCCCGACACCTTCGATCCCCGGCGCATCGACACCGAGCTGGGCTGGGCGCAGTTCTACGGTCACAACACGGCGCGGGTGTTCCTTCATGATCAGCTCTGGGCCGCCGATCAGCGCGGGTTCCAAACCCGCCTTGGGCAATTCGTCGACATCGCCGCACGACATCGCATCAAGCCGCTGTTCGTCTTCTTCGACTCGTGTTGGGACCCGCAGCCCCGGGCCGGCCGGCAGCGCCCACCGCGGCCGGGCGTGCACAACTCCGGGTGGGTGCAGAGTCCGGGCGCCGAGCGTCTCGGCGACCCCCGCTACATCCCCGTCATGCGTGACTACGTCACCTCGGTGATGACCCAATTCCGCAACGACGACCGGGTTTTGGGCTGGGACCTGTGGAACGAGCCGGACAACCCGGCGCGGCAGTACCGCAACGTCGAACGGAGCGACAAGGAGCAGCTCGTCGCCAACCTGCTGCCCCAGGTGTTTCGGTGGGCGCGAGCGGTCGATGCCAGTCAGCCGCTCACCAGTGGGGTGTGGCGCGGGGACTGGGGACAACCCCAGGGCCGCAGCGCAATCAGCGACATCCAGCTGGCCAACGCCGACGTCATCACCTTCCATTCGTATGCCGAGCCCGCGGGCTTCGAGTCGAGGATCAACGAGCTCACCCCGCTGGGCCGGCCGATCCTGTGCACCGAGTACATGGCCCGGCCACGGGGCAGCACCGTCGAGAGCATCCTGCCGGTGGCCAAGCGGCACAACGTCGGCGCCATCAACTGGGGCCTGGTCGCCGGCAAGACGCAGACCTACTTCCCCTGGGAGTCATGGGATCATCCGTACACCTCGGTGCCCAAGGTGTGGTTCCACGACCTCATCCGGCCCGAGGGGCGGCCGTTCCAGGACATCGAAGCCCTGACGGTGCGGAAGCTGGCCGGTAACCAGACCTGAACCGTGGGAGGGCGGCCCGCGTTGCCTGACTAATTCTCAAGTGGTACACGATATTTCGCGTTCAATCCTCGGACTTCAACCGGTACAGATGAGCATATCCGCGCACGGTTCGGCCCCTAAATGCCGGGTCGCGTCGATACTCGGTCCTAGCATGGGTTTGCTGCGTTAGCCCGATCTAGGAGCACGTCATGTCGTCTGAGTACTGGGACGAAGAGGAAACCTGCGAGCTATGCGGTGGCCCGGTCGCCGTCCTGATGAAGCAGGACTACGCGCATGGCGGTGTGCCTCTTCGGCCCATCGCCCAGCGGGCTATTTGCCTGAAGGGCTGCGTGGGCCAGGTGATATCGCCCGAACGCATGCTGGATCGCGGCGCCTGACCGCACGTCCGGCGCAGCGGTGCCGCGGCGTGGGCATCGCCCTGGCAGCCGTTGCTAAATCGGAAGCAGAGTCGCGACCTGGGTCGCCACGGTGATGCCCTGCACCGGCCCGCCGAGTAGTAGGGTTATACCTGCTCAGAAGGGGGCGGCGATGCTTGTCGGTGGTTGGCGGCGATTGGCGGCGCCATGCAGCTGACAAACCTGAGCGAAGCGGAATTGATCGCGTCGGCCGGGGGTGATCCGTGGGCGATCAACCAGAGCCTGCAGGCCGGCAGCCCGTTTCAAATCTCGCAGTTGGCGCAGGCCTTTCACACCGCCGGCCGGTGCACCGCCGAAGCCGACCACGCATTCGAGGACGCCCGCAAGCGCTTCGACGCCGCCTGGAATCACCAAAATGGCGACCACCCGATCAACGACTCGGACGAGGTGCAGCGCGTGACCAAATCCCTTGGCGCGCAGTCCTTGCAGCTGCCCAAGATCGGGGCCGATCTGGAAGGCATCGCCGCCTCCCTGGCCGAGGCGCAAAAGGCCGGGGCCCAGGAGATCGCCGAGTTGGAACGTGAGCTGCGCGGGCTGGACAACATCACCGGTGCGATCAACCATGATTTGACGCTTGACCTATCTGCGTCGGAACGCTCCGAATTAGAGTCACTCAAGAAGGCCGTGCACGCCGACGCCGTCGACGACGTCCGCGACGCGCTCAAGCAGATGAATTCCATTCGCAACGGCTATTCGGAAACGTTGCGCAAATCGATGGACTCTTTGCACACCGAAGGCTACGACCCTCCAACCACGGTCGACACCTGGATGGAGAGTCCGCTGAAACCGGGTGAGGTGAGGGATCTGGGACCAGTCGCCGGTACAGGTGGGGTGCCGGGCATCCCGGGGATCGGGGCCGCGGATTTGGGAGAGGTCGTCGAGATACCCGGGCAGCCCGGGAAGTACCTCGCCATCTTCGGGGATTCGTTCTCCGGAAATAAGATGGGCGATGGAGAACACTATCGGTCGGTGGCCGTGCCGGTGACCTTCGATGCCGAGGGCCACCCACATTTTGGGGCGCCATTGACGGGACCAGAAGGCAGCGGTCACGAGCTTTTTCCCATCCCGAGCGACGCGAAAGGTGTCACTGACACGCTGCCCTCGGGGACGATCACGCTGGGAGACAAAACCTACATGATGGTGACGGGCACTAAGGACGATCTAAAGCCAGTGGCTTCGTGGCTGGTCGAAGTGAATGGTGACCCGGGCAAGGGGTGGACAATGGTTCCAGGTTCATTTCGGGGCGCTGGGGACGCCCCCACCCAGGTCAGCGGGTATAAGGGCTCGGACGGCAAGGTCTACATCGCTGCCGACTCCTTCGACCGCAGTCGGGGCATCACCATGTACCGCGCGGACCCTGCGAACGTCTTCGAACGCGACAAGTGGCAGCCATGGACTGGCAAGGATTGGGGCAATCCCCGGGACCAGGCCGTACAGGTAACTAACGATCGCTACGGTGAGCTCAGCTTCCGCGAAATCGGTGGTAGGCCGGTGTTGTCAGGCTTTAACGTAGATGCGCATAAGGGAAGTGTTGAAGTGCGGGTAGGAACCAGCCCAACTGACATGTTCGGCGCGGACGTGCCCACCACCCTTGTGGTACAGAATGGCGATCCAGGCGCCCCCAAGTTCATGCCGCAGCCGTACGGTGGGTATATCTTGCCAGGATCAACTCTAGACGATTTGAAATTACTTGGCAGTCAATGGAATACAGCCAAGGATGGTAACGGCGTGCCGGTCGGTACTCCGTACAACACCCGAGAGTTTCAACTCAATCCCTTTCACTGACGCATGGCGGCCCGCCCAAGCCGATAGGAGGCATATCGTGGTCAAAGAAACGAGCGGCGTCATAACACTCATCAGCGCCGCTTTCTCAATTGCGTGCACGGCCCACGCAGACCTCCCCAAATTTCCCGACCTGTCTGCAGACGCTCCAGTGAACGTCCGCGATTACACGATTGATGTCCCCAACCCTGGCCGCCCACCCCTTCCAACGGTGTACTTCCTTACCCCTGACGGGGTGGTCTGCAACTTCACGCCCGATCAAGCACAGTGCAGTGGAAATAACCTGCCTTCGGTGCCCCCCGCGCCTTCACATCCCGATGCCGGAATCACAGGGGTTAATTGGATCGGAACCACGACTGGCCTGAAACAGACGAATGAGGGCGAACCGTCACGCGTAGTCGATGGACATCCCGTCAAAACGCTTCCACCGGGTCATTCCATCACTGTCGATGGCATCATCTGCGGCGTCGACAACTCAGGGACGACGGCATGCAAGGATCCGCAGGGCCGTGGTTTCGTGTTGTCGCCGCATGGTTCCGGTTGGCTCCCGCACGTGTGATATTGGGGTGGACTAACCGCTATGGACGGGGTAGCCGTGTTGCACCGCCACTAAGCACTCGGCGCCAATACCAGGTCGAAAGACGTGATTAGCAATGTGTTCAGTTGAGCCGATTGGAGAACGCGGTGGCGGCTAAGGCGCTTGCCGCGATCGGCGCCGGACTTGTGGGGGCTGCTCTTTCAAGCCCATGTACGGCACATGCCGACCCCGCCGGCTTTCCCGATCTGAGCGGCTACACCCCCGCAAACGTTACGGACTACACGATTGGCCTTCCCAACACCGGGCGTGCACCGCTCACTACCGTGTATTTCCTTACCCCAGATGGCATCACATGCGATTTTTTCTCGGGAGAGGCGCAGTGCACGGGCAAGAACTTTCCCGCTATACCGCCAGCTACTGGGACCGGCACAGTGAACGCAATTGGAACCAGCTCTGGCTTAGCACAATCCGGTGATCCGATTGCCCCGAACGGCCAGGTCTACGGGCACTCACTCAACACGCTTCCCCCATTCCATTCGATCACGGTGGATGGCGTGGTCTGCGGGGTTAATAACTCGGGCACGACAGCCTGCAAGGACGCGCAGGGCCGGGGCTTTGTGTTGTCGCCGCATGGTTCCGGCTGGCTGCCGCACGTTTGATTCGAGACAGAGGTCTCGGCGCGGAGTCGATCGGTACGGCAGTGAAGGTTCTCGAATCACGGTTCGTAGCAAGGGAATTAGTTCGTCAGCACCGATAGGAAAGAAATGGTGTCCAAAACGCTCGCCGGAGTCGCCGGTCTAGTCGGCGCCTCACTTTTGAGCCCGTGCACGGCAGACGCCGACCCCCCGAGTTTTCCCGATCTGAGCGGATACACTCCCGCCAACGTCAAGGACTACGAAATCTCGGTGCCCAATCCTGGGCGTTCGCCTGACGCGACCGTCTATTTCCTCACACCTGATGGCATAGTCTGCAAATTCACCCTCGATCAAGCATCGTGCATTGGGAACAACTTGCCAGCGATCCCCCCTGCGGCATCAAACCCAGAAGCCGGGATGAATGGAGTCAATTGGATAGGAACCGCTAGCGGACTAAATCAGACTGTCGGCTGCCAGGTGAAAGGGACCACTTCAGAGCTGGTTTTGCCATGAGCATGGGACCACCTGTTTGCCATTGATGGGACCACCTGACTGGCTGTTTTGCCAGTTATGGGACCACCCCGGCGTGGCGTGGGTTCTTCCGGTTGTTGGGCCGCTGTATTGGCCTGATGAGCTACCGGGAGGTATCGGTGATCGAGATCGTGGAAATGCTGCGGCTGTGGCTGCAGGGGTTGGGGTTGCGGGAGGTGGCCCGGCTCTCGGGCACCGATCGTAAAACGGTGCGACGCTACGTCGACCGGGCACGGGCCTGCGGGCTCGACCGTGACGGCGGAGACAGTCAGCTCACCGATGAGCTGCTCGCGGCGGTGATCGCCGAGGTTCGCCCGCACCGGCCGACTGGCAAGAGCCTTGCCTGGGAGACGATCGCCGCTGAGCATGAGCAGATCAAGGCGTGGCTCAAAGACGGGTTGACGTTGACCAAGATCCACACGCTGCTTGGCCGCCGGGGTGTGGTGGTGTCGTATCGGACGTTGCACCGTTACGCCACAACTGAATTGGGATTCGGGCGGCGCCAAGCCACGGTGCCGGTGGCCGACTGCGAACCCGGTGCGGAGGTGCAGGTCGACTTCGGCCGCCTCGGTCTGCTCATCGATGCTGGTGATGGGCGGCGCCGGGTGGTGCACGGGTTGATCTTCACCGCGGTGTATTCGCGGCACATGTTCGTCTGGCCCACCTACCGCCAGACCCTTAACGATGTGATCGCCGGGTTCGAAGCGGCGTGGGTGTTCTTCGGCGGGGTGTTCGCGGTGGTGATCCCCGACAACATGAAAGCCATCGTCACCACCGCACACGCGACCGAACCCCGGCTCAATGACGCGTTCCGGGAGTATGCCCAGGCCCGCGGGTTCGCTGTTGACCCGACGCGGGTCCGCAGCCCCAAAGATAAGCCGCGGGTAGAACGCATGGTGCAGTACGTGCGGTCGAATTTCTATGCCGGAGAACACTTCCGGGATCTCGGGGATTGCCGGGAACGGGCGCGGCTGTGGTGTGCGCAGACCGCCGGGTTGCGGATTCATGGCACCACCCGGCTGCGCCCGGCCGAGGTGTTCGCCGCCGAGGAACTCCCTGCGCTGGGACCGGTGCCTGAGGATGTGTTCGACATCCCGGTCTGGACCCATCCCAAGGTCGCCTCAGACCGGCATGTGCAGATCGCCAAAGCGCTCTACAGCGTGCCCGGCGAGTTGGTCGGCAAGCGGATCGAGGCCCGCACGGATGCGCACGCGGTGAAGCTGTACTGGCGTGGTGAGTTGATCAAGGTCCACCCCGTCATGGCCCCGGGCCGGCGGCACACCGACCCCGCTGATCTGCCCGCGCACGTGTCGGTCTATGCGATGCGCGACATCAATGCGCTGCAGCGCAAGGCTGCTGCCCACGGCACCCACGTCGGCACCTACGCCGCCGCCGTGTTGGAACACCCGCTGCCGTGGACCAAGATGCGCCAGGTCTATCGGCTGCTGGGGCTGGTGCGCCGCCACAGCGCCGCCGCCGTGGAGGACGCCTGCCGGCGTGCCTTGGATGCCGAAGTCATCGACGTCGGACTGATCGAGCGGATCGTGACCCGCGGCGGCGGTGAACAGATGCCCCTGATACCGAAACCACCCGGGGCGGCGTCCAGGTTCGTGCGGGATGGCTCCGACTTCTCGGTCCGCAGGCCCTCATGAGCCCGGCCCGCCCCGATGCCGTGCCGGCGGTCAAACCGATCGAGGTCTCCGGCGAGCTCAAAGCGTTGATGCGCCGCCTCAAACTCGGTCAGCTGCTCGACACCCTCCCGGAGCGGCTGGCGCTGGCCCGCACCAACCGGCTGCCGCACCACGACTTTTTGGAGCTGTTGTTCGCTGATGAGGTCACCCGCCGCGACCGCGAGTCCGCGACGCGGCGGGCCAAGGCTGCCCACCTCGATCCTGCGATGCAACTCCAAGCCTGGGACGACTCCACCGCCGTGGCGTTCGATCAGCAATTGTGGGCCGAGCTGATCTCGCTGCGGTTCCTCGCCGATGCCTACAACGTGCTCGTCATGGGCCCGGTCGGCGTGGGAAAGACGTTCCTGGCCAACGCCTTAGGCCACATCGCGGTACGACGGCTTCACAGCGTGCACACCGAACGGGCCGACAAACTGTTCAAACGCCTGCGTGGAGCACGCCTGGACGGCAGCTACGAAGACGAGATGCGCAAACTGCACCGCGTCGAGCTATTGATCATCGACGATCTGGCACTGCACCGCCTGGAAGCCACCGAGACTACCGACTTCTACGAGATCATCGTCGAACGCCACCGCAAGGCTTCGACGATCATCACCAGCAACCGCGAACCGCCCGAGATCTGACCATGATGGCCGATCCTCTGCTGGCTCAATCCGCGATGGACCGCCTGCAATCAGCGGCCTACGAACTCGTCGTCGAAGGCCAGTCCTACCGGCAACGCCAAAAGCCCCGACCGGAAAAGCCGGCCCCTCCGACTCCGTCGGATTGACCGGCAACCACCCCATCGGTCACCATCAACGCACGGCCTACAACCGGAACAACCCGGTCCCATGCTCATGGCAAACCAGAGGTCCCATCACCCTGGCAGGCGACAGCCTCGCTGGCGGCAAACGCGGTGTGCAGCCCGGTGCAATTGAGTGGCGCGTCGACAGCAGCGCCGCAGCGCCCAGCTCGCGTCGTGTCGAGTGCCCGCCATGCAGGTGTTAATTGGCGGGCTAGCGTTCGGCTGCACAACGTGCCCGTGATGGGCCGGGGTTGATGATTTCGCTGCGTCTGGGCGATCCGCCAAGGGAGGAGGGAATACGAGTCGTGGGTCAACACGGGAGGCACGGGCAAGCGCTGGCTCTGGACAGGTCGGATGCCCGCGCGGCACGTTGACTTGATGCTCACAGGATCGCGCAGGCTTCGATGTCGGTGCGAGTGTTCCGGCGGCCGCTTAATGGGGCGACCAGCCTCAAAGTTGTTCAGCGGCCCCATCGCAGGGCACCACCTGCGTCACAGTGACGAAAGTATCCGGCATAGAGAATCACCGGGCGAGCCCACACTATCGCTGGGTATCGCAACTGGCCGCCTGTAACGTTCAGTGCGCTGGTTTGGC